>PCRM01000026.1:0-8565 GCA_002771215.1 Candidatus Nealsonbacteria bacterium CG23_combo_of_CG06-09_8_20_14_all_40_13 | reverse complement strand
ACGCTCAAGAACCTTGTCGCTCATATCATTCGCTGATAAGAACCTTTCGCTACGCTCAAGAACCTTGTCGCTCATATCATTCGCTGATAAATTAACGTTTTTGCCATTGCGGCGCTTTGCGAGCACCTTTGAGGCCTGGTTTTTTACGTTCTTTTTCACGAGGATCGCGGGTAAGGAAACCATTTTTTCGCAAAACTTGTTTAAGTTTATCATCATATTTCAATAAAGCTCGAGCAACACCTAAGCGTATTGCTTCCTTTTGCGAGGAAAAGCCACCACCGCTTACTTTGGCAGTAATATCAAATTTACCTAAATTGCCGGTGATATCCAGTGGACCGTTATAGATTTGGGTTATTTCAGGTGTTACTTCAAAATCTTTATTATTTATTTTGACTAAGCCCGTGCCAGGTTTTAAATAAACCTTGGCCGTGGCTGTCTTGCGTCGACCTAGTGCATAATAATATTTTTGCTTGACAGATTTATTGACCATCATATTCTCCTGGGAAAATTATGAGTCGTTTAAGCATGTGATTTTTGAGTTTATTGTCAGGTATCATACCAGAAACTGCCTTAAATAATACTTTTCCTGGATTTTTGAAAAATACATCTTTCAATGTTTCAATTTTCAAACCGCCGGGGTAAGTGGAATGACGGTAATATTTTTTTTGCAGTAGTTTTCGCCCAGTAAAAACAATATCCTTGACATTGTATATAAGTACACTATCGCCGACATCTAAATTTGGAACGTATTCAACTTTATTCTTACCGCGAAGAATATTAGCAATTTCTACTGCTAATCTGCCTAAAATTCTGCCTTTAGCATCGATTTTAAACGTTTGTCTTGGCTTTTGCTTTTGCTTGGTCATTTTTATCTTCTTTTGCTTCTTGGTTGGTCATTTTAGTCGGAATAAATCTGATAAGGGCTTGTTGCGATGAATCTCCCATTCTGGGCTTTAACCTGAAAATTTGTACATATCCTCCAGAACGGTCCTGGTAGCGTTTTGATATTTCCTCTAATATTTTTAAGGCAGCGTTTTTATCGGGAAGAAATGAAAAAAGCTGTCTTTTAGAATTTAAATCGCCTTTTTTGGCTGAATTAACTAATTTTTCAACAATAGGTTTAATCGCTTTGGCTTTTGCCAGCGAAGTTGTTATCTTTTCATATAAAATTAAAGAAGTGACAAGATTTTTAATTAAGCTTTTGCGATGATCAATTTTTGCTGAAAGTTTTACTTTTTTCATTATTTAAGATATAAAAGATTATTTTTTTAGATTTTTGACGACTTTTGTAGTTTTTTTTAGCCTCCTTCGCAGAAGACCTCTGTTTCCTGACAGGGGAATACTTGTCTTCTGCTTCGGCGGATTTTGCTCCGCCGAAAGAGGAGAAGATACCGTCGACTCCTGTCGGTGGAGCTTCATTTTTTTCGGTTTACGAACTTTTTTATTTTTAGCTTTGGTTTCTTTTACGGCTTTGACAGGTACCGGTTTAATTTCTGAAGTTAGGAAATTAAAATGTTCAAGCAAGATTTGACAAGCTATCTTCAAGGCGTCAGATGGTTTTATTGTCCCGTCAGTTGTAATTTCCATTGTCAATTTATCAAAATTGGTAGCTTCAGCAACGCGCGTATTATCAATTTCAAAATGGACTTTTCTGATAGGACTAAATACGCAGTCAATAGCGATTGTACCCAATGGAAGTTTTTCTTCCTTTCTTATTTCTGCCGGTACATATCCTCGTCCTTTTTCAACTGTGGCTTCAAATGATAATTTTCCATCTTTATCCAAGGTGGCGATGTGGAAAGTTGGGTCAATTAACTCAACTTGCGCATTTTTAACAATATCCTCGGCCGTAACTTCGCCAACACCTTTTTTAGCCAATTTTATTACAGTTGGTTGGGTACCATTGAGCGTCAAACGTAATGACTTTAAATTCAAAATTATTTCCACCATATCTTCTTTAACGCCCTTTAGAGTAGAAAATTCGTGTGAAGCATTGTCGAATTTTACCGATGAAATTGCGGCTCCCTCAAGTGAAGAAAGAAGAATTCTTCTTATGGCGGTGCCAATGGTGATTCCGTAGCCTGGGAATAACGGTTCCAAGACGAAAATACCAAAATCTTTTGATTCCTCAAGCGTCTGAAATTTTAACAGTTCTGTCTCTGGCAGTGTATAACTCATTTGACTCCTTCATAATTTTATCTTGCGTAGAATTCTAATATTTTTAATTCATCAACATCAGTGGCAATTTCTTTGCGTTCGGGAACGTTAATAACATTAGCAGTTAAAGCTTTAACATTTCTTTTCAGCCACGACGGCAATTCTATTTTTAGCGGTTGTATTTTTAATGAAATTTCAATTTTATCTTTAGGCTTAGCCTGATATGATGGTAGATCAACCTTTTTGTTATTAATTTTAACATGACCATGTAAAATTAATTGTCTAGCTGATGCTCTGGAGCTGGTGAAACCGCAGCGGTAAATCACGTTGTCTAAGCGCATTTCTAGTATTTGCAGCAATTTTTCACCTTTGAGCTGTTTAAATTTTGAGGCTTTTTTATAATAAAAACTTAATTGCCTTTCACGTATGCCATAGGTAGCTTTAATTTTCTGTTTTTCTAAAAGTTGAAGACCATATTCAGATATTTTTTTGGGTCGCGATGCTTTTTGGCCAGGCGGGTAATTTCTTAAAGTTACTGAGCATTTAGGCGAAAGGCATCTTTCCCCTTTCAAAAAAAGTTTAACTCTGGCTCGTCGGCATCTTTTACACGCATTAAGTTCCATTAAACTCTCCTTGGTTTTTTGGCGCGCGGCCCATTGTGAGGAATCGGTGTGACATCGCGAATCTTGGTAATTTTAATACCAGAAGCTGGTAAAACACGTACCGCCGATTCGCGTCCTGAGCCAACGCCGGAAATAAACACAGCGGCTTTTTGCAATCCATAAACTTTTGCCTTTTCCAAGGCAGATGAAGCAGCTTGCTGGGAGGCAAAAGGCGTAGATTTTTGGGCACCCTTAAAGCCAAGTGAGCCCGCTGAGGCCCAAGATAAGACATTTCCCTCTAAATCTGTTATCGTGACAATCGTATTATTAAAAGAGGAATAAATATAAATTTTTCCTTCTGGCACGATTTTGGTAATTTTTCTCTTTTTTGACGATTTATTAAAAACCATAAATATTTACCTTTTTTATGTTTTTTCAGCCGTTTTTTTTCGGCCTGAACCGACAGTTACTCTTTTACCCCTTTTGGTTCGGGCATTGGTACGGGTACGCTGGCCGCGGACAGGCAGATTTTTGGCATGACGCGTTCCCCTGTAGCTGCCAATTTCTTTTAACCGTTTAATATTTTGTGAAACTTCCAACCTTAAATCACCTTCAACTTTATAATTTTTAGCAATTATTTGTCTAATCTTTTCAATTTGCTCTTCGGATAAATTTTTAATCTTTTCATTCGGTGAAATATTAGCTTGTTTTAAAATTTTTAATGAATTTTTAGGACCAATCCCATAAATATAAGAGAGAGAAATAACTGCATTTTTGTTGTCTGGAATATTTACACCGGTAATTCTGGCCATAAATTTACTTTAAATATAAAATTAACCCTGTCTTTGTTTATGTTTGGGTTTGGAGCAAATTACTCGGATTTTAATACCACTTGTTTTGCCCCTTCTCCTAATAATTTTGCATTTGTCACAGATTTTTTTAACTGATGGTTGAACTTTCATAAACGTCTAACAATTCTGCCTTTGGTCAAATCATATGGTGACATTTCGACAGAAACTTTATCTCCAGTTAAGATTTTAATGAAATGAAGTCGCATTTTTCCAGATAGATGAGCTAAAATTTCATGACCATTATCTAAAACCACTTTAAAAGTAGCATTGGGTAATGCCTCAACGACTTCACCCTCAACTTTAATTACACTATCTTTTTCAGTCATTAATCTTAGCTAAATATATCTTAACAAACTTTGGCTATCTTGTCAATATTTGCCTGCCCTTTTCCAACACTGCGACGGTGTGTTCAAAATGGGCAGCTTTCTTTCCGTCGCGCGTCGCCACGGTCCAACCATCAGCCAGTGTAAAATTTATCGGCGAGCCGGCAACAACCATTGGTTCAATAGCCAAAACCATGCCTTTTTTCAATCGCGGACCTTGATTTTTGCGTCCGAAGTTAAAAACTGGTGGGTCTTCCTGCAAATCTTCACCTATTCCATGACCGGAAAGATTTTTTACAATTTTAAAACCATTTTTTGTGACATAATTTTCAACCAGATGGGAAATTTCGCCAAGTAGCACACCGTCCCTAATTGCCTCAACAGCTTTCATAAGAGAAGATTCAGTTATCTTAATTAATTTTACATCATTCTTAGATTGTGGTTGGCCTATAATGAAACTTTTAGCCGCATCTGTATGGAAACCTTTGTAAAGGAGGCCGACATCAATGGAAACCAAATCACCTGCTTTAAAGATTTTATTGGTCAAAGGTAAACCGTGAACTATTTCACGGTTGGTTGAAACGCAGATAGAATAAGGATAACCATTAAAACCTTTGAAAGACGGCTGTCCGCCGAATTGTAAAATTATTTTCTCGGCTAAATCATTTAGTAAATCGGCTGACGTACCTACAACACTGATAGAAATTAAATGCTCGAGTACTTGCGCCAAAATTTGTCCGCCTTGGCGCATAATTTCAATTTCAGAAACGGTTTTGATTTTAATCAAATTAGTCCTTTTCTTTAAATATGATAACAGAAAAGAAGGTTTATGTATAGGACGCTAATTTAATGAGAACCGTCCCCGATTTCTATGTCCCTCTTTTCTTTAATAAATCTTACTTTATTTACTTGAAAGCTGCCCAACCGCGGCTTCAATTAAACAACCGGTTTTCATTTGTTTGTCAGTAATTTTTTCACAAAATGAAGCATCAGGCAAAATATGGCCGACAAAATCAAGAATACAGTCGTTTATTTCAGGCAGATTACCAGCAGGAATTTTTTCGCAAATACTAACATCTTTTTTTAATAATGCAACATTTCTTATGCACTCTGTCTGCTTTATGTCAACATCTTTTTTCCAGAAATGTCTTGGCAGAAATTCAAATCGGTATTAAAAAAGATTTTACACGCTGGATTATCCCCACAAAGCGTCGCGTCCCCGGAAGTTAACGCGAGGCAGGTCTTAACTTCAGGAGATTGTGGAGAAAATTTTTCCGGGCAAACCGTCTTATCAATTTGGGAAGATTTCCCGTCCCAGTATTTACCGGAAATAAAACTAAAATAACAACTCTCTTTGTCGGTCAGCCTCATCACAATAATTAATATTGCCACTTGCCCTTGCCAGTTCGTTATAGCACATTTTTTTCGCTTGAGGTAGGCTAATTTTTTGGCAGTAGCTCGAGTCCTCAAGCAATATTGCCGAGCATACTTGACTGTCTGGTCCGTCCATTTTTTTGCAGAGGTCTGGGTTTTTTTTCGACTCTTGCATGACAATAGTATTTGTCCGACCCTACGATTTGACTGCATAATTCATTATCAGCAATACTTGCGGGGGATCTTTTAATTACAAGAAAAACCGCGATGATTGCCGCTATGGCGATGAGGACAATAGCAATAATGATTAACATTTTTTTCATTTCCCCGACTTCTCGACGATTTTTATTTTAGTTACAATTTTCATTATTGTTTTTCTAAATAAGATTTAATGATTAAGCGCTTAGCCTTACTACCTATTGGCCAACAGGTCATCAATGTCAATTGTTCTTTTTTAGTCGGTTCAAGAACTGACAGATCATCATTTCCTATAATTTTTTTCTCAAATACAATGTAGTGAAATTCTTGCTCTTTATAGTAGATAACAATCGTATCTCCTTTGTCCAATTCGTTAAGATTAGCGAAAATATTGGCATATGGGCCAATGCCTAAAACAGAACTTGAGTGACCAAAGATAAAGATATTACTATTTTGTTCTGGTAAGGCCGTTCCTTTGTAATGAGCTACACCACTCTGTAATGCTTTATTATAAATAGCTTTCTCAGTTCCATCGACATTTTCTAAAATCGGAGCCAAAACATCAATTTTATCAATTTTTATCCCAAATTGCTTTATTTCAGGAGAAATTTCTACTTTTTTGATTTCTGTTTTTCGAATGGGGACAGCTAAATAAGTCTGAATGGGCGGGTGAGAATACAAATGTAAAATCAAAATATTAATTGCCGCGCCAACTAAAACAAACAAAAAAGCCCAAAGAATTATCCTCCTTCGTCCCGCTTCGCGGGACTTCGGCGGATTTCGCTCCATCGAAGGAGGAGAAGATACCCCGCCTCTGGTGGGGAGCTTCATTTTTAATCTAATTTTTTTAGTTTTGTTAGTGAGAAAGAATAAATGAAACCAAGACAAATTAATCCTCCCAGCAAAATCCAGCTATTGTTTTGGTTATTAGAACCAGTTTCTGGCAAAGTCACAGGTATGACAGTTAAATTAAAGGTTTTAGATGTAGTTTGGGCTGGGATTCCCGAATCACGGACATAAACAGTAAAAGTATGGTCACTTGCCTGAGTTGGTATTCCAGAAATAACGCAAGATGACGAAAGAGAAAGTCCTTGGGGTAAATCACCTGTATAAGAACAAATATAAGGAGAAGTACCAGAGGAAATATCTATATTCGCACTATAAGAGGAACCTAATTTCGCAGCAAGTAGCGAGGTAGTTAATATCGAAAGAGGGTTGATTGGTCCGGAACGCCAAATTTGCGCACCATTATTATTACCAAAACTAACATATAAATAATTCTTAAATAGTGTCATAGCGAAAAGATCAATGTTATTTGCATCACCAAATCCCCTTTCGCCCTCTTGCTGCCAGTTAGCTACATTAGACGAGTAGTAGAGACCAGCTCCTCCTGTATCAAAACTATTACCCATCCAAAAGGTATCATTAACTACCAAAGGCATTAAAAGAGAACTACCCCCACCACTACCGCTGCTTAAACCAGAAAGGTCAACTTGAGACCAATTTTGACCATCGGAAGTTCTATAAAACCTTATCCAGTCTTCGGATGATTCATTATAATACCAAACACCGACATACAAATAACCTTTATAAGCAGCCATCATATAAATTACAAAATTGTTGGTATCTCCGAACCCATCAGCATTTGTTTGGGTCCACGTTCCGCTATCTCCAGTTAGAGAGCGCCAGACTTCTGCACCGGTGCCTACTTCAATATCAAGATTGAAGTTAAAAGTGCCAATATAGAGAAAGTCATTAAATTCTTCAATAGTAATGGCCCACAGATTGTTAATGTCACCGAAACCTCCACTGGCTACTTTTTCCCAACTGGTTCCATTTGCTGTTCGCCACACTTCCAGACCCTTAGAAGTGTTTGTATCATTATCATAACTTAAAAGCGCCGTATAAAGACGATTTTTAAAAGATTTTAAAGACCACAGAACTTTCAAATCTTCATCGCCAAAAGTACTATTATCAACAACTGTTTGCCAACTGACGCCATCTATAGAACGCTTTATTTCTATCGTTTGAGCAATATCAATCCCTCAACCGCAATGCTACTTGGTATTGCAGAGACATAAAGATAATCTCCAAAGACTTCAATAGCGGTGATGCCTTGGTATACTGATGAATAACCAGTCACTTGAGCCCAATTTTGGCCATCGGAAGTTACCCAGAGTTGGGCTTGAGCCGATTCATTATTAGTATACGTACCCGCATATAATTTACCTTTGAACTCTTGAAAGCGAAAAAGGCCATCATTATCTGTTAAGCCGAGTGTATTCATATCCAAGACCTTTTCCCAGCTCAAAGCCTTAGCTTTTTGAGGAATAATCGCAAAATAAAATTGTGCAATTAAAACTAAAACCGCAGCGATAATTACGATTTTTCTTAGCTTCTTTACTTTTGTATCCATTTTCCCTCCTTTTTATGATACACACAGTGATTAAATTACGATTTTTTTAAAGCCATTTGACAGATTTGAGGATTTTTTCAACTTTACTTCGTTCATCTGTTAAACTGGCCATGTCATAGGTGTTATAGTCTGCTTTTTCGGTATAACTGAAAGTGGCAGTAAATTGGCAATTACAAGTCGGGGTTGTTCCAGAGGGTTGATTGTAAAAAATTTCTTTAACTTTATTTTGTAAAACTAAAACTTCTGGAGTAACAGAAACATTTAAAATCTTTATTGTCCATTCTGTTTTTTGCTTCATATCTCCTGCACCAATTCCAGTTCTGTCACTTATTTCAAAATCATTAGTTGGTTTTTTAAGACCAAAGTGCAAAAAATATTTTCCATTAGGCGTTGTGATAGTAATATATTTAACATTTTTGTCGATTGTTTCACTATACGTTTCCACTTCTTTAGCAGTCCAATCAGATGGATATTTTAAACTATAGCCAATTGTTTTATTAGTGTAAGTTTTCCAACCAGCATATTCATCTACAGCTGTTTGAGTTTCTTCAGTTTGCTTTTGTTCCTCTAACTGCTTTTTTAAATCATCAATTTCTTTTTGTAGTTCATCTTTGGTTTGTTTGACCGCTGCTTCCTTATCTTTG
>PCRM01000016.1 GCA_002771215.1 Candidatus Nealsonbacteria bacterium CG23_combo_of_CG06-09_8_20_14_all_40_13 | reverse complement strand
CTGATTTCAGTTGCCTTAATGTTTATTTTGGCAGCGACTTTAGCTTATGCGGCAAATACTACTGCCGCTGACCCAGCCGCAGACGCTTACCAAAAGGCGAAAACAGAATGGCAGACCAGTCGCGACCAACTGCGGGAAAAAATTAAAACAGAAAAGCAAGACGTTTTGCAGGCACTCAAGCAACAATCTTTTATCAAAGCCCAGGCAATTCTTTCAAAAGCGATTGCCAGGGTTAAAAGCAGATTAGTCAAAGCCAAAACAAAAGTTGGCAATATGAAAGTTTTGACTGATGAGCGAAAAAGCGCTTTAATCGCCGATATTGACAAGGAAATTTCAGCCTTAGACGCGTTGAGCGCCAAAGTCAACGCCGCTACCAACAAAGAAGAGCTTAAGACAGTCGCGGCTGATGTCAGAGCGGAATTTGCCAATGTCAGAGCGCTATTTAAGAAAATTGCCAACGAGATTACACTTTCCAACATTGATAAAACTATTACTAAACTCAACGCTATAGCCACGAAGCTGGAAGCCACAATTGCAACTTTAAAAGGCAAAGAAGTTGACGTTACCGAGTTTGAAACAACGCTGGCGCAGGCCAAAGACGTATTGACCCAGGCCGCCAGCCAAAGTAAAGCCGGTGATAGCCAACAAGCGCGCAAACTGGCCGAGCAAGCCAGAACAATTTTGGTTAAACTAGCCGGTCAGCTGACGGCTGCACAAGCTAAATTAGAAGGAGGGACCAATGAGTAAGGCATTTATTTGGACAGTCGTTATAGTTTTAGTATTGGGGTTGGGAGTTTTAGGTTATACCTACTTTACGCCTCAAACCGCTGTGGCTCCCTCAACTGCCGAAAATATCGCTCAGCCAGTTGCCACAACTACCAGCAGCGTAGACACGGATCTTAAAGGTGTGCAGACAGACCTGAATAATTTGGATGCTAATGTTGCAGATTTCTCCACCCAAGATATTGTCGATTTGGAAAAAGATTTAGAATCCTCGCAATTTGACGTTTTGTAAAATATAAGCCGATCATCGCCGCAGGCGAGTTTTAAAATATGAAAGGAAAAAATGAAAAAACTATTAGCTTTTCTTTTGGGTTTAGCCGTAGCTTTCTACTTGATTAGTTTTCTCTTTACCGGTCCTGTTTCTGCTGCCAAAGATGAGGTTAAACTGCGGGTTTTTGTCCACTATCCCAATCCTCATGGCAAACCAGTGGCTGATCCTTGTACAGCAACTACTAATGACCAAGTGCAAGATTTTGGTTTGGCTGGTTGGCAAATGCCTGATGTTGGAGTGACCTATAAGATTAACTATAGGACAAAACCGAAAAATCTGAGTAATAGTCAGGTAAATAATGCTATTTCCTCTTCCTTTGCCACATGGCATTCTGCTGATTCCAAACAGATTTTTAATGATGGTGGTCCCACTTCGGTCAAGGCAGCCAAATATGACGGCATAAATGCGATTCTTTTTAAAGGTGCTTCATCTTCAGCAATTGCTATTACTTATGTCTGGTATTACGTAAGCAGTGGTCAGCTTGCAGAGGTAGATACAGTATTTAACAAAATTTACAAATGGAGTTATACAGCTTACAATGGCACCAATGACTGCGGCGGAGTCGCCAACACTTTTGATATCCAAAATATTGGCACTCATGAATTTGGCCACTGGGTTGGTTTGGACGATTTGTATTCTAGCGTGGATAAAGATCTGACCATGTATGGTTATGGTGACACATCCGAGTTGAAAAAAGATTCTTTAGGAGCAGGTGATATTCTTGGTGTCAATACCATAACGCCGTAAAAATTTGAGTTTGACAATCAGATAATTTTGTCCTAAAATTTATAGTGTCCGTTGAACAAACGGATGTTCTTGCATCCCTGCCTGTCACGAAAGGAGAAAAGCCGTTGAAAGCGTGGCAAAAAGCGGTTTTGGCGTTGGCCGTTGTGTTGGTTTGTTCGCTAATACCGCTGAAAGCAAATGAGCAACAGCTCACTACCGATCTAAAACAGGCTGGCGCTCAGTCTGAGATGGCTCTTCTGCAGGCCCAAAATCAACAGCTGAAAATGGAGGTAGACAAATGGGCTTGGAGGGGAAAAATCGAGTATGTCGGTCAAATCATTAGTTCCAAACAGAATATGGGTTGGTCACAAACTCGTGAATTGGCAAGGGCCTTTGCTAAGGTTTCTGATGAACACCAGATTCCTTTGATGATTGGCCCGGCGATTGCGTGCGTAGAAAGTAATTTCAACCAAAGTGCAGTTGGCAAACACGGGGAAAAATCCTTGATGCAAATCTGGCCCTGGAAAGGCAGGCCAATAAAAGACATTGAGGAAAGTCCCGGCTACGCCATCCGTTGGGCGCTGGAAAATTGCTTTCTCCCCGGATTTCAGTCCTGTCAAAGTCCTAATCTGGACGACAAGATTTTGGCCGGACTTCGCTACTACAACAATGACAGCAACGCATACGCCAAGAAAGTGTTTGCCGTCTACCAGCAGTTCGAACAAATCGCCAAATCATAAGTTTGGCATCAATTGGGTAGGGATGTGATTGCAAGCCCTGTGGAAAAAAACAAGCATTATCCACAGGGTTTTTTCTTAAAATAGGAACCTGCCTCACTTCGCTCGGTAGAACCCTTTTTCTCGCTGACGCTCGAAATAAGTCCAAGTATTCCTTTTTTCTCACTTCGCTCGAAATAAGCAGAGCTTTTTTCTCACTGCGTTCGAAATAAAATTTTATGTTATACTTAAATTAAGACCAATCTCTCGACAATGCTTGTCCCGAGCAGCTCGCAGTGAACAGCTTCGCTGTGAGCTGGAGTCGAGGGGCTCGAGATACAAGGAGGTTTTTTGCATTTTATAAATTTTTATTTAATTTCCCAAATAAATTCCTATCTGCCGTATGTTCTGTTTATAGCTTTAGTAATTTACCTGATTTGTCTGTATTGGAAGAATAAAGAAATTTCCAATAAAGTTCTCAACCGCTCTATTCTGATTGTAGCTATCTTGCTAATCGCCCAATTTTTGCTCTCTGGTTTGCTTTTTTATCTTTCGCTTAAATCGGACAAAATGGGTCTGGGCCGCTATCTCTTACCCGGCAAAAACGCTTACTATTTTACCAGCATTTTATATTTATCTTATCCCATGCTTTATGCTTTTATTTCATCGGCCCTATTGGCCGCTTTATTTTATGGCATCAGGCGATACCGGCCGGCAATAATTGATTCTTGGGAAATTAAATTAATAGTACTTTTAACTTTAGTTTGTGGTTGGCCAAGGTTAATTTTTTGGCTTTTTTTAGGTCTGGTAATATTTTTACTTTCAAAATTTCATCCGCTATTGAGAGGGCAGGGCATTGCAACTCGTACCAGAATTGCTCCCTATCTGCTGGTCGCCGCCCTTTTGGTTCTAATTTTCGCAGGATTGGTTGGTCGGGTCTTTATTCTTTTGCATCTTAACTTCTGACGTTGTTCTCTTTTAAAATTATTTTCAAGAGGCCGAATACCCTGCGGCTTGCCGCAGAGTAGTTTATTTGTGAATATTAACAGGTGTGCCGATGTCAGCCCAGTTATAAACAGTTTCAGCCGGTCCAACGCCCAAGCGCACACAACCATGCGACACAGGGGTGCCTAAGTGTGCCTCGCCTTCTTTGGCGCCGTTAGCCCACTCCGGCAGCTCATGAATACCGTAGCCGCCGCCAATAGAATTCCAGAAAGGCATATATAAATTATATTTACTTGAATAGGCGCGAGGATTTTTACCGTCAACATATCTAATACCGACGGGGGTGGGCATTGACCATTTACCGGTTGAAATGCGATATGAACCAAGAGCATTTTGTCTCTCAAAAATGGTTAAAACTTGAGCTGATAAATCAATGTCTATGTATTTACCGGGGAATAGTCCGCTGACAGCGTCAGTTTCATTTTTAATAATTTTTTCACCGGCTTTTTTCTCATCAACCTGCAAAGCAACAGATTTATTAACCTTTGAGACAATAGCGTTGGCTATCGCCGAGGCGGCCACCTGGCGGTTAAGTTCTCGGCCATCCTTGCCTTCTTTTAACACAGTATTAGGTCCTTCCAGGATTTCTTTATCTTGGACTTTAATATCAATTTTTTTGGCGATTTGTTCAAGATAAGCAGTAATTTTTGAGCTGTCTACCTGGGCATCAAGCTGACCATTTTTGTTTTCAAATTTAATCCAAGGGGCAATTTCGTTTTTGCCAATCTGGTAGATTTGGTTTTCGAAAGTTAAAGTGATTGACGCCCCGGCTAATTTTTCCGCTTTAATTTTAGCTTGGTCAACCTCGTTGTCTGCAATTTCTGGGTTAGTAGTTTCGGCAACTAAATTAATTTGAGCGGTATTTTTTAGGAAAGCATTGTTTAAATCATTTTCCAATTTATTCAAATCAATGCTTTTGCCTGTTTTAGAGGGGACTAAAGCAAATTGCTCATTTTCATACTTTAAACTGGCATCAACAGCGGCCGGCAATGCGCTGGAAAAAACGCCCAAACTATTTTTTAATTTTTGCCGGTCAAAATCTATCGCTAAATTAATATTTTCTTTTTTAAATAATGATTTGACTGAAAGCGCGAAATTATGGAAAAAATTAGCAGATTTATCGGTATTTAAAGCACTATTAACGCTTTTATCAATATTGAAACTGCCGCCTAAATTGGCAAGCGTACTTTCCTGCTCTTGGTCGTTAAAAACAAAAATATAGGGCTTTTTTAAAAGCGGGGAAGCTTGCTCTGTCAAATACAATTTTGCCTGGTAAAAATTTTTGCCGCCGAGGTTGTAGGAGGCAACTTTAACGCTGGGATAAATTTTATCAGCGTAAGTTTTCTGGTATAAATAGACGGAGCCGAAAACTAAACCGGTCGCAAGTATTACCCAACAAGCAATTTTAATAGCTTCAATAATTTTAGGTGAAAAATTGACAAACTGATGAGTTTTTACTTGAGGTAAGGTGCCGGTTAAAATTTTCATTTCCCTTCCTTTTGATTTTTAAATGCCTAACATCCAATTTTTAATTTTTAAAACCAGGCCGTTGACACTGTCGGAAAAAGGTTGCTGTTTGGCGCCGAACATTTGGACAACAAGTTTAGTGTTATGGTTGTCGAATAAACCTTCTACAACGGCCACGCCAACATTCCCAAAATGCGCATTGATGATATTGGCTTTATGCGAAGGACTAGCCATCCAGGCATTGTGAATAGCTTCGGAAGTTTTAAAATCAATAGCTAAGTTTTCACCGGCGTAGGTATAGTCATAGCCGGCATTGGTAATAAATTTCCAAGGGGAAACACCATCGGGCGAATAATGCTCAAAATATTGGCCGACTAACATATCAGCGGCTTTATCAGAAGCGGCTGAAGAAAGCATTGGGTCAATAGTTAAAGAAGTTAAACCGGCATCTTTTCTTGCTTTATTAGCTAGTTCAATTAATTTATCTTGACTGACGTTCGTTGCATAAGTAGCCCCAACATTATAAGAGAAAATAAACACAAAGAGAACAGAAACGAGTATTAATTTTGAAAGGATATTTTTGTTTTTCATTTTACCTGCGATAATACCAGTATACCAGAAAACGGCTCAAATGTCAATAACTACAATGACGACCGTCAATAAAGTAAAAATATTTATCTCACAAAAAAACAGCCGAAATTGGCTGTTATGTTTTTAATTTATAAATGGTGAGACGCTTAGCGTCTCAGTTACCACGCTAAGCGTGGTGGGCGCACCTGGGCTCGAACCAGGAAGCCTCGGCTTTATAAGAGCCGCGCTCTGACCAATTGAGCTATGCGCCCATTTTATAATATCTATCGGCAGTTGCTTTTATACCCATCAATATTTTCTCTGAAAGTCTCGCATTTCCGACTCTTAAATTGCAAGTTCCATGTCCGAATCCACCTTTATGATTTATAGCTTTTGAAGAACTTTTCTTTATATATGGTTTCATAAATTGTTTAATAGGCATTTTCAAAATTTTTACCCAAAATTGAATTTCTTTTTTAATATCCATATCTTCATATAAATGTAAATGAATTTTTAATTTTTCTTTTGGGATTTTTAATAATTTGGTAAACCAAGTAATAAAAAATTTAATAACAGATGGATCGGTATTTGAGACAGAAAGCTCGGTAGGACGACTTTTCGTTCCTTCGCCCCAATAAAGAAATAAGCCAACTAGATATAACTCTCGATGATTAAGAGGAAAAATAATTCTTTTTTGTTCTCGATAAAAATTTTTAAATCGTTGCTCTTTTTTCTTTCGTTTTGTCTCCCGACATTTTTCGATCCGTTGTTCGTTCCAATCTCGAAGCTCTCTTATCCTTTGTTCGGAAAGAGGATGGTTTCTAAGCCATAAACTTAAAGTACTTTTACTTACCTTTAAAATCTTTTTAATCTGACTGTAGCTTTTTCCTTGTTTTCTGAAAACCAGTGCTTTTTCATGATCTTTGAAACGAGCCATAATTGAACCTTTAAATGATGGTTAATTTACCAATCAATCTCAGGTTCATTATAGCACTAAGATTCTAAAAGAGCAATTAGAATGTTTTAAGCCAATACTACTGAGATACCCGCACAATCCTTTATAAGGAAAATGCTCAGAGGCAGCCGTCTGTGGATTATTTTAGCATTTTATTATTTTAGAATCAAGGTTTCTCTGAAAAAGATGGCACTTGACAAACATTTAGCAAATTTGTATTTTTAAAGTGCTATGTAATTGGATGCCTTAGTTTGGTCAAAATCAAGTTAGGGCTTATCACCGATTTCATGGACGACGGAAACAAAAAATTAAGCGGGGACTTAAAAACAAAATCTTGCTGATAAAAGGAGGGCAAGATTTTTTGATAAAATATAACCTGCAATCTCTAACGCGTGCAGATTTTAAATATGTTCTACTAAGTATTCTTAACAACTACAAAACGTATTATGTCCGGAAGCAATTTAGTAAAATACGAAATTTAAAATATAAAAGGAAGGTTAAATGAGAAAATTGAAAATTTTTTTGATTTATGTAACAGTTTTTATCTTGGTTTTACAGACTTCTTTAATAATTGGATTTTTAAGGCCAGAAAAAGCAAGGGCTGCTAGTGTGGGTAATTTTTATCCTACAGCCGGCATCGATAAGACAAGCGGCACCTATAATCTGACAAGTAGCGATTTAAACAAATTAGTTGCCACTGATGGCCAATATTATGATTCAGGTGGAAACTGGCCCAAAAACACTTCTTCTTTTAATGAGAGCGAATATATTGAATTTGTCTTTTCGCCAGCTCTTGCTGGTGGGGCAGTGGTAAATAGTGTCAATTTAACCCAGGTTTACAAAAACACAACCGCTAATTTTCTTACGGCAGCAAAAATAAAAGTTTATACTGGCTCCACTTTTATTGGTGAGATAGCCATTTCTGCTCCTTCTTCTGATGAGCCAGAAGTGACCAGTACAGTGGATTTAAAAACTGATTTTTCTATTGATACTGCCGCAGAAGTAAATTCCCTCAAGGTTCGTTTTCTAGCTTATGTCAGCGGCAATAACAACATAAAAAGCAAACACGACCTTGTTCGATTAACAGTCAACTCCAATCAGTCGCCAACTGCACCAGTTTTATCTTTACCGGTTGATGGCGCTCTAACCAACAACTCAACCCCGCTTTTTGAATGGTCGGCTTCAACCGACCCTGATGGGGATGTCGTTACTTATACTCTTCAAGTTGACAACAATGCTGACTTTTCCTTGCCAGAAGTTGATGCTGACTACTTTTCGCCGACCTTTTATTCGCCCATTAGTGATTTAGCCGACGGCACCTATTATTGGAGGGCTCGCTCCCGCGATGACTCCTCTCCCCCGGCCTACAGTTCTTGGTCGGATGTTTGGAGCTTAACCATTGATACTGATGCTATTTCTTCTGTCATTAACTTTCCCGCCTCTGACACCGCCTATAATTCCACCAGCTGGCAAAATATTGCTGGTATTGCCAGCGACAATTCAGGCTCGGGCGTGCAAAAAGTTGAAGTGGCTATATACGATCAAACTGCAGATTTATGGTGGCAAGAAGGTGATAGTTGGATTTCGTCCGCAACAGCCATTTGGAATGAAGCTTCAGATACAGAAAGTTGGACATTGGCTTTTCCAAATGAAAATTTAACTGATGGGCATATTTATAACGTCCTTTCTCAGGCAACTGATAACGCAGACAACACCCAGGAATCAGTAACTGAAGTGGCAAATGTTTTGTATGATATTACTTTACCTGTTGAAACTTTAATCCTTAACAGTGGAGCAGTTTATACCACATCGCCTACAGTTTCCACCACAATTACTAATAATGCCGATGTTACCGGTTGGCTTTTGTCGGAAACTCAAAGTACCCCACCTACAGATCCTACTTGGCAACTCTCTCAACCGGCAACCTTTGTTTTATCTGCTGGGGATGGAGAAAAAATTGTTTATTTATGGCTGAAAGATGCGGCGGGTAATTTAAATGTAGAAATAATTTCTGATTCCATATTTTTGGATACAACCTCTGTGTCAAACGTCGGCACTATTATTTCTTCTCCAGACGGTCAAACCTTAAAAGAGGGGGCAGGGTTTATTTTGTCAGGCGTCACGGAACCTTATGCAACCGTAACAATCACCATTTTTTCCGACCCGATAGTCAAAACTGTGCTTGCCGACAACAGTGGATTCTGGTCGTTGATATTTGACCCCTCAGTCGAAATCATTTCAGCCGGTGAGCACACCATTCAAATTGTCATCACTGATAAAGCCGGCAACAAAAGCGGGGCTTTCAAAATTGCTACTTTTACAATTATTGCGCCAACTGTAATCACAACCGCAGCAGCTGTCCCCGCCGCACCCGCAAGCCCGGTCGTTGCCAGACAGCCGGCTCAAATTACTGCTGTCCCTTCCACTACAGTTGCCCCAACACCACAGCCGGAAAGCAAAATAGAGTCATCTACTCCGCAACCGCCAAGTGAAGAGGGCAAAATCAAAGCTGAAGAAACTACCGCCACGCGCGATTGGAATAGGGTTTGGGTAACTATTGCGCTCATTATTATTGCCATCGGCGCTTTAACCGCCGGCTACTACAGCTATAAATGGTGGACAAAAGGCAAAAAACCGCCGACGCCGCCGTCTGTCCCACCCACAACACGCTGGTAAAAAAACTTAAAACTCAAAGCTAAAATGTTAAAATTACATGATAAAACTTAAAGGATAGAACCAATTAATTCCTTTTGTTTTATGCTTTAGGCTGAAGTTTTTAGTTTTGTCATTTCAGTTTTCAGTTATTATCTCTATCTCTATCACAAGTCTCAAATCGTTTATTCTTGAAGATAGTGCTATAATTGGGTTATGAAAAAAGTATTTAATGCCTTTTGGGTATTGATTTCAAAATACGGCATTTTGCTTTTGATTATTTATATCCTCTTTATTTTGGGTCGCGTGGTTTGGAAAAATTACCAAATCAATGTTCAGATTGAAAAGGTTAATAAAGAGATTGCCCAGCTCAAAGATGACAACAAAAATATGGAAAATCTTATTTTGTACTATAGTACGGATAGTTTCAAAGAGATTGAAGCCAGGCGAAAGTTAGGACTGAAAAAACCGGATGAAAAAGTCATCGCCGTCGATGTTTCCGAGGAAGAAAAACCGATTGAATCTTTTTTCAATCAATCTGCGCAAAGACCCTTGCCCACCCCAAACTATATTAAATGGTGGCAAAGTTTTTTTAGATAGCAGGTGCCAATTTTAAATTTTCAATTCTCAATTTTCAATTTCCAAAAGAGAGGGCTAGACAATGGAAAAACAACGCCTAGAGCAAAAAATGATAAGTTTAGATAAAGAAATTGAACAGATACAAAAAAGCACTCGTACCCTGATTCCCTTTTTTGTTCCTTGGCATGATAAGTTGCGCATGAAATTTGGCTGGTACTATCACTGGCATTTAAACCCTTATGCAAAAATAATTCATATTTTTTCGCTATTATTATCTATAATATTAGGTTTAACTGTTTTTACTACAACTCTAACTATAGCCCCGCAAGTCGCCAAAGCAACTACTGGCTATGTTGACCCAAATGGCGATAATGCTGTTGCTTGGGATACTCCCGTTCCTGCGGGAACGCATTACACAACTGTAGATGACGGCACAAGACAGCCTGCTGAGCCAAATACAGCAGATTATATTTCTCATAGTGGGGCTCCTGCAACCGACGATGACTTTGATATGGCCACTATAGCAGGGGCTGATTCGGTTACTTCAATAAAGATTTGGGCTTATGCCAAACACGAGCTTGCAACATTTTTAAATCTTAATATCTATGTGGATGGTGCTTGGCAAACACAAAATTCAGATAATACTTTGACTGGCACTTATGCTTGGTATTCTGCCACTTGGACTGGGACTTGGGACCAGACCGATTTAGACAACTTATTGGTAAGGGTGAGAAAAACGGGGATGGCGTCAACTGAAACTGTTGCGGCTATGTATGCGGAAATAACTTATACGACCGGTAGTATTCCAACTGCACCCACCACTTTGTATTCAAACAATGACACCGCCCAAACAGGCCAAACCAATCCCACTAATTTAACTGATACCACCCCGGCTTTTTCAGCCATTTATAATGACGCTGATACTGGTGATATTGCTAACAAAGCGAGAATTCAAGTTTCCACAGATGAAACTTTTGCCTCTGTTACTCACTGGGATTCAGGAGCAGCAGGCACGACAATTACCAACTGCACTACTCCCAACCGTTGTCAAGATATTGTTTATGGAAGTTTTGGCACTGCTCCAACCCAAAATCTTGCTTTAAATGATGGCGCAGTCACCTATTATTGGCGAATTAAATACTGGGATGATGAGGGCAATGAAGGTGCTTGGTCAACAGAAACTGCTACCTTTACCTTATTAGATGTCCCTACTGCCCCAACTATTGGCACGCCAACTGCTTTATCTTCGACTTCCATTCGCTGGAATTTTACTGATAATGCCAGTAATGAAGATGGCTTTAAAGTTCATGATAGTTCTAATTATGTAGTCGCCACCTGCGCAACACCAAATTTAACTTATTGTGATGAAACAGGATTATCTCCTAATACCTCCTACACCCGTCATGTTCATGCCTACAACACGGCTGGAGATTCTTCTAGTTCGGCAGACGCTTCTAAATATACTTTAGCTAATGTCCCTGGCGCCCCAACTTTAACCGCGACCAGCGCCACTAGTATTAAAATTGTCATTGACCAAAATAATAATCCGTCTGGTGGGGGGACTTCTCCTTATGTTGACCCCAATGGCGATGCAGCGACTTCTGGCTGGGTGCCGACTCCTTCAGGTACTCATTTTACGACAATAAATGAT
>PCRM01000018.1:6828-7553 GCA_002771215.1 Candidatus Nealsonbacteria bacterium CG23_combo_of_CG06-09_8_20_14_all_40_13 | reverse complement strand
ATTTTAAATTTCTAAAAAGATACTTATGCTAACGCCTATTATTGCCAAACAAACAGTAATTCAATTAGCCGTCACGGGCGATGAGTTAAAAGACCTAGCGATACCTAGCGATATCTCAGTCCACCTCTCTCACGCTTATCGGCACTGTTGCGAAAGTAGTCGATACAATTTTAATTATCGCCGGCATTATCGCTTTCTTATATCTTATCTACTCCGGCATTATGTATATGACAGCTGGCGGGGACGCGGAAAAAGCGCAGGGCGCCCGCACGTCCATCCTAAACACAGTTATTGGCATCGTTGTTATTATAATTGCCTATGCTTTGGTCAGATATATTACTGGAATTTTCGCGTAAAATTATTTTAATATTAGGAGAAAATTATGGATTTAGGTAATTTACAAATCAACCCGATAAGCGATGGGACCGATTTGATAAGCCTTCTGACTTCTATTGTAGGCACAATTTTAATGGTTGCCGGCATTATTGCTTTTCTGTATCTTATCTACGCTGGCATTATGTATATGACAGCCGGCGGAGATGCGGAGAAAGCGCAGGGGGCAAGAACTGCTATCTTAAATACAATTATTGGCATTGTTGTTATTATTCTTTCTTATGCTATTGTTAGATACTTAGAGACTGAAGTTTTTTAGATAATTAGAGATTACTGTTTTTGGGGTATGAGAATGAGAGAATAAATGAGCATTATAAATATTAAAATCCAAA
>PCRM01000018.1:6474-6808 GCA_002771215.1 Candidatus Nealsonbacteria bacterium CG23_combo_of_CG06-09_8_20_14_all_40_13 | reverse complement strand
TTTGGTATGCTATGACACTCCACGTTCTAAAAAATGCGGTATTACGTTCGGAAATAAAATTTTAATTTCAAGCTTCGGTTGGACCTTGAGTTTCTTCCGAAGCAGGCGGAGAAGTTTGTTCAGATTCAACCTGTTTTTCTTTCTCGGCCGGCTCTTCTTCTTTGGGTATCTCTGGCCTAACTGTGTAACCAGCTTGCCAGCGCGGGTTTACTTGCCCTTCCACTATTTTGCATGTTGAGTTTTCGCCCCTTCCCTTACCCACTCTGGTTATTTCTAATTTTGCCACGTCGGGCAAAATACCCCACCCTTTTCCTTTATCCAATTGAATTTTCTG
>PCRM01000018.1:5407-6460 GCA_002771215.1 Candidatus Nealsonbacteria bacterium CG23_combo_of_CG06-09_8_20_14_all_40_13 | reverse complement strand
CCATAAAACCCAACAATCTCGCCGACATAAGTATAGGGCGCTTTTTCTTTTTCCTCCAACTTATCTTTCAAAACCCGCTCTAAATTACCCAAAGCAACAGAAATTGCTCGCCCTTCTCTGCCTCTATCATCATCTCTTCTCAAACGAATCCCTCCAACACTCAAACCGCCTACTAGAACGTTTTTAAAATCTGCTTCGTTACCCAAAACACTTATGGTGCCGGCAGCTACCCCGGTGCGATTGTCCCAAAAAGTCACATCCAAAACCACCACGGTTTTTGCTTTTTCTATATCAAAACCAGAGAGTGAAAAAATGTTTCTGCCCCAGCCTATAATCGCTTCCAAATCTTTTCGGCTGTGGACAACTTTTAAAGTGGGTGTTACTTCAATGTCTTCGCGCTCAATAGTCGCTGGTTCAGGAATAGTTTCAGGGGCAATTTCAATATTGGCTCGCGCTCGCGCTCTCTCGCGGCTTTCTTGCTCCAACTGTGCCCGCGAAGTCACTGATTTTAACCCTAAAGACGAAAAAATATGTAGCAAGGAAGAACGCAGACCCTTTTGCAAATCGCCTCGGCTATTGTAAGTGGTGCCCAAAATTTCAATATCCCTATCGTCAATTAAAAGGCGATCATCCGGACCAATACCCAGTTCCACATCTTCATTTAATCTTTCGCTGGCCTCTAAACTATCTTGGGCGGCTTTTTGGGCTTGCTGTTCAGCTATATCCTCAGCGGCCTTAGTAGCTACTGCGCCTATAATTACCTCTTTTAATCCACCCGCTTCAGCCTCTGTGGGTTTGACCACTTCCTTAGTTACTGCAAGCCCACCAATAACACCCAGTGCCCTTAAACCAATTAAAAATCTAGACAAAGTAAAAAATTGTCCAAAAAACTTGCGTGATTTTCCTGGATGTGTCTCTCTCTCCTCTGCTGTTTCAACTGGCTCCTCGTTGGCAAAATCTTGTGGTAATTCCCCGTTTGTTTCCGGTGATTTAAACATTTTATTTCCTTTTTTAATTATATCATAAATGAGGCCTTAAATCAATTTTTGATTC
>PCRM01000018.1:3158-5397 GCA_002771215.1 Candidatus Nealsonbacteria bacterium CG23_combo_of_CG06-09_8_20_14_all_40_13 | reverse complement strand
CTTCCAATCTTCATTTATAACTCATCATTTATAATTTATAACTTATCACTAGTAATTTTTTCTGCCATTTATCACTTATAATTTATAATTTATATTAATCCCTTGTCACCCGCCGCACTTCTTCTTCCGAAGTAATGCCGGCTTTGACTTTGTCCATGCCATCCTCAAGCATAGTTTTCATCCCTTGCAGCCGGGCCGCCTGCTCAAACTCGCGCAACGAGCTTTTGCGCGCAATCAGCTCTTCAATTTTGGCGCTTGATTGTAGCACTTCGGAAATGGCCGTTCGGCCCAAATAACCCGTTAAATGGCATATTTCGCAGCCCTTGCCGCCGCATTTTTGACAAAATTTCCGCACTAATCTTTGCGCCACAATCAAGTTAATGCAACCGGCCAATAGATAAGTCGGCACGCCCATTTCAATTAAAGTGGGCAAGGCGGCGGAGGCGCTATTGACGTGCAGCGAGCTTAAGACCAAATGACCGGTCAGCGCCGAATGCAGAGCAATCTGGGCCGTTTCCGCGTCGCGCACCTCGCCAACCATCAGAATGTCCGGGTCCTGCCTCAAAGCCGCCCTCAAGCCCTTGGAAAAGGTGTAGCCTTTTGACGGCTCAATTTGCGACTGGTCAATGCCGGCAATTTTATACTCAATCGGGTCTTCCAAGGTAATGATTTTGACATTTGACTTATTTAAATGGTTTAAAATCGCATACAAAGTGGTGGTTTTACCCGAACCGGTTGGTCCGACAGAAAATATAATGCCGTTGGGTGCGGTGGCTGCATTCTTGATTTCAGCAATTGTCTCGGCGGCAAACCCCAGCTGGTCTAATTTCAAAAGTATCGCCTTGGAGCGCAAAAGCCGCATTTCCAACAGTTCGCCGTAGGCAGTCGGCAAAGTGGAAACGCGCACGTCAATTTGCTCATCAGCCACCGCGAATTGAAAACGGCCGTCCTGCGGCAAATTAACCACGTCCAATTTGAGCTTGGCTAGATATTTAACCCGCGAAACTATTTTTTTATAAGATTCGAAGGGCAAAGTACTGATGTCCTGCAAAACGCCGTCAATGCGCAACCTTAGCCGGCAGTTATTGGCGATGGGCTCAATATGAATATCTGAAGCGTTAGTGTTGATAGCGCCAGTAAAAACAACATCTAAAAGGGAGGTGGTGGAAACCTGGGATATTGTTTCCCGTAAATCGGTAATGCCTTTTACTTCGCTGGCGTATGGCAACGCTGTTGAATTGTCCTGGGCCAAAATTAACTCCTTTATTACAAGATACCATAAATAGAGCTGAAGGTTTAATTAACCTCTGTTTGTGGCGCTGTTTTTTGTGCTATAATGAATTTAAGATAAATATTTCTGGGAAATTATACCCAGTATTAAAGGAGGGACACAATGGACCAACCAACATCACCAACACCACCCCAACCGCAGGCGCCGCAAAATGAGCCAGCCAACGAACCGTTAGACGTGGGCCCAACGCCAGTCGCGCCTAAATCTTCAGGCGCTCTAACTTGGCTGATAATTATTTTGCTAATAGTTTTATTGGGCGGCGGCACTTACTATTATCTCTTTATCTACAGCGGCAGCCAAACCAGTAGCTCTTCATCCACGGAAAGTGTTACCCCCGCAACAACTCCTTCTTCCACAACAGGCACATCAACAACTTCTACCGCCGCTGCCATTACCAAGGCCTATACCAGCACGACCGCCATCAAACCCACCGCTGCCAAAAGCATCGCTTTAGACAGCGACCTTTACGCTATCTTGAAAACAACTTTTACCGACGAGGTTAAATTAAAAGAGGACTTCAACGGCACCATGCTGACCTATGTTGTTAATCGAGCCATTACCGCCGCGGACGTTACCTCTGTTTTAACCGATTTAGAAACGGCCGGGTATACCAAGATGACTGCCGATACCAGCGGATTTACAGTTTCCAAAAGCAGCGCTACCTATGTGTTCACTTTCTCGGTTGCCAGCACCTCCAAAGCAATTGTTGAAGTGACTTTTTAGGATATCCGATAAAAAATATCTGATAAAACAAAAAACGACCGCACAGGCCGTTTTTTGTTTTGCTTGGAATTGTTTAACAATAATGAACTATAGATTAATTGGCGAGATGCTAAGCGTCTCCACCGCCACGCTCAGCGTGGCGGTGTGCGTTCGAAAAAATTCGAACAGATTTCGCCCAAAATTTGTAGGGCGGGCGGAATTTCCCCCAACCCCCCCTCCCGCCCG
>PCRM01000018.1:0-3133 GCA_002771215.1 Candidatus Nealsonbacteria bacterium CG23_combo_of_CG06-09_8_20_14_all_40_13 | reverse complement strand
CTCGCCAAAAAGCGGAAGCGAAAAGGACGATTTCAAGTTTTTCTTTGGCGGCAAATTCTTCTACTTTTTAAATTCTTTAAAATGTTTTCCGAAAACTCTTTGAAACAAAACTGTTCTCTCGTATAACCAAGCGAAATAATTTTCGGCTTCGTTTTGGTCAAAAACATCAGAAATTTCTTTTTTGATTTTTATTCTTGAGGCAACTGGTGCATCTACCCACTCGGCTTTTTCACCGATTTCTTTTTCTATTTCTTCTTTTCGTTCAAGCAAAAATTTAAATAAATCTTTGTTTTTACTGATATAAATTTCGCAACCAAGCAAATTTTCTCTTGAATTGATTGTTAAAGCAACGTGAGCATCGGAACTTCCTATGCTTATATCATACCAATGCTGTGGACGTGGTGTTTGTAAACGGATTTTTGTATCATTGGCACGAACATAATCTTTGAATTTTTTCCAAAAATCCAACTGTTGAATTTTTGTATCCGTCAATTCTCCACCTGCCGCATCTGTCTTAATCGCCTTCGCCCATTCGTTTGGACTAACAATAATTTCAAACTTTGGTGCTGGGCTTGAATTCTCAATTTGCCAAAGCTCAATCTTTATCAAAAAGAAACTAATATGTTCGTCTGTGTGTTCATTTAACCAATCAACCGCCTTTTGGTGTTCCTCTCTGTAATCGTGGACAATCCAAATAATTATCTCCGCATCATAGCCAGACGCATAGGTAATGATTTTACCGAGATGGTCATGGTTTGTGTCTTCAAGTTGATTTTCAATAATTATTTTTCTACCGGAACTTTCTTCTTCGGCAAGAATATCAACACTAAACTTACCAACATTTGCTTCAGTTTGGATAAGTTTAATATCAACGCCGATTTCTTCATTTAACAAATCAAGGTTTTCTTGCTGGGAAAGCCACTTCGTAAAATCAGTTTCGGGCCCAAAAACTTCTCGTAAATCAATCTTTCTAAGTTTTGCTAAATTTTTATTCATAAACTTATACGACTTGAAATTCTAATTGGAACTTTTTCTCTTTTTTCTCTTTAGCCGCGAATAATCCTGATTTTATTTCTTCATCAATTTCCTTTAATCGCCTTTCGGCGATTTTTACATATTTTTCATTTGAATCTACGCCAATATAATTTTTGCCCAATCTTTTTGCGGCAAGTGCTGTTGTCCCACTGCCAACGAAAGGATCTAAAATAACTGCGTTTTTAGAAAAAGCTGAAAGTTTTATCAAGTATTCACAAATTGCTAATGGCTTTACAGTTTTGTGGTTATTATATTCGCCCTTCTCTTTCTTCGTTGGTTTTGGTAAAAGAAAAGTTTTATCAATCAGTTCATTTATACTATCAACCGTAAAAACATTTGCTGGATACATATTATTACCAATTTTGATGTTGGTATTTAATAAACCGACTTCGTGTTTTAGCATGTTATTTAGATATGTTTGGTCAGCCGGTTTTTGGGCCATTGCAATCGGCTCAAAACACGATTTAATTTGGGGAGTTTTCCATCCATTTAATTTTTCTCTAATTTTTTCTTTGGTTTTTCTATCAATGTTCATCTTTTTAATAAAATGGTCAACGCCCATTGCTTTTGCTTGATTTTGTGTATAAAGCCACATAAAAGCGTCTCTAATTTCAAATCCGGCATCATCTATTGCGGAGGCCATTCTGTGATAAAGCCTAGGACTTGAAAAAGAAAAGAAAAATCCACCCGGCTTTAATACTCTAAAAATTTCTTTTGATACTTCGAAATACCAAGAATAGAATCTTTTTCCCTGTTCGCGATCAAATTTCATTCCAGCTGGCAAGGATTTAATCGCATATTGATTATTTTGGCTCGCCACTTTTTCGTGGTCCCAATTATTATCAAGTTTATCTAAAAAATATGGGGGGTCTGTTAGCGCAACATCAATAGAATTACTTTCAATTTCGGGAAGCAATTTCATCGTATCAGCACAGATAATTTTGTTTATAAAATCCTTATTTTTCATAATTATTTTATGGATTTGGGATTTTTCCCATTAAACTCTTTGTATAACATCCTATAAATCTTTTTCCTTACATCTTTATCAAAATTTCTAACAAAATTTGCGTCTGCCAATTTTATAACTCTGCCCTTATCATCATAAACCCATCTGTTTCTGTCACCTCTATTACATTTCTGGCACTGCGGAATAATATTGCCGGCAACTAATGGCTTATTTGGGTCCATATGTGCTTTCTGTAAAACTGTTTTTGTTGCAGGCCAATGAAATTGAGGTTTACCTTCTTGAGAGCCACAAGTGGCACATCTGAAATTGTATTTTTCTTTTATCTTTTCCCAATCAGCCGTATCTGCTACCCTATGTCCTTTTTTAAATAATGGGTAGGGTTGTTCTAATGTATAAAGTTGGTATGAGCCTCTTTTGATATTTAAAATAATATTATCTCTGCCGCCTGCGACTATCCACCACCCACTTTGTGCGCCCAAATGCCTAGCTTGCTGAACATCGTTTGTGTCTGGATAATAACTCCTGACAAATTTAGTTAATTCTTCTTTTGTAACTTTTCTAGTTTTCGGGTAGTCGTATGCTAAATAAACCAAAACGAGAGCGTCTTTTGTAAACTTACCTTTTGAAGCATAAAGTTTTGGCAACTTTACCCCATATTGCTTGAGATACTTTTCGTGATATTCACAAATAGTTTTGTAAATACTCTCAATTGATTTTTTGTTTAGAATAAGACTATCTAGCATAGTTTTATTTTATTAAATCTTCAATATTAACTCCAAATGCTTTGGCGATTTTCGCCATAACAAGCACAGAGGGTTTTTTAATAACGCCACTTTCAATTTTTGTTAGGGTAGTGTATTTAACGCCGGATTTCTTGGCAAAATCCTCTTGGGACAAACCTTGCTTTGTCCGATATTTTTTTATGTTTTCACCTATATTATTTTCACTTGCCATATTTTCAATAATTTGATAGTATGATATTGTAGTGGTAATAACTCACACTTTCAATATAATGATACCAAATAAATTAAAAACAATCAAACAAAAAATAAAGAAAAGCCCGCTTCTGGCCAAAATAAAGTTCGAGCCGACATTTTTTCAGGTTCTTTGGCGGTTTGCCTTTTCGCTTCC
>PCRM01000011.1:5768-6028 GCA_002771215.1 Candidatus Nealsonbacteria bacterium CG23_combo_of_CG06-09_8_20_14_all_40_13 | reverse complement strand
AAAAAACTTAAAAACGCCGGTGTAGTTTTCGTGGGCAAAACTAATATGGATGAATTTGCCATGGGTTCTTCAACTGAAACTTCTTATTTTGGGCCCACTAGAAACCCCTTTGATTTAGAAAGAGTGCCTGGGGGCTCTTCAGGGGGCTCAACAGCGGCTGTAGCTTCACAGATGTGTCTGGGTGCTTTAGGATCTGACACTGGCGGTTCAATTAGACAGCCCGCCTCTTTTTGTGGCGTGGTTGGGTTTAAGCCTACCTA
>PCRM01000011.1:3206-5726 GCA_002771215.1 Candidatus Nealsonbacteria bacterium CG23_combo_of_CG06-09_8_20_14_all_40_13 | reverse complement strand
TTTAGATCAAATTGGACCAATCACTAAAACAGTCGAAGATGCCAAGATGCTTTTTAATTCCATTAAGGGGGAAGATAGATTCGATTCGACCAGTGTTAAAGTTTCTAATCGAAAGATTAAAGAAATTAAAAATTTAAAAACGATGAAAATTGGCTTTATTGATACTCAACCAACAGACAAATCTCAAAAAATCTACAATAAGACGATTGAAAAACTAAAAAAATATTTTAAAAAGGTAGAAATAACTAGTCAATTAAAAGATGTTTTAGATCTTGCTTTAGCCTGTTATTACATTATTATGTTTGCTGAAGTTTCTTCAAATTTAGCTAGATATGATGGGATAAAATATGGATATAGCAAACTGAAAACTAAAAACGAAAAACTAAAAACAAAAAATTTGCTTGAGGTTTATTTACAAAGTAGGGCGGAGGGGTTTGGGGCGGAGGCAAAAAGAAGAATTATGCTGGGAACTTATGTTCTCTCAGCCGGTTATTACGAAGCCTATTATAAATCAGCTCAAAAGGCGAGGGCGAAAATTCGCAAAGCTTTTGAAGAAGTTTTTAAACAATACGATTTATTAATTTTGCCGACATCTCCAACTTTGCCTTTTAAGGTTGGCGAAAAAATTAACGACCCTTTAGTTATGTATCTTTCGGATATCTACACTGTTTCGGCCAATATTGCCGGTTTGCCGGCTATTTCTGTACCAATAGGCAAAGTCGACAATCTTCCGGTTGGGCTGCAAATTGTTGGACCGGCTTGGTCAGAAGATAAACTCTTTGATTTAGCTAAGGTGATTGAGACCATAAGATGAATAGAAGTTTTCACAGAGTATCTCATAAGTATGCTAAGGAAACGTCAGAAATGAAAACGGCAAAGGCCATTTTCAAAGCTATTTTTAATATTTTTTCGTTAATATTTAGAAAATCTAGGAAAAAAGGAAAAATTGATAAAGAATATAGCCGCAGCTGCTGGCATAAAATTGAAAATTTAGTTGCCACCAACCAGATATCAGATTTGAAAAATGCCTTAATTTTAGCAGATAATCTCATGGATTATGTTATGAAAGCCAACAATTGTGGTGATAATCTTGGGCAGAGACTGAAAAATCATCAGGGTAAATTTAACCCCGCAACATATCAGTTAATTTGGAAAGGGCATAAATTAAGAAATCAATTGGTACACGAAATTGATGCCGAAATATTTCATTTTCAAATCAAACAAAGCATTGAGGATTTTAAGCAAGGTTTAGAGGAGTTAGGGGCATTATGAAGTATTCTCCGACAATAGGTCTGGAAATCCATATAGAATTAAAAACTAATTCCAAAATGTTTTGTTCATGCAAAAATGATCCTTTTATTAAAAAACCAAATATCTACATTTGTCCAATTTGTTTAGGTTTGCCGGGGACCTTACCTGTTTTAAATAAAAAAGCGATTGAATGGACCGTTTTAGTAGCTTTGTCTTTGCAGTGCAAGATTGCTTCGGAGACAAAATGGGATAGAAAAAATTATTATTACCCAGATTTACCCAAGGGATACCAGATTTCGCAATACGACTTGCCACTGAGCTCTAACGGCGTTTTGGAGATAGATTTTGATGGAGAATTATTGCCCGTGGGCATTGAACGGGTTCACCTTGAAGAAGACACAGCCAAACTGATTCATCCTAAAGGTACAAATTATTCATTAGTCGATTTTAACCGAGCGGGAATACCCCTGATGGAAATCGTTACTAAACCAGATATGCATAGTGCAAGACAGGCGCAAAAATTTGCTAAGGATTTACAGCATATTTTGCGATATGTTGGTGTGTCCGACGCGGACATGGAAAAAGGCCAGATGCGTATTGAAGCTAATATTTCAATCTCAAAAGATGATAAATTAGGCACTAAAGTTGAAATTAAAAATTTGAATTCGTTCAGATCAGTGGAGAAAGCCATTGAGTATGAAATTTCAAGACAATCCAAAGTTTTAACCGAGGGCGGTACTATACTTCAAGAAACGCGTGGTTGGAACCAAGATAAACAGGAAACTTTCTCTCAAAGAAGTAAAGAATTTGCGCCTGATTATCGCTATTTTCCAGAGCCAGATTTGCCACCGCTAAAGGTGGGCAAAGATTGGTTAGCTGAATTAAAGAGCCAAATACCTCTTCTGCCAGCTCAAAAGAGACAAAAATTTTTCCAAAAGTATAAATTATCTTTAGAAATGGTTGAAATTTTGATTTCAGATAAGAATTTAACTTCTTATTTTGAGAAGGTCTTAGGCTTAAAAGGGTATAAAATCTCTCCCAAAACGTTGGCTAACTGGATGGTTCACAAAAATTTGAAGACAAAAATGGTGCCTGAAAAATTGGCAGGGTTTCTTTCTTTTCTTGAAAAAGGCGTCATTTCCGAAAGTATGGGTCGGGAGATTGCTTTAGAAATGATAAAAACCAACAAATCAATAGACCAAATTTTAAAAGAAAAAGGTTTAAAATTGATGGAAGATGAAAAGCAATTAGAACGGGTGATTGATGGGG
>PCRM01000011.1:0-3197 GCA_002771215.1 Candidatus Nealsonbacteria bacterium CG23_combo_of_CG06-09_8_20_14_all_40_13 | reverse complement strand
TGGGGTTTTGAAAGCAAATCAAAAAGTGGTTTTGGATTTTAAAAAAGGAAAACAGGCTGCTTTCCACTTTCTTATTGGTCAAGTAATGAGAAAGACTTCTGGTTTGGCAAATCCAAAATTAGTCAACAGGGTGCTTCGAGAAAAATTGTCAAGGTTATAGATTTTTTAAATGACAAAAATGAAAGCAAAAGAAAATAATCATCTAGAGAAAGCTCCCACCACCCTTCAAGGAAATGTGAAATCAACCTTTATGATTATTTTTGCGCTGTCTGCGATACTATTGATGTTACTGCCTTTTTTGACTACTTTTAATGAATTTTTAACTAAAATTGTGGAAAAATTTGGTTTTTATATGTGGATTCAAAACTATATTGTCCCTTGGCTAGCAAAAATGGTCGGAGCAATTTTGATGCCTTTTGGTGTTTCATTTGTCGCCCATCCAGAAGGAATGACAGTTAATGGAATTTATTTAGGATTGACTTGGAATTGTATTGGCTGGCAAAGTTTAATTTTACTTTTAGTGACTTTTATCACCGGGTTGACAGGTTCATATACCAAGATTTCAAAATTAGAGTGTATTCTGCTTGGCATTTTGGGGACTTTTTTTGTTAATTTGTTTAGGTTAACCTTTACTGCTCTTTTAGGTGCTTATTGGGGACGACTTTTTGCGATAGTTTTTCATGACTATTTTGCTACGTTAGTGACATTAATTTGGCTTTTTTTCTTCTGGTGGTTCTCGTACACTTATATATTTCAATCAAAGAGAGGGTGATTCTAATCTAAAATACAACCTTCTTGACTTCATTACCCAATCATTTGTACAATAAAATGGATGGGTCAAGGAGGGTTTTTTGCAAAGATTATCACCTAAGCATAGACTGCGACTGGTTGAAAAAGTTATTAAAGATGGCGAATCTGTTTCAGATATTTGTCGAAAATTAGGGATATCGCGGACTATTTTTTATTATTGGAAGAGGCGCTACGAACGGGCTGACAAAGAGAGAAAATTAGAATATTTGAATGATAAAGAGCGAAGATATTATCAGCAGGCCACACCTGAACAGGAAAAAGAAGTTTTACGGGCGGTTATTAAACATCCTTCATTTAGCAGTCCACAAATTGTCAATTATCTTGCTCAAAAACATAGACAGCCCATTATCGGCAATCACGGTGTTCAAAATATCCTTAAGAGAAATAATTTAAATATATATTCTCAAAGACTTATTCATCAACAAATTCACCCCCGGAGCCACGCTCCATATGTTATTGGTCTTTTACTGCTTCTATCTCCCTTAATCATTGGCTTTCTTTTACAACCAGAAAAATCTATAGGCTATCTGCTTGCTTTCACAGCTTTGTTTTGTGGGATTATATTCTTTTTGTACTCAATAAAATACTATTTATCTTTAATTGTTGTCTTTTTATTCTCTACTCGCTATCGTAACGGTAATACTAATGCGACTGGTTTAATCCCCGACTACGAGAAACTTGCCCTTTCAAAACAACCCTTTGTCTCTATCCATCTGCCCTTTTATAACGAAAAGAAAGTCGCCAATCGTATCTTAGCCGCTTGCACTTCTATGGATTATGAAAACTATGAAGTAGTTGTCGTTGATGACAGCACTGATGAAACCATGCAGGTTTTGGAAAAATGGAAGTCTCATCCCAGGGTAAAAATTATTCACCGGCAGAAAAGAGAAGGGTGGAAAGGCGGAGCCCTTAAAGTTGCTTTAGTACACTCTGACCCTCGTACTGAATTTGTGATTGTCTTTGATGCTGATTTTGTGCCATATCCAGATACTATTTGGCAATTTTTGAAGTATTTTAATATAGGGGTTAATGGTACCAATGGTAATGGTAATAATTATGGTAACTCCTCGACTTCGCTCGGAGCAAGTAATAACCATAATAACCTTGAAAATGGTAACTACAAGAAATCAAACATTGCTGCTGTTCAAGGTTATCAATGGCATGTTTTAAACAAGAATGAGAACTGGATAACTCAGTCAGTCAGGTCCGAATTCTCTGGTTCATATGTCGTTGAACGGCCAGCAACAGAAATAAACCAGTCAACGAAACTAATTGCCGGCTCTGTCTATATGATACGAGCTGATTTACTTCGAGAATATGGCTGGGGAACATCGATTACTGAAGATTTTGAATTAACTTTAAGATTATACAAAGATGGTTACAAAGTTATCTTTACTCCATATATTCAAGCTCCAGCCGAATGCCCTTCTACTTTAAAAAGACTTATCCGCCAAAGAATGCGCTGGGCAGAAGGCCACACCTTTAATATCAAAAATATGTTTGGCAAACTCTTTCGTTCTCCTAATCTAACCTTTAAAGAAAAATTAGAATTTTGCTATCTCTCTCCCTACTATTTACAAGCCACTTTTTTTGTCCTAGGCACCCTTTGCTGGTTTATCTCTGATGTTGTTTTTGAAACTAAATTGCCTTTTTGGACCTCAGTTTGGGGTTGGTCATTAGTTGGTGTTAATTTCTTATCTTTACCCTTGATGAATAGCGCTGGACTATTTATTGAGGAAGCCCCGGGTAAAGATTACAGAGGCATTTTCTCTTTTATCTTTTTAGTCTATCTTTTAGTGCCTTTCCAAGCTTATGCCGCACTTAAAGGACTCCTTGAGACTAATGAAGGCACTTGGTTTAGAACACCAAAATCGGGCAAAGTAACCGATATTGTCTATCGTTTTATGTTTAGAAGATGGTTGAGAATACTTTTTCCAAGAAGAAAACAAGAAGAGCGACAAGAGAGGGAAAAATCTTCACCTTTACAACTGACTACTTCTAATAATCGTTTTGATAGTTTTCAAATTCAAAAAAAGACCATCCCATATTTGGCCAGAACTTTAATTATTATTTTACTCTCAGCCGCGATCTTACTTATCATTTTTGCTAAAAATATTCCCACTGCCCTAGCTAATCCTGATACTTTCTATTTGCATAAAAACGCCTCAGCTGTAATTACTGGTGTTACTGCTTGGCAATTAAAAACCACCGATGCTGATGAGGTAGAGAATGGGACAACTCTGAATCAATCTATCGCTGGCTATGTTGACCCCGATGGCGATGCAGCAACTTCTGGATGGGTGCCTACTCCTTCAGGTACTCATTTTACGACAATAAATGATGCAATAAGGCAACCGACAGTGCCAGATACGACTGATTATATTTCT
>PCRM01000002.1:2468-14495 GCA_002771215.1 Candidatus Nealsonbacteria bacterium CG23_combo_of_CG06-09_8_20_14_all_40_13 | reverse complement strand
AAACAAAAAAGGCAAAACTACAAGGCAAAACTTAAAACTTTTAACTTTTAAATTAAGGAGAGATTTTCACCTTACCTAGGAAGTTTCAGCTTCTTCATTGACTTAATTTTTAAAATAATGCTAAACTTAAATTAGATATGGATCTAAATAAACCTCAAAATTTTTCTAAAATCGATAAAGACAATATGCTTCAGCATATTATTGATTTTCCTTCCCAGTGTGAAGAAACCTTCAATGATATGCAAAATTTTTTCATTCCGACGCACTATATTAAGATTAAAAATGTCGTCATTTTAGGTATGGGCGGCAGTGCCATTGGTGGCGATTTGGCTAAAAGTTTAGCAATTGAGCAATCAAAAATTCCAATTTATGTGGTCCGCGATTATCACATTCCGGGCTTTGTTAATTCGGATTCATTGGTAATTGGTTCTTCATATTCGGGTGAAACTGAAGAAACATTGGCAGCTTTTGAGCAAGCTGGCAAACGAGGCGCCAAAATGGTAGTTGTCAGCTCCGGCGGCAAATTGGCTTCCGTGGGTAGCCAATACCGGGCCTCTTTTTATCAGATCAATTATGGTTCCCAACCGCGCGCCGCCTTGGGTTTTTCCCTGATGTCGATTATCTGCATTTTGCAAAAAATTGGTGTAATTGCTTTTGAAAAAGAAGAAATCAAAGAAGCAATTTTAATTTTAAAGGGTTACGAGCGCAAATTAAGACCCGAGGTACCTTTTCACGCCAACAGCGCCAAGCAAATCGCTCAAAGAGTTTTTGACAGAATTCCCATTGTTTATGCCTCGGGCAGTTTGACCAATGTCGGCTTGCGCTGGAAAACACAATTCAATGAAAACGCCAAAACTGCCGCTTTTTCTGAAAATCTACCTGAACTTTGCCATAACAGTGTAGTCGGCTATGACTTTCCCAAAAAAATGCGCGATGAAATTTTCACTATTATGTTACAGTCCAAATATGACCATCCCCGTACGCAGCTACGCGCAAACATCATTATTTCCATTTTACAGCGAAAAAGAATTCCTTATGAATCGGTTTTTATCCAACAAGCCAACAGTTCGTTTTCAGAAATGCTTTGCGCCATAACACTGGGTGATTATTCCTCATATTATTTGGCGATGCTAAATAATGTCGACCCAACACCGGTAGAAATTATTAATTATTTAAAAGACCGGTTGGCCGGCAGTAAAAAGTAATTATAAATTATTAATTATAAATTTAAAGGAGAAAAATGTCTAAAGTTAAAAAAATTTTTGCCAGGGAAATTTTGGACTCACGGGGCAACCCAACCGTTGAGGTAGAAATACTGACCGATGATGAACAGTCGGCTTTTGCCTCAGTGCCATCAGGCCAAACAACCGGCAGTAAAGAAGCTGTTGAGTTGAGAGACACCGACGCTGACAGATATGATGGCATGGGCGTTTTGAAAGCAATTGAAAATATTGATAAGCAGATATTACCGGCTGTGGTGGGTTTAGATCCCTTATCACAACAGGAGTTGGACCAAACATTGCTTGATTTAGATAAGACTGAACACAAAAGTGTGTTAGGCGCCAACGCTACCTTAGCTGTGTCGCTGGCCTGTTGCCGCTTAGCTTCGCAAATTAAAAAAATACCGCTTTACCAGTACATTCAACAGCTTTTGGGCTGGGAGCAGCCATTCAGCTCGCCCACGCCGATGTTCAATATTATCAACGGCGGCCAGCACGCTGACAACAAACTTAGTTTTCAAGAATTTATGGCCGTACCAACCAAACCGACCACTTTTAAAGAAAAGGTGCGCGAAGGCACTGAAATTTATCACCGCTTGAAGAAAATTCTGCTCTCACAAGCCCTTAACACGGCAGTTGGCGATGAAGGCGGTTTTTCTCCGAATATTTCCGACAATGAAGAAGCTATCAAGCTGATTTTGCAGGCTGGCAAAGTTAATATTGCTTTAGATATTGCCGGTGTCGGCAACGATGAAATATCCTTCTGGCAGAAGTTAATGGCGCAATATCCGATTATCGGTATTGAAGACCCCCTGCGCGATGATGATTGGCAAGGATGGCAAGAAATGACTAAAACATTTGATGGCAAAGTGTTATTAATCGGTGATGATATTTTTGCGACCAATCCTCAGCTTTTGCAGCAGGGAATAAAAGAAAAAGTCGCTAACGCCGTCATTATTAAACCCAATCAGATTGGCACGCTGTCTGAAACTTTGAAATTTATCAAGATAGCCAAAGACGCCAATTATGTAATGATTGTCTCCCACCGTTCGGGAGAGACCGAGGATACTTTTATCTCAGATTTGGCTGTTGGCTGTGGTGCCAAATATATCAAAGCGGGTGCTCCAGCTAGGGGCGAGCGCGTCAATAAATATAACCGACTGTTGAGAATTGAGGAAGAACTGCAACGTTAATTACAAGCACCAAATCACACTTACGAGCAAAGTGAGTGTGCTGCGAAGGCAGATTCCCAAACTCCGCCAAAGGCGGATAAACCTCGGACTGAAATATTAAAATTAAAAATTCAAAACCGTTTGTGATTTTACATTTCGAAAATTGTTATTTATTTGGAATTTGATATTTGTAATTTGAAATTTGATAAGGAGGATATTTGTCAGACATTGTAAAAGTTTTATTAATAATTTTAGATGGTTTTGGCGCGTGTGTGGAAGAAAAAGGCAACGCTATTTTACAAGCCAAAACGCCATATTTTGATAAACTGCTTCAAACCTATCCCAAGACGGTTATTTCTGCTGCCTCACAAGAGGTCGGCTTGCCCTGGGGCGAAATGGGCAATTCAGAGGTTGGGCATTTAAATATCGGTGCTGGCAGGTTGGTAATGCAGGAATTTACCCGTATTTCTCAATCAATCGCCGACGGCTCTTTTTTTAAAAATGAAGTTTTAATCAATACGATAGACAGTGTCAAAAACAAGGGTAAGCTGCATTTGCTGGGCTTGGTGTCAAACGGCGGGGTTCACTCCTACATTGACCATTTGATGGCTCTTTTGGATTTATGTAAAAAAAGGGATGTCAAAGAAGTTTGTATTCATGCTATTTTAGACGGTCGAGATACAGGCGAGAAAACTGCTACCAGATTTTTGGCGCAAGTTGATAAAAAAATTGCTGAGGTTGGTTTTGGCAAAATAGCCAGTTTGTGCGGACGTTATTTCGCCATGGACAGGGATAAACACTGGGATAGAATACAGCAAGCTTTTTTGCTTTTAACTCAAGGCAAAGGCGAAACCTTTGACAACTACCAAACAGCGCTGGAAAACGCTTATAAAAATAAACAGACGGATGAATTTGTAACACCTAAAGTTATAGGAGCAAAAACCACAATTGCGGACGGCGATGCAGTAATTTTCTTTAATTTCCGGTCAGACCGCTCCATACAATTAACAAAATCTTTTGTAGATCTAAACTTTAATTCATTTGCCCGTCATGATTTTCAAAATTTAAAGTTTACCACTTTCACTGATTATGAGGATAACTTGCCAGTTTCAATTGTTTTTTCTTCAATTGCTTTAGCTAATGAGCTGAAAAATCCGCTTTCAGGTTTCATCGCTTCCCAAAATGCAAAACAGCTGAAAATTGCGGAAACTGAAAAATATGCTCATGTAACCTATTTTTTCAATTCTGGCCAAAAAGAGCCATTTGCCGGCGAGGAGAGAATTATAATCAAATCGCCGCCAGTGAAAACATACAATTTGAAACCGGAAATGTCTGCAGGGCAACTGACAGATAAAGCTTTAGATTCGCTTTGTAAAAATTTTCCACTCACAGTTATTAATTTTGCCAACCCTGATATGGTCGGTCACAGCGGAAATTTAAAAGCCACAATTTTTGCTATTGAATTTGTTGATAAACAACTGGCCAAGTTGATTGAAAGTGCCTTGAAAAATAACTTTACCATAATTGTTACCGCCGACCACGGCAACGCCGAATCAATGATTAATCTGGCTACCGGCGGACCGGATAAAGAACACACAGTCAATCCGGTGCCGCTTATTTTAATTTCCAAGCAACACGTTGGCCAAGGCGCGGCTGTTTCCAAACAAGAACTGTTTTCTATGCCTACGACGGGTATACTGGCCGATGTCTCACCGACTATAATAGAGCTGCTTAGTTGGCAAAAACCAAAAGAAATGAATGGCGTCAGCTTAATTTCATCTTTGAGTTAAAATATGAATGATATTCCAAAACCTTTAGTTTTAATTATCTTAGATGGCTGGGGAACATCACCGCCATGGGGCGGCAACGCAATTTCGCTGGCCAAAATACCTTTTTTTGATAAAATGTGGCAAAGTTTCCCCCACACCATTTTACAGGCCTTCGGTCAATATGTTGGATTACCCGGCCATGAAATGGGCAATTCAGAAGTGGGACATTTGAATATCGGTGCCGGCCGTGTAGTCAATCAAGATGTTTCACGCATCAAAAAGACGATGGCCGATGGCTCATTTTTCAAAAATCCGGTTTTAAATGAAGCGATAGACCATGCGGCGCAACGCAATGGCAATTTGCATCTTTTAGGCCTTTTATCCGCTGGTTCTGTTCATTCTCACATTGACCATTTGTTTGCCTTGCTTGATTTGTGCAAAAGGAGAGATTTTCAGCAGGTCTTTGTTGATGTAATTTCCGACGGCCGCGACGCCGACCCGATGTCGGCCCAAACTTTTATCGCCAAACTTCAACATAAATTTAAGCAAATTGGCTTTGGCCAAATTTCAACAGTGTCTGGACGCTATTATGCTATGGACAGGGACAGCCACTGGGAGCGCACAGAAAAAGTTTATAATACAATGGTTAATGGTGAAGGAGTCACTGCCGAGACGGCCCTATCGGCCGTGGCCAATTCTTATAACAAAGGAACTACTGACGAATTCATTTTGCCGACTGTCATAATTAAAAACGGCAAGCCAGTAGCGAAAGTTAAATCAGGTGATAGTATAATTTTCTTTAATTTTCGTGCCGACCGGGCGCGACAAATATCTCAAGCTTTTATGACTGAAAAAATTGATAAATTTCAAAGGGGCAAAAGAATTAAGCACCTGTTTTTTACCGGTTTAATTCCTTACGGATACGAACAAGAAATTTCTGAAAGTTTAAAATCGGCTTTTAATCCGGAAAAAATACCCAATACGCTGGCCGAAGTTTTATCAAAAAATAAGCTTAGGCAACTTCATATTACGGAGACGGAAAAATATGCCCACTTGACCTATTTTTTCAATGGTGGCCGCGAAAAGCCATTTCCGGGAGAAGAACGAATTTTAATTCCGTCGCCGCGCGTTGCCACTTACGATTTAAAACCGGAAATGTCCGCTGGGGAAATTACCAAAACCTTGCTTGAAAAACTGGATGAAAACCGTTATGATTTTATTGTAGTCAATTTTGCCAATCCCGATATGGTCGGCCACACCGGTAATATTAAGGCAGAGATTGTTGGTATTGAATTTTTAGACAAGTGCTTGCAACAAATTATCACCGAAACTTTAGCTTTGGGGGGCACGGCGGTTGTCACTGCCGACCACGGCAATGCCGAGGAAATGTTATCTCCTGCCACTGGCCAGCTTAGCACTGAACACAACAAAAATCCTGTTCCTTTTATTTTAGTTTCTAATTTACCCAAACTCAAAAGACCGATTGCGCAGGATGGCTTACTGGCCAACATTGCGCCGACCATTTTAGAAATTTTAAAAATACGAAAACCAAAAGAAATGCTTGGCAAAAGCTTACTTTTGAAAATTAATGCCTAATATAACAGATATCAAAAACAAAAAAATCTACAAACCAATCGTATTGATAATTATAGATGGCTGGGGGCTTTCTCCTGCTTGGGGTGGGAACGCGATTTCAATGAGTAATCCAAAAAACCTTAATGTTCTCTGGCGAAACTACCCACACAAAATTTTGCAGTCGCTTTCCGAAGTTGCCGGTCCCTATGTCAAAGTTGGCAATTCGGAAATCGGTCACGTTTCCATTGGCGCCGGCAAAATGATAGCCCATGATTTAGTCAGAATCTATCGCGCTATCAAAGACAATTCATTTTTCAACAACAATGTACTACTTGCTACAATTGACAATGCCCGCGCTCATAAATCTAACCTTCATTTGATTGGTTTACTTTCCGATGGGGCGGTGCACTCGCATATTGACCATTTATTTGCTCTTTTGGATTTGTGCAAAAAACAGAATTTTAAAAATGTTTTTGTTCATGCAATTTTAGACGGTCAAGATACACGACCCATCGAAGCTTTGCGTTTTCTCAAACAACTTGAAGATAAATTCAAGGATATTGGTTTTGGTCAATTGGCTTCCATCTGCGGCCGTTTCTATGCGATGGACCGCGACAATCACTGGGATAAAATTGCCAAGTCATATAAAGCTATTGCTCAAGGTATTGGCGTGCCAACAGAAGATTACGCTCAAACCATTAAAAATTATTACCAAAAAGGTATTTCTGACTGCTTCATCCCGCCAGTTGTTGTTTGCAAAGATGGCCAGCCAATTGCCCCAATTTCAGATTACGATTCAGTTATCTTTTTTAATACTCGTGCCGACCGCGCCCGGCAGCTTTCAAGGGCTTTTGTTGACTCGGAAATTTTCAAGAAAACGCTATTTTTTCGGCAATTTCCTTTGCTGTCGCTTTATTTTACAACTTTAACATCATATGGTTTAAGATTAAAAGTCAATGTCGCTTTTCCCCCGCTTAAAATTGAAAACACTTTGGCAAAAATTCTTTCTGACAACGGTTTAAAACAGCTTCATATGGCCGAATCAGAAAAATATGCCCATATCACTTATTTTTTCAATGGCGGCTATGAAGATCCGTTCCGTGGTGAGGATAGAATCATTATTCACTCGCCTCATGTTGAATCTTATGACCAAGCGCCAGAAATGTCGATTCGCAAGTTGATTCCCCAGCTTTGCAAGCAAATTCAAAGTAAAAAATATGATTTTATAGTGGTTAATATTCCCAATGTTGACATTTTAGGCCACACCGGCAATATTTTAGCCATCTCTAAAGCAGTTTTAATAGTTGATAAAGCCGTCGGCGATATTGTCAAAACAACTCTCAAAGCCAGTGGCGCAACGATTGTCACGGCCGACCATGGCAATGCCGAACAAGTAGTGCATTTGGAAGGCGGCGACCAAGAAACTTTGCACACTTTAAATCCGGTGCCCTTTATTTTAATTACACCGGATAATCAGCACAGCAAATTAAAATCTTTGCCGCAAACTCCTGCGGCCTTACCCGAAATTATGGCGGCTAAAAACACTTTGGCTGATATCGCGCCGACGATTTTAGATATGCTCTATTTACCCATTCCTCAAGCAATGACCGGCAAAAGTTTACTAGACGAACCTAAATAATTTTAAAGAGCTCTCAAATCTCTCCTGTTATCAAACAATCGTTCTGCGATATCAGAACGATTTTGAATTTAAACCTGTTAAATTAAACTTACTACTTTTTTTAGTATTCTTCTAAAGTTGAGGTGTCGCCGATGGGCAGGCCTAATTCTTTGGCTTTGAGCACGCGGCGCATAATTTTACCCGAACGAGTTTTAGGCAAACTTGGAATAAATTCAATTTCTTTAGGATAGGCGTGACCTGCCAGGTGCTTTTTAACAAAATCAGATAATTCTTGCTTTAAACTTTCCGAGGGTGCAACACCAGGTTTTAACACACAGAATGCTTTGATAATTTCGCCCCGCTCCGGATCTGGTTTACCGATGACACCAGCTTCCACTACTTTTCCGCTGTCCACCAAAGCGCTTTCAACTTCAAACGGTCCGACTCTCTCCCCTGCCGTTTTTATTACATCGTCAGCGCGTCCAATAAACCAAAAATAACCGTCTTTATCTTTGTAGGCGAGGTCGCCGGAAATATACCATTCGGCTCGTCGTTGTGCTCCTCGCTCATGGCTGGCCATCCCATCCTCAAAATAAGAACCTCGCCTTTGGCGAGAACCTTGTTTTATTACTGGTGTAATAAAATAGCTTTTATATTTAGCCGGACGGCGCCAAATGGTTTTCATTATTCCAGCAAAGCCGGGTTTTAGGGCTAAATTGCCTTCTTTATTGGGTCCTAAAACATTGCCTTTGTCGTCAACAATTTCCACAATCACCCCAGGAATTGGTTTACCCATTGAGCCCAATTTAATATCCATTTTAAGATAATTGGCAATACAAATGCCGCCAGTTTCCGTTTGCCACCAATTGTCGTGAAACGGCAGGCCAAAAACTTTCATCCCCCAGCGAATCGGCTCGGGATTGAGCGGTTCTCCCACTGATGCTAGATGGCGCAAATTGGATAAATCATATTTTTTGACCAAATCATCGCCAGCTTTCATCAACATTCTAATTGCCGTTGGCGCGGTGTACCAGACCGTTACTTTATAATTTTGCAAAATTTCATACCAGCGCGCCGGGTCAAATTTGCCGTTAAAAACTACTTCCGACGCCCCGGCTGACCAGACTCCCAAAATTGTGTAGCCGATGCCCGTCACCCAGCCTGGGTCGGCAGTACACCATAAAATATCTTCATCATGAATGTCTAACACCCATTTTGACGTCATATGTTCCTGTAAAATAGCGTAGTGCTCGTGCATGACGCCTTTTGGCTTGCCGGTCGTGCCGGAAGTAAAAAGTTCAAAAGCAAAATCTTCTGGGTCCATTTGCGCAACTTTGAATTGGTCAGATGCTTTCTTCATCTGAGTCCGGTAATCAATCTCAAAGCTGTGTCGCGGTTTATCGTCAACAATGATTATTTTTTCCAAGCGCGGCAGTTTATCCTTAATTTTATAAACGCGGGCTGACATTTCGCGGTTGGTCATTAAAAATCGTGCGCCGGAAATGGACAGCCGGTCAAACAAACCCGATGGCCCAAAGGCCTGAAACATCGTACCGGCGATGGCGCCGGTTTTCAAAATTCCCAAAAAACTTGTGTAAAGTTCTGGAATGCGCGGTAAGAAAATAAAAACCCGTTCACCTTTTTGCACATCATATTTTTTAAGCAAATTGGCAAATTTATTAGATAGCGCCGACAGTTGCCAAAAAGAATACTCTTTTTTATCCCCTGCTTCGTTTTCCCAATACAGAGCTACTTTATTCTTACGCGCGGTTTTAACATGCCGGTCAATGGCATTATAAGCAGCATTGATTCGCCCTTTGGCGAACCAGTCTAATTCTTTCTCCGCTTTTTTCCAATCAAAAGTTTTATATGTTTTATCGTAATCTTCAAGATTGGGTTTGAGTTTCAAATTTTCTTTTTTCTTTTTGATAATTTCGCTTTTCATTTTTTCTTTTATTAAATACCTTTAATTTGATTATAGCATCTTTAAAATTGTATACTAATTTTAGGAGGAGTTTTTGTTTGGCACAAAGTTTGAATTTATGATGGGAGGTGAAATTGCCGCTTACGCCGCCAAGGCCGCAGGCGCCAAGATAATGTTTGGCTATCCCATCACGCCGACCACCGAAATATTGGAAACTTGGGCTAAATTTGCCGGCGAGAAATCTCAATTAAAATTTGTGCAAACCGAGGACGAAACCTCGGCTGGTTTTGGCGTTATCGGCGCAATTTTAGCCGGCGTTAAGGCTTTTACCACCAGCGCCGGTCCGGGCCATGTACTTTTGCAAGACCCCATATCAATGGCTGAGGCCATGCGCCTGCCATTTGTGGTAATTATCGGCCAGCGCGGCGGCCCATCCACCGGACAGGTTATTTACAGCCAGCAGGAGGTCAATTTGGCCTGTTTTGGTGGCAACGGCGAAGGTTTGCGTCAGGTTTATGCACCTTCCAATTTGCAGGAGCTTTACGATTTGACAATTCTAGCTTTCCAAAACGCTTGGCGTTACCGCTTTCCGACCATTGTATTGGCTGACGGCTATTTGCTCAAAGCCAAAGGTAAAGTGAACCTAAAAAAATCAAGAGTAAATTATCCAACAATTTCTGTTTTGGGTGATGAAAAGAAAATTGTCAATTTAGCCAACACTTTTAATATGGAAGAGGATTTAAATGCAGTTTTGGAAAAAAATATCCACGAATACAAAGAAAAAAGTAAGGAAATCGTCTCTTTTGAAACACATAATTTGAGAAATGCAAAAGAACTCATTATTGCCTTTGGTTCTGTGGCGTCCGCTTGCCAACAAGCCCTTGAAATGTTGAAAAAAGCTGGTAAAAATTATGCTCTTTTTCGGCCAATTACCCTGCGGCCGCTGGCCTCCAAAACATTAAATAATTTATTGCCTCGTTTTAAAAAAATTATTTTTATTGAATCGTCTGCCGGCCAATTGGAAAAACTTGTCAAAGGCGCCATTGACGTTAAAATAGAAACAGAAAATATACGCAAGCCGGCAATGGCAATTATGGCGCAGGAAATATATGAAAGGTTAAAATGAGCGAGGTTTTACCCTCTTTTCCGAAATGCTATAAAGAAAAATCTTGGCCATCTTTGTTTTGTCCTGGCTGTGGTCATCCAATAGTTTTAAAGATGCTTGGACAGGTAATTGACGAATTGGCTATTGCTCATAAGTCACTCTTGGCTTTAGATATTGGCTGCTCGCTTTTGGCTTGGGATTTATTTGATGTTGATACCATCCAAACCCATCATGGCCGAACTGTTCCCCTGGCAGCTGGTTTTAAATTAGCTAAACCTAATGGAATTATCATCGCTTATATGGGAGATGGAGGTGCTTACGCGATTGGACTGCAATCACTACTGACCAGCGCTCATCGAGATGATAAAATTACAGTTATTGTGGTCAATAATACATTATATGCTATGACTGGAGGTCAATACGCTCCGACTACTTTATGCGATGAAAGGACAACTACTACACCAGAAGGTCGCAATTGTCAGACAGCCGGCATTCCCTTCCCAGGACCAGAGACATTATCTGCAATGACGACAAAAAATGCCTATCTAGCCAGAGGGTCAGTCCTGCAACCATTAGTTTTAAAATCCTATCTTAAAAAAGCTTTACAACATCAGATTGAAAATAGAGGTTTTTCTTTCGTTGAGGCACTTTCTTTTTGTCCATTAAATTGGAAAACTGATGCCGCCGGCTCCATAAAATTTTTAGAAAAAATGCAAAATTATTTCAAAGTTGGAGAAATTAAATGTCCGAAAATCTCAAAATCTTAATTGCGGGAGAAGGAGGGCAAGGAGTACAGACAATCGCTGAAATAATAGCCAAAGCTGCTTTTGTTGGCAAATTAGAATCATTACATATTCCCAATTTCGGCGTGGAACAACGCGGCGGCGTCTCGCTTGCTTTTTTGCAAATTTCTAAATCCCCCATCCCCTATCCTAAATTTTTAAAAGCTGATATTTTAGCCGTTTTGGCCTCAAGAGCAGTTGGACGAGTGGAAAAATATGTTGGCCGCCAAACTAAAATTATTAATGCCATTCATTTAGATACGTTATTGCTGGAGAGAAAAATTCAAACTACTTCTTTAAATATCGCCGTTTTAGGCAATTTAGCAAAATTTCTTTCGCAATTTTTATCTATCGAAGCTCTCGAAGAGCAACTACATGTGAAATTAGCAGATAAGCCAAACTATAATGAAAATCTTAATGCTTTTCACTTAGGACAGTTATTAACTGAAAAAGACGCACCTTCGCATTTAGGTTATTACAAGAGGTACTTAAAACCACTTGTGTCGCAAAATAATCATATTTTCTTTGCCCGTTTTCCCTATCTTTGCAAAGGATGTGGGCTTTGTATTGAAAGATGTCCCAAAAATGCCTTGAGTTTTTCCAAAGTAGATTTGGGAGTTTATGGCACACCAATGCCGCAGGTAGACTTGGACAAATGTATCGGCTGTAAAATTTGTCAAATTACCTGTCCTGATTGTGCGATTAAGGTGGTCAAGAAGCAGAAAATAAAAAAAAATTAACTTTGCAGTAAAATTTTAAAAGGTCTCAAATAAGCATAAGCTTTTTTCTCGCTGACGCTCGAAATAAGCATAAGCTTTTTTCTCGCTGACGCTCGAAATAAGCAGAGCTTTTTTCTCGCTGA
>PCRM01000002.1:0-2431 GCA_002771215.1 Candidatus Nealsonbacteria bacterium CG23_combo_of_CG06-09_8_20_14_all_40_13 | reverse complement strand
CTACGTTCGAAATAGGCAAAGCCTTTTTCTCACTACGTTCGAAATAGGAACATGCCTCACTTTGTTCGGCAGAACCCTTTTTCTTCCCCTCGACAAGCTCGGGGTCGAAATAAAAAATACCCCATAGAAAGTCTACGGGGTATTAAGATAATGTTCAATCCCTTTAGCAAGGGCAAAAACCATTTTTTCTTGGCCGGCGGGTTTGGAAATGAACGCTGCATCTTTTTTATCAGTCAGAAAAACCATTTCCACTAAGACAACCGGAACTTCCGAATAGATTGAGCCAGTCAAGGCGCCTTGCTGAGCACCAATGAGGGTTTGACGGTCTGTTTTGATGCCATTGTCGAATATTTGGCCGTCAAGTTTTACAAGAGTCGCTTGGTGGATTAACTTCGCCGCCTTTGCGCTCTCTTGAATTACGCTAGTAGTGGGGCCAGTTTTCCCACCTATTTCACCTACTTGAGAAGGATAATAAAAGGTGATACCACTTCCTTTTCCTCCATCACAATGGAGACGCAGAAAAAAGTTGCTTTTGGCGCGATTGGCAATCGCTGCTCTTTGCTCATTGGAAACTTCTTCGAAAATTTGGCTTTTTGTCATAACAACTTTGATGCCCTTTTCTTCTAGTTTCTGCTTGAGTTTTTGAGCAACTTGAAAATTAACGGTGATTTCAGTTACACCATTAGCGCTCGCGCCTATTGTACTTGTCGAATGGCCAGGATCAAGACAGACAATTTTGCCTTTCGTTTTTTGCACGATGAGTGGAGGGTGGAAGGATTGGGTAGTTTTTGGGACATTTTTCGGGATAAGCTGTTGATCGGGTTGAAAAACAGTAACGGGAGGAAGAACTGTTTTTGGAGTTGATTTGGAAGTAGTATTTTTAATGATTAAAACCGCTACTCCAACTACTATTATTGTCAGAAGAATAGACAAAGCCAGCCAAAAATTTTTCATCCGCTGTATTGCGACCCCCTTCTCTTTTCTTCTTGTAGAATGAATACGGTGTTGCGACTTTCAACGGAGTTGAGCCGGTTCTCTGTAAAACTTGTATCTTCCGAATACCAAGATTGGCTACGAAAATAGTCACGGAAGTACTGCTTGACAAATGGTCTCCCGTGACGCGCGTAAATTTCATTACGGCCAATAGCAAGTTCCCAGTCAGTTTTGCCAAGTAGGTCATTACTGTTTAGCCGTCGATAGGAAGAATCCGGAAAAACAAAGTTACCTTGGGGGACGTAGACAACACGCGGCGGTTCAGGTTGGGCGGGTTGTGGAACATAAATCACTTGAGGATTCTGATATGGAACGGCCATCACTTGTAATTGCGGTTTAGGTTGTTTTGAATACCGGATTCCCCATCCCACAACTCCTGCGATAATCAAAACGATCGCAATCAAGGTTATCGGCCAAACCAGACTACCTGTTTTTTCTTTCATTGCTGCTGTTTCTCCTTTTTAGTATGGATTCAAAACTGGTAATACTGACTACTAGCTTTTAAATTCTGCTTTTTTTCACCTACCTTTTTGTTAAGAATGCAATGTTATACTCTTTTTACCAAAATTAGGATAAAAAGTCAATAATAATTTTTGTTTTACTTGCAGAATTTGTGACATATTGATTAAAAAGAAAGAAAAAATTGAGAAAAAATTAACTATTAATAAATAATTTGTTCTCGTTTTTTGAATAAGCAGAGCTTTTTTCTCCCCCTCGACAAGCTCGGGGTCGAAATAAAAAAAGGCAGGAATAAATTCCTGCCTTCAGGTGAAATTGTGGTGAAATCATAGGATTATAGTGGGTGTCTCCCCTTCGAGTAGGACAAGACAAGGTCTTGGTGGTGCAAATGGTCTCGCTACAAGTTCCTCTATCTTTCGTAACCAATCATCAAGTAAAGCATGATATCTTTGAGGAACTTGAGGTTTGAACTGTCGCGCCATTGGTAGATAGGCCTCTCGGCTTTCTTTGACAAACGCAAGTTGTTTTTCAAGTATTAAGAATGAAAGAGTCTCGAGATTGTGGATGTTATCGGCCAATTTAAGAAATAAAACGCGCCAGTCGTCCTTAATACCCTCGCGTATCTGCTGGAAGTACCCTTCATCAGTTTGGCTCTCTTTTTTCGAAAGGCAATCAACCAACCAGGCCACATCCCATCCGAAAGCCCCATTGATTTGCTCGAAGAAAACGTCACATTCCTCCATAATGTCGTGTAAAAGTGCGACTAAAATCAAAGTTGTATCAAGTCTACCTTCTTCAATCACTTTTTCCATCAGGTGAGCAACTTCTAGAGGATGAGTATGATACGGCTCGCCTGATTGGCGCATTTGGCCCCGATGCAATCTAACCATCCAGGCAAGCGCATCTAAAATTTCACGTCTATCGTCTTTTTCCATTTTGCTTCGGTCAACTGCCAGATACTCTTCAAGTGTCAACTTTA
>PCRM01000003.1:2541-5738 GCA_002771215.1 Candidatus Nealsonbacteria bacterium CG23_combo_of_CG06-09_8_20_14_all_40_13 | reverse complement strand
ATGAAAGAGGCGATATTTGACCAAATTGAAGTCAAAATCAGCGCCGCCAAATACATCTTCAAAGCTACAGGCAAAACCTTAGATTTTGACGGCTTTCTCAAGGTTTATCCGCTGAAAATTGCCCAAATTACCATTCCGTCCTTAAACATTTCAGAAATTTTGGCTCTGCTTAAATTAGACCAAATCCAGCACTTCACCAAACCGCCATACCGCTACACACAGGCAACCTTAGTTAAAGTTCTGGAAGAAAAGGGGATAGGGCGGCCTTCAACTTATGTGCCGATTATTTCCATTATTATGGAGCGTGGTTATGTTATAATGCAAAGAGGTTATTCCGAGCGAAGCGAGAAAAAAGGAACTTATTTTTACCCAACCGACATCGGCAAAATCGTCAACGATATGCTGGTGGCTCATTTTCCCGCCATTGTTGATTTTGGTTTTACCGCCAATTTAGAGCAGGATTTAGATGAAGTGGCTCACGGCAACAAAAAATATGTAGAAGTTTTAAAGGCCTTTTACTTGCCTTTTGAGCAGCAAATTAAGCAAAAAACCAAAGAAGTGCCTAAAAAAGATATGTCAAAGTTTGAAATTAAAGAAAAATGCCCCAAATGCGGCGGCAAGCTTGTCATGCGGCTGTCAAAATTCGGCCAGTTTCTCGGCTGTCAAAATTATCCCAAATGCAAACATACGCAAAGCTTAAAAAATAAAAAATGAAACTACCAGAATCTTTAGATAATTTAATTGAGCAATTTGAAAAATTGCCGGGCATCGGCCCCAAATCCGCCGCGCGGCTGACCTTCCACTTATTGGCCAAGCCGGATGAGGAAGTTGAGCAGTTTGGCCGGGCCGTGTCAGATTTAAAGAAAAAATTGAAATACTGTTCGATTTGTTTTAATATTTCAGAAAGCGAACCCTGCGAAATTTGCTCGGATAGTCAGCGCAATCAGTCCATAATTTGTGTGGTGGAAGAACCTTTGGATATAATTTCTTTGGCAAAGACCGGCTATGATGGGCTTTATCATGTTTTGGGCGGCGCTATTTCTCCGATGAACGGCATTGGGCCGGAACATTTGAATATTGAATCATTGATTTCACGCATCGGGAAAAATGGTGATAAAATAGAGGAAGTGATTTTGGCCACCGACCCCTCGCTTGAGGGCGAGGCGTCGGCAATGTATGTTTTACAACAGATTAATAAACTACAAGAACAACAATCTAAGCTGAAGAAAATCAAAATTACGCGCATTGCCAGAGGTCTGCCCGTCGGCGGCGATTTGGAATACGCGGATGAAATGACCTTATCGCGGGCCTTGGAGGGCAGAAAAGAGTATTAGTTTTTTTTGCGTTTTTAAAAAATATATTAAAATAGAATTGAGGGAAAATAAATTATGAGGAAAAAAGGAGGTAAGAACATGGACGAGGAACTTCTCTGCCCTGTATGCGGCTATACGGGGGTGGCCAGCGATTGTCCCTTTTGTCATGTGCCGATGGAATCTATCAAAATTCCCGATGAAACTTTCGAGAGGAAGACCTACCCCGAAGAACTGTTAAATAAGGCAGGCGCAGACCCAATTAACGACGACAATAATGAAAATTTTTAATACACTCACGGGAAAAACGCAGCAGTTTTCACCGATAAATAAGGGAAAAGTGGGTATGTATGTCTGTGGGCCAACTGTTTATGATTTTGACCATTTGGGCCACGCACGTACCTATATCATTTTTGATACGCTGGTGAGATTTCTTAAATCGTTGGGTTATCAGGTTAAATATGTCCAAAACATCACCGATGTTGGCAATTTGGTGGCTGATCAGGACGAGGGGGAAGACAAAATAGAGAAGAAAGCCAAGCAGGAGGGGAAAACGCCGGAGAAAATAGCCCGTTTTTATGAGCAAGAGCATTTTGCCGATATGGCGGCTTTGAATGTACAAAAGCCGGATAAAAGTCCAAGAGCAACAGGGAATATAGCTGATATTGTGCGACATATACAAATGCTGATTGATAAGGGTTTTGCTTACGAGACCGGTGGTAATGTCTATTTTAACGTAGGACAGTTCAAAGATTACGGCAAATTATCGCATAAAAATACTGCCCAATTGCTGAAAAATGTACGGGTTAAAAACGACCCTCGTAAGAAAAATCCGGCTGATTTTGCTCTTTGGAAAAAAGCCGTCCCCGCGCATCTTCAACAATGGGATTCACCTTGGGGCCGTGGCTATCCGGGCTGGCATATTGAATGTTCGGTGATGTCAACCAAGTATTTGGGCCAGCCGTTTGATATTCACGGTTCGGCAGTGGAGCATGTTTTCCCCCACCACGAAAATGAAATTGCGCAATCGCAGGCGGCCTACGGCAAACCTTTGGCTAATTATTTTGTTCACAGCGGCATGGTGACCATCGCCGGCCAGAAAATGTCCAAATCCTTAAAAAATTATGTTCTGATAAAAGATTTGTTAAAAAAATATCCAGCCGATGTTATCCGGCTGGCTTTGCTGCAAACGTACTATCGCAAGCCCTTTGATTACAATCCGCAGGTTTTTGAGCTGGCTAAAACGAGGTTGAGAAAAATTTTAACAGCTAGGACAGAGGCGAAAAAAATAGGGGAAAATGAAAAATTTCGTGACAAGTTTTCGGAAGTGTTATCAGGGGATTTCAACACGCCGCTGGCCTTATCCATGATTGATGAATATTTAAATAAGCTAACAGTTTCCGACTTCGATTTTATCAGCAATATTTTTGGCTTGCGGCTGCAACCAGTGGAAATAAAACTTACCGCCAAGCAAAAAGAGCTAATAAAAGAGAGGGAAAAATTTCGCCAAGCTGGCGATTTTAAGAAGGCAGACGAGGTAAGAACACAGCTGGCCAAAGAGGGGATTTACATTGAAGATACAAAAAACGGCCCGAAAGGCTTGACAAAATTATAATAGTGGTGTATATTGTAATACTGAACATACTGAACAGCGATTTTAATAAATTGCTGTGTCAAATTAAATCAAAACAAAAAAATGGCGCACTTAGAAAGAGGAGGTGGCCATTTTTTGTTGCTTGACAAAATAGCATCAAAATCAGAATCTTGGCTAGGAATTACGGAAAGTTACCCGTTAATTAATTTTGGACGGGCATCTGGCTTTCCTTATTCCTGGCCGGGATTTTGGCTTTGATGTCTGGCCCATCGAAGCTGAAAAGAACGCTTGGC
>PCRM01000003.1:570-2512 GCA_002771215.1 Candidatus Nealsonbacteria bacterium CG23_combo_of_CG06-09_8_20_14_all_40_13 | reverse complement strand
ATTAGCCAGAATAGTAGTTGCGATTGTGTTGTTAGCGTTGTTAGCGACTCCGGTTTTTGCCCAAACAGTGGGTACCGAGGTCACCGGCGCCGACAGGGCCAAAGCACTTCGAGCTTTGGAGAATATTTGTCCAAACCATTGGGCGTACCCGGCGGTGAGATTCCTTGTTGAACAAGGAGTCATCGTCGGGCGACTCCAGGGTGATGGAAGTTTTGACCTGGCGCTGGATCAACCGGTAACTCGGGCAGAGCTGATTATGGCTTTATCCCGGGCCGTCATGGCCGAGCAGAAAGCGAATCGTGCTTTAGCTGCTGTCGACCGGATGCAATCGGAAATCAACTTATTGCGCGACCAGTGGCTGGGCACGCCTGAAGAAATTCAAGCTCTTCAGGCTAAACTCGGCGCCTTGTCGGCGAAGATGACTGATGTCGGCAACACCACGCCTACCGAGTTGATGACTTGGGTAGAACAAATCAACGAGATTGATAAGTTCATTAAGGCGTTGAAGGCCGACATTCAGAATGATCCTCGCTGGAGCCAAGCGAAAGAGCAATTAGATCGGGCAGAGAAGGCTTTGGACCAACTTTCAGACAAAATCCGAAGAATGCAGGACAGTTTCGGCAAAATTACTGACGCCGATAGGGATTTAGCTGAAAGATGGGAACAACTCTACGAACAGGGCCAACTGAACGAGGAAGAACATAAACAATATCAGACAATCCTCGTCAGTATCCGAGCCAGGATTGAGGCATTAGAAAAACGCGTCACAAACCTTGAGCTTCGCGTTGAAAATCTTGAAAATCGTCCATCTCAACCAGTAATCGTTGGTAAACACCGCGACAAAACCCTGGAATACGTGCTTGGTGTGGGGCTGTTGGCTTGGGCTATTTCGGAAAGCGGTGGCGATGTTAATCAAAGTGTTATCGTCAATCCGCCAGTTCAACCGCCACAAGAGCCGCCCTATGGAAAACCCTGTCCCTATTGGTGCGACCACGTCGCGGAGCTGGCTCACCAAGGATTTATCACCGACGAATATGATTCGCGATGGTATTTCCGAGGCTGGTCTTGGTATGACGTTGATCAGCAGTTGCAGAACCACTTACTGACTTGTCCTTACGCTCTCCAGTCTGGCAGTTACACCGGAAATCCCGAGCAACCCTGGGATCCTCAAGACGGTGGACCGTCGATCGGCGATGCTATTGTCCAAAAAGGAGATATCAAACTTTCTCTTACTAACCTTACCCTACCTCGTCTCACTTTTGGACCTTTATCCGTAATAATCGGCGGCGACCGTCTCGAAGCTGTAGGAATTAGCCTTGGTAACTTTACCTTTACTCAATCCAGAACAGGCTATTTACTCGGCTTCGACGACCAGAAGACAATAAAACTTTTGGTTGGACAAGGATTCCTTTCTTTACGGACACAACCCACTAAATCAACCTCAGTCGGCCTTTCCATCATCGGTGGAAGGCCAGAAGGCCGACTGATGGCTACCGCTAGATTCTAGCAGTAGCCGCATCCCGCCCAGCCCCAGTTTCTTAGAAAAAACTGGGGCTGGACACATCTTTTTCTTTTTTGCTCATCCGTCAGAGGACGGACGGGCAGAAATGGAGAAAAAATGTTCAAAAACTTTCTAACTCAAGTCTTATCCAAAACCAAAAAAATCTTATCCAACAAAAAATTTTGGGCTACTGCTTTGGTGGCCAGTTTTTTGTTAGTTACATCCCAAATTGCGGCTGTTTCCGCAGCTGTACCTCAATTTAATGTTTTTACCGGCGAACAGGACTTCTTAAAAGCCGGTTGGCAAAGCGGTAGTCAAACAATTGATTTTACTGACCCGCTTTCTGCTCCAACCGCTAAAGAAGGTGATTTGGTAAAATTCCGAGTTTATTTCCATAATGCTACAGAAGGTACTTTAGCTGTTGACACAAAAGTTAAAGTA
>PCRM01000003.1:0-539 GCA_002771215.1 Candidatus Nealsonbacteria bacterium CG23_combo_of_CG06-09_8_20_14_all_40_13 | reverse complement strand
CTTAAGCGCAATTGGCGTTAGTTCAGTGGCAGACCAGGTTAAAATGGAAAATTTACCGGCAAATTTCCGTTTAGATTATGTGCCGGGCTCAACCAAACTTTGGACTCTTTCAAATCCAACCAATCCTGATAATTTTGATCAAGTAACTGTTTTATCTGATGGTGTCACCAGTCCAGATGGTGTAATTATTGGTAATATCCAAGGTTGCTGGGAATATCGTGGTTTTGTTACTTTCCAAACTGTTTTAGTTGCTCAACCAGTGACCAATCCTGTTTTAACATTAGATAAAAGAGTTGACAAGACCCAAGCTTCAGCAGGTGAGAACCTTACTTATACGTTAAATTATGGAAATTCTGGTAATGCCACCGCTACTTCCGCTTCTTTGGTTGATAATTTACCGGCGCAAGTTAATTTCGTTTCGGCTACACCTAATTCCACTAATACTTCCGGTTTAGACCTAACTTGGAACTTGGGTGATTTAACTATTGCTGCCTCTGGCACAATTACCATAATCGCTCAAGTTAAACCGGATTTAGCCG
>PCRM01000044.1:15712-47894 GCA_002771215.1 Candidatus Nealsonbacteria bacterium CG23_combo_of_CG06-09_8_20_14_all_40_13 | reverse complement strand
TTATAAGGTTCAAGCTGATTATTTGGTTACGTTTGACCGCAAGCATTTACTGCCTCTAAAGAAATATCGCCAAACCGAAATTTTAGAACCAAAAAATTTTTCCAAAATTTTTGAAGATTCCTCATCGCAGGAGAATTGAGAAGATAGGATTATCGGTAAGAAATTATCCACATGGAAATTATAACTTGCAAATGATAAGCTCTTAATTAAGAGGATAAATGGCAAAGAAAAAAATTGAACTTGAAGATTTGGCAAGAATGACTCAACAAGGGTTTTTGGAGATGGGGAAAAATTTTGTTGAGATGAATAAAAAAATGATCGATGGGTTTCACTCTGTGAATAAAAGATTGAGCGGTCTTGAAAAAGATGTTACGGAAATAAAATTTCATATGACAGAAATGGTCAGAAGGTCGGAGTTTTTAGCGCTTGAACAACGGGTGGAAAAGTTGGAGAAAATTTTCAGCAAGAAATGAACTACTTCGCAGCAAGCTGCGAAGTATCCCTGCGGGCAAGTTCTTATCGAATCATTCATCCCCGCAGCAAGCTGACGTGGTATTCTGGTTCAATAATAAAGGGTTGAATTTTTAGCAATAGAAGATTAAAGTAAAATTATATCGGAGGAGAAAAATGGAAGACAATCCTAAAACAAGAGTACTTATTGTTGATGATGATGTGACATTGCTGGAAATGTACAAAGAGCGGCTGGCAGCCGAAGGTTATGAGGTGACCACGGCCTCAAACGGCGAGGAAGGCCTGGCGCGCGCGGTGGATATTTTGCCCCAGCTGATTTTGCTGGATCTGATGATGCCGAAAGTTAACGGGTTTGATGTGCTGGATATTTTGAAAACCACTCCGGAAACCAAAAATATCCCCATTATTATCTTAACTGCCTTGATTCAAGACACCAACAAGCAAAGAGGTCTCAAATCGGGAGCGGCTGATTATATCGTTAAATCAGAGACCATGCCAAAAGAGGTGATTGAAAAAATCAAGTCAGTTATTGAAAAAAATATCAAAAATATCGCCAGTTAATAAGAGGCAAACGGGTTTTCTCTGCCAAAGCCATGGGTGAGGTCTAAAGCCGGTACGCTTTGGCCTAAAGTTTCAAATTTTCGCTCTAATTCGGGCGAAATATTTGTATTGGTTTGGTCGTTTTCTACAACTGATGGCTTATAGTAAATAACTCCCTCAATTCTGACTGCCAAATTGTCGCCCTCGCCTTTATTTATGCTTAAAGTGTAAAGATTATTAGAGCGGGCGCCATTTTCAATCAGCTGCAGCAAGCTTAAAAGCTGGCTCCAGCCGCTGGTCAAGTCGGTGCTGAAGCCGACAGACGGATACTTTTCTTTGGGGGCAGAAGTTGGGGTAGTTTCTTGGCTGGCGCCTTGGGCTTGGGTCGTTTCTTCTGATGTTTGTGTTTGATTTACTTGCTCTTTAGTAGCGGTGAAGGTTAAATTACTTAAAATCAACCCTACTTTGCCCGACTGATCTTCAATCTGGACGGCAAATCGACCTTCATTTTTCTCTTTGGGAAGAAAATTTTCAGCTTTTTGATAAATATCGCTAACTTTTGTCTGGTTTTTCTTCAAGCTCTGCAGAGAGGCAAGTTTCTCTTCCAGCGAGGTAATTTGCTGTTTATTATCGGCTTTTTTGCCGTAGGCCTGCCAGGCGCTTTCAACCAAGGGCTTGCCAATAAACCAAGCGGAAGCCAGCACAAAAATTAAAGTTGAAAGTAGTATAGCCCAAAATGTTTTGTTGAAGATAATCATTTTTGGCTTTCTCCAGATGTCTGCAAATTGAAATCAATGTTAAATATTACCTGATGCGTGGTTGAATCGGTGGCAGCGGATTGCAGATTAGTCTCGCCAAAAAATTGGCTTTCTTCTAACTTCTCTTTAAATTTTACCGCTTCTGCAATGGAAGTGGTTGCACCAGTTATTTTAAAATTGGGCTTTGTTTTAACGTTGGCGGAAAGCTGCTGGATCTGCACATCAGAAGGAGTGGACTGGGCTATTTCGGCGATAATATTAGACATCAGTTTATTTTTGTCGGCATCTTTATTTTTAAGCTCTGCACCTCTGTCATTGATAAAATTTATCTGGGCTTGAATGTCTTTGAAGCTGGCAATTTCAACCTGCAGATTGTCAATTTGCCGCTCGTCAACCTTTTCCGACAGCGCTAAGGTTGTTTTAAGGGAAAAAATAATGGCGAGCAAAATAACATAAATAATGACGGCTGTGATGCAAAGTGACAGCAGTGTGGTATTTTGCAAACTTATTTTTCTGTTTGCTTTAAGGTTGGCAGGCAGCAAATTGATGGAAAAATTTATCATCCCAACTCCCTTAAAGCCAGCCCGATAGCCGTGGTGTAAGGCAGGGCATCTGTTTTGGATAAGATTTTCTCTGATGATTTAGACAGGTGCACAAGCGGATTGCCAATTTCAGTGTGAATGCCGGTTTGTCTGGAGAAATAATCAGCGATGCCCTGTATTGCCGCGCCGCCGCCGCAAAGCTTGATTTTGGCAATTTTGCCTTCGGCTTTGATACGGCTCTGGTAATATTTGATAGTATGCGCCAACTCATCGGTGATGGGCGCCAGCGCCTGCTGGATAATTTCTTTGGTTTTTGTCTCGGTCTTGAAGGAGAGACCGCTTTCATATTTAATTTTGCTGGCGTCTTCAGGCTTTAAATTTAGGTTTGTTTGCAGTGCTTTATCTACCATATTGGCGCCGACTGTCACCGTACCGGTTAAACGGATAATGCCTTGATCTACAATGGCGATACCGGAAGCTTCAGCGCCGATATCCAAGATTGCCAAACCTTCTTTTTCGTTTTTGGCAATGGCTCTGACAGCGGAGATAGGTTTAGTTTCCAAGGCAAAAAGTTGCAAATCAGCTTGTTTGACCAGGTCAATATAATCGTCAACTAAAGTTTTGGGCGCAGCCACAACCAAAACTTCAATTTTGCTTTTGTCCGGGTTGTCGCCTAAAATTTGCCAATCAAGATAGGTTTCTTCAAGAGAGATGGGCATAAATTCGCCCGCTTCATAGGGGATAGTTTTAGCAAGAGCATTTTCTTTAATTTTAGGCAATTCAATCACTTTGGTGAAAACCAAGTGTTCCGGCAGTGCCGCGCAGACAGCCTTAGTGGTGATAGCGTGAGGTTTAGCAGATTTAACTGCTTTTTTGAGGGCTTCTTGAATCTTATTTTTTTCTAAAATTTTGGTTTTTTGCAGAGATTTTTCAGCAATTGGTTCTCTCGCGAAGCCCACTATAGAAATATCTTTGCCCGATTTTTTTAGTTGAACAACCTTAACCGAGCCAAAACCTATATCTAAACCAAATACTGTTGATTTGCCAAGTTGGAACAAAATACCCCTCCTCAATGATATTATAATACATAAAATTGAAATTCCAAATTACAAATTACAAATTCCAAACAAATTCAAATATTTAATGTTCCAATGTTTTAAATGGATTGTTTTGGATTTTGGTCATTTGAATTTGGATATTGTTTGTTATTTGGTACTTGGGATTTTATACTCATTCCTTAATTTCCTGCCAGCTGTCTTTTTTAAACTTCCAGCTACCTCCCGGACCAGAGGCAAAGTTAGTTGTTGAAGCTAAACCACTTTCGTAAGTAATTTGGGCGCCGTTTTTTAAATAAAGACCATAGCCTGTGACCTCTTTTAAAGAGGCATTATTTTCAATCGTAATCATCCCCCTTGAGGCATAGAAAATAACCGAAGTGCTGTTATTGCCAGCATTAATCGCTGGATCATCGGGATTTGATTTGGTGTTGGTTGAAAGAAGCATAATATAACTGCCGGTGGAGCCTGAACCGCCCACCGTGACATCATTTCCTACCCAGATTTTACCTGCCTCCGCCGGGGTGGAAGGACCATCGCCGATAATAATGCCGCTCCTTGCACCATAGCCCGAAGATAATTTGACAATTACCCCATTTCTGATGGTGATATTCCCGGTTACCCAAATTGTTCCAGTGACAGTCAAAATCGCGTTGTTATCAATCAACATATCACCATTTATCTTAATTGGACCCAAAGAAACAGTCGCATCTTTGCCAGATAAAGTATAAGGTCCCCTTTCCCCGCCAGCTGCTGCTTCTGACTCCCATTTAGAAATAGATTCTGGTGCAATAGGCAGGGGCTTTTCGGGGATTGCTCCTATTTCTACTTTAACCGTCCCACCGTAGGTACAATTTTGGACGCTTCCTCCTGAGACATAATAAATATCATTAGCCACAGTACAATTTTTTAAGATGTGGGCATGGGCATCATGTCCGATATCTATATTTTCGATTCTATTTCCATTTTTAGCCACATAAACATCGCCGGTAATTGTTCCTCGATGTCCAGGAGAGTAGGGGATGATGCTCCCATTTGAATAGACATTCCCAGCTGCTCCTCCTGTGCCTGATATTTTACTTTGATTGCTCATAATTAGGCCTAAACTTCCAACCTGCGCACCATAATGAAATTCAACTTTATCAGTAGCAACCACAGCTTGGGCCCGGATAACTTTTTCGATATTCCCGACTTTGCCTTTTGATTTGATGATTCTTGAATCTCCTAAGCCGGAGAGGATTACAGAAAAAGTACCTCCGCCGAAAACAGTATCAGTTTCTCCGGAGTAGTTGGCATCTCCATTCAATGACATGATTGTCTTATCAACCCCTGCTTCGGCGATAGCCATTGCCTGCGAGCGTTTTAAAGAGCGATTGGCAGAAAAGTTGCCGAAAGTCGCATAAGACAATAGCGCGGTGACTAAAAGCATAACTACGGTAGCGATGATAAGCGCCGCCACTAACATCTGACCCTTTTGTTGTTTCATCGCAACTCCTAAAAATTACGCAGCCGGCTAGCTGAAGTGAAACTGGAGTTTGTGGTTTTGCCGGCCGTTATATCTTGTCCGTCCAGCTTAACTTTGACCATCGAGGCGTTCTCAAAAGAAGAGGTAATCGGGTTGCCTTGCGAATTGAAGTAAGTCACACTAAACGCAGAAACTTTTTGCATCAGGGTTTTTGTTTTTGACTTTCGGGCGCTGGCGGAGTTGGCAATCAATATTTCCTGTAAAACTGAAGGGCTGGTGCCGCTGCGTTTGTAAATATAATAATCGTAGGAATTCGGAATAATATTGCCAGAGGTGTCTTCCGACATAATTTTGATGATTAAAACATCAGAAGCCGTGCCTGTGACGGCAGTGTAATTAAACGGTGTCTGGCCATAACCGGCAATGTTTGATGTATAAGTAACCTCTGCATATATGGCGGCAACAGTTTCGGTTATCGTCCCCCCACCTGTTTTCATTACCCTAATCCTCAAGGCGTCCAAGTCAGCTTGTGTCCAAGTCCCAGTCCAAGTGGCAGAATACCAAGCATAACTACCAGTTAGAGTATTGCTCGTATCAGCTGTTTGCCAAGCACCAGCAATATAGATATTAACATTCAAAGGAACGGGCGCCTCATTTTTGGCATAAGCCCAAAGTTTTACTGAATTTACCGAATCAGCCGCCAAGGTGCTCATATCAACGTTAAAATCATCATTTCTTGATGGTGGGCCCATATCCGTAATATAATCTGTTGTGTTTGGTACGGCGGGTTGTCTTGTGCCATCATCTAACGTTGTATAATGTGCGCCCGAAGGAACTGCTGTTTGCCAAGATAGGGCATTATCGCCGCTAAGGTCAACATAACCAGTAGTGGCCGGGGCGGGATTAGCAAAAATAGAAGCAGAGGATGAGGCTTGTTTAACCCGCCTGGTAATTTCATCAACAGAGGCGCGAATATCCATCTGCAATGCCGTTTGATTTTGCTCAATATTGTAGGTTTTTTGCGACTGGGTAAAGATGGTATAGACAATGCTAGACGCGACGCCCAAAATTGCGATGACAACAATCATCTCAATTAAAGTTACGCCCCTTCGACTGCACTCGGGGTAAACCCTTCGACTGCGCTTTGGGCATGCTTTTTTCATTGGCCGATTCCTCCTTCAGCGCGCAATGTTGACTGGGTGACTTGCTTGCTTTGGGTTTTTTCCTGCCAACTGATAATAACAACTATTTCTTTAATTTTATTGTTGCTCTGATAATCTTGAATGGTTAAAGTGCCAGTGCCGGACGGCAGCTGTTGCAACGTGCTAACTGTGCCCAAAAAAGAACCGCTCGTCTGGTTGGTCAGATTGGCAAAAGGGGTATTGCGGATAATTTCCATTTCTTGCTCGGCAGACTGATAGGCAAAGGTTGAATGTCGGGCGCGCAGATTAATTTTTAAGGCATAAAGCAAACTTAAATAAATTGTCACCAAAACACTACCGGCAATGGCGATCACGACGATCAACTCAACTAAACTGTAACCGCGATTATATTTTTTTGGTAATCGGTTCATTGAACCTCCAAGGGAGAAATTATAAGTTATAACTTCTAAATCCTAAATTCTGATTTCTAAACTCTAAACAAGCTCAAATTTCAAAATACAAATATTCAAAACAGTTTTGAATTTTGGATTTGAAACATTTGAATTTGTTTAGGATTTCATGCTTAGGATTTTGGATTTTATTCATTGTTAATTGATTGGAGATTGTAAATTGTTAATTGAAAATTTTATTGAATTTATGGTGCTTGGAATTTATTTATATAACATTGACTAAGCTATAAATGGGCATAATGACGGCCGTAAGTACAAGGAAGACGCCAATTCCCATAATAATCATTAAAATGGGCTCTATAAGTGATGAAAGCGATTTGGTGGCATTGTCTACCTCTTTATCATAAAAATCAGCGGTACCGGCCAAAACAAAGTCAATATTGCCGGATTTTTCGCCAACTGAGATTAATCGAGAAACCATCGGCGGGAAATTGGGGTCTTTCATCAAAATGGAGGAAAGCGTCATGCCGGCTTCCACTTGTTTGGAGGCATTTTTTAAGGATTGCTGCAAAACCTTGTTATTGAGAACATCGGCAACGGTGTCAAAAACATCAAGCATAGGAAGGCCGGCGGCTATCAAAGTGGCCATCGTTCGGGAAAACCGAGCCATATAAACCTTTATAAACAGCGGGCCAAAGATTGGCATTTTCAATTTTATCTTGTCAAGATATAAAGCGACCTGCTCATTTTTGGCTAATCTCTTAATCAAAAGATATACAGCAACAATGAAAATCAGCAGCAGCCACCAATAATATTTGACCGCATTGCTTGTAAAAAGCAGAGCGCGGGTGGTAATGGGCAAGGGCACCTCTACTTCTTCAAATATTTTTTGCAGTTGCGGGATGACATAGATTAAGATCATTATAATCACTCCTACCAGCGCCGTAAGGATAAAGGCAGGATAATACATCGCCGTGCGGACTTTGGAAACCAAGTCATAATCACGGATCATTTGTTCTGAAAGCCGCTGCATCACTTCTTCTAATTTACCGGTTTTTTCGCCAGAGCTGACAACGTTGGAGTAAAGTCGCGGAAAGACAGAGGGGTGTTTGGCCAGCGCTTTTGATAATGCTTCGCCGCCTTTGACATCGGCAATAATACTGGAGATGATTTTGGCTAAAGCTTTGTTTGAAGTTTGATCTTGCAGGGTGGCCAGCGCTTCAATTAGCGGCAGACCAGCTTTAATCATAATTCCCAGCTGTTGGGTAAAGATAATTTTTTCTCTAAGCGGTATGCGGTTTTTAAGAATATTAAAACCACTAAAGGTGGTTTTGTTTTTAATTTCCAAAATGTAAAAACCCTGTTCTCGCAATGACTTAATTGCGGCTGGTTGATTGTCAGCCTCAATTTCACCTTTAAAACTTTGCCCGCTTTTGTTGCAAACTTCGTATTTGAAAGTCATTTTAGTCTTTTGTTACTCTGTAAACTTCGTCTAGGGTGGTAATGCCGGCAATCACCTTTAAAATGCCGTCTTGCTTTAAAGTCAGCATACCTAATTTTAAAGCTTCTTTGGCGATTTGGTCAGAGGAAACGCGTTGATTGATGAGCATTTTAAGTGATTCCTGGAGAGGTAAGATTTCAAAAATACCAATGCGACCTTTGTAGCCGGTTTGAGAGCATAAATTACAACCCTCACCATGAAATAGGGTGTATTTTTTGCCTTCAGTTTCTTTTCTCTCTTCTTTAGGCAAATTTCTAATTTCTTGTTCAATCAGAACACGTTGATCTTCTAAAAGAGGGATTTCCTTTTTGCAGTCTTCACAGATTTTTCGGCAAAGACGTTGGGCAATGACCACATTTAAGGTTGAAGTGATTAGAAAGGGCTCTATTTTCATATCAATCAGGCGAGGAATGGCGCCCGAGGCATCGTTGGTGTGCAAGGTGGATAAGACAACATGTCCTGTCAAAGCAGCGTGCACAGCCATATTGGCTGTTTCATAGTCGCGAATTTCTCCAATCATAATGATATCCGGGTCCTGGCGCACAATGGAGCGCAAACCGGTAGCAAAAGTGTATTTAATTTCCGCATTGACTTGGCTCTGGTTAATGCCTGGCATTTGATACTCTACCGGATCTTCCAAAGTTATGATATTAATACCCTCATTTTGGATTTGGTCAATAATAGCGTACAAGGTGGTGGTTTTACCCGAGCCAGTGGGACCGGTGACTAAAATCATACCATGTGATTTTTTGATATTATCCCTTAAAATTTCAAAAGAGCGGCCGCGTAAGCCCAGCTGATCTAATGTGAGCACGCCGGCAGATTTGTCCAAAATTCTGGCGACCACTTTTTCACCAAAAACAGTCGGCAAAGTAGAAACCCGAAGGTCAATTTCAGCGCGGTCAACTGTGGCTCTGAAGCGGCCGTCTTGAGGCAGGCGCGTTTCATCAATTTTTAGGTTGCAAAGTATTTTAAATCTTGAAATTAGAGCTGAGTGGATATCTTTGGGCAAATTGATGATTTTTCTCAAAACGCCATCAATTCGAAGACGCACGGCAACATCTTTTTCCTCTGGTTCAATATGGATATCAGAGGCCTTATCATGGACGGCGCGTTTCAAAAGTGAAGAAACGATCTTAGCCGCTGGGGCGTTTTGAGGAATTTCTTCTGGCTTTCCTTTTATTTCTTCTTTAGGTTTGGTTTTTGCTAAAACTGCTTCTTCAACTATTTTTTCTACCTCGGCGCCAATGTTGGAATACTGGTCTAATACATGGCTTAAGTCGTCCATAGTGGTAATTCTGCGCTCAATTTTTTTGCCGGTTTTTTTCTTGAGCATCTCAATTACTTCTTCATCTTCAGGATCAATCATCGCCACAACTAATGTGTTGACTTTTTCTTCAATTGGTACGACTTGGTAATGACGGGCGATATGCTCTGGGATTTGCGACAAAATTTCTTTCTGGACAGTGATTTTTGACAAATCAGCGTAGGGGATAAAAATTTTCTTGGTGATATTTTGCATAGGGCTCTCCCATTTAATATTTGAAAGTTGCGATTTTAAATTAGAGCTTGAATGAAATTTCACTACATTCTGGGCTAATATCACCATTTTTTTACCAGGGTCACGGGGGTTTTTTACGGTACGGGAAGGATATTGTAATACTACAAAAGTGCCAAAGCCGGGGATTTGTATTTTTTCCTTTGAGACAATCTTCTCGGAGAGAAGGTTTACTAGTGCTTTGACGTCTTTGGTAGCTTTGAGAAAGGACTGCTGTTTTTTGATGGCAAATTCTTTGATAAACTGTTGAAAAGTCAAAAACCCCTCCTTACTTGTCGTCCCGACGGGACGACGAATTTGTCTAATCAATTAACTATTAACCGGTAACCTTTTGCTCTTCATTTTACCACCATTGCTTAAAAAAAGATATACGTTTATGATAAAAACGCAAAGGCAAATTAATGTCACTCTCTTTATATCGTAAATACAGACCCCAAAAATTTAAAGATGTTCACTCTCAGGACCACATCAAGAAAGTGCTGGTGTCGGCTTTGGAGAGTGGTCGAATTTCGCACGCGTATTTATTTGCCGGGCCTAAAGGTACGGGTAAAACAACCGTCGCCAGAATTTTGGCTAAAGCTTTCAATTGTCAGAAAGGCAAAGCCGAACCATGCAATAAATGTCAAAGTTGCGTGGAGATAATTTCCGGCAAGAGTTTGGATTTAATTGAAATTGACGCCGCGTCTAACCGCGGAATTGATGAGGTGAGGGAATTGCGCGAAAAAGTAAAATTTGCCCCCAGTTTAGGTAAATATAAGGTAATTATTATTGATGAATGCCATATGCTTACCCGCGAAGCATTTAATGCGCTGTTGAAAACTTTGGAAGAGCCACCCGCCCACGTAATTTTTATTTTGGCAACTACTGAAGCGCACAAAGTGCCGGCGACTATTCTCTCCCGTTGCCAGCAGTTTGATTTCAAAAGGGCCAAAATTAAAGAAATTGTCCAGCTTTTGTCCAAAATTGCCAAAGAAGAAGATTTTAAAATTTCTTCCGAAGGCCTAAATTTAATTGCTAGCCTTTCAGACGGCGCTTTTCGTGATGCCATTTCCATTTTAGACCAGATAAAATCTTTAAATCTGACTCAAAACAAAGAAATTAGTGTTAAAGAGATTCGTGCCGCTTTGGGATTGGGCAAATGGGAATCTGTCTACCAGTTAATCGGTTATATTTTTCAGAGCAAGCAAGACAAATCTTTTGATTTAATTGAAGAATTATTTGTTCAAGGTATAGATTTTTTAAATTTCAACCAGATGGTTGTTTCAGCGTTGCGCCGAATACTTTTGTTAAAGATGGGCGCGCAGACCAATTTTGAGCAAGAAGATGAAAATTTAACAGAGATTGTCAAAAAAGCCCAAGCTATTGCGCCTGATAAAATTTTAGCTTTGGCCAATCTATTTTTGGAAAGTCAATCGCAGATTAAGACAAGTTTTATTCTTCAACTGCCTTTAGAACTGGCCATTGCCAAATCTCAATTACTATTAGGTCAGGATATTTTAAAGGTTACTGCCAATAAAGAAACTTCAAATATTTCAGATGCGGCTGCAGACAGGAAGACTCCTTATCAAAAAGCAACAGAGCAAAATATCAACCCTGTTTTATGGGAGAAGATTTTAAATGGTATCAAACCTCATAATCATTCGCTTTTTGCTTTACTCAAAGATGCCAAGCCGGTTATTATTGAAGAGAATAAATTGGTTTTGGCCGCGCAATTTAAGTTTCATAAAGAGAAAATTTTGCAACACCAAAACCGTGTTATAATAGAGCAAACTTTAAGCCAAGTTCTGGGGAGAGACCTATTAATTGATTGTATCTTATTGGATAAAGAAAAGATAAAACAGGAGGAAGAAGATATGCTTCTTTCTGCCAAAGACCTTTTTGGAGTTGAGGAGCAGGATGAGTGACGGCGTCAAACTTCCACCACAAAATGTTGAAGCCGAACAGTCAGTTTTGGGCGCTATTTTGCTTGATAAAAACGCTATTGTGAAGGTAGCGGATATTATTATTCCCGCTGACTTTTATCGCAACGACCACGCCCAAATTTATCAAGCGATGCTCAAGCTCTACCAGAAGCGTTCTCCAATTGACCTGGTAACTTTGACCGATGAATTAGAAAGAGAAAAGAAATTAAAAGATGTCGGCGGGGCAAGCTATTTGACTTCTTTGGTAAATTCTGTGCCCACCGCCGCTCACGTGGCTCATTATGCCCAAATAATTCAGCAAAAATCGGTTTTGCGCCGACTTATTTCTGCTGCCTCTAAGATAGCAGAATTTGGTTTTCAAGAGGCAGAAGATGTGGAAAAAGTTTTAGACAAAGCCGAATCGGAGTTATTTTCGGTTTCACAGTCCTTTTTGCAAGAGAATTTCATCCCGATTAAAGATGTTCTAACCGAGTCATTTGAGAGAATAGATAAGCTTTCTAAAAATAAAAGCATGTTGCGCGGTGTCCCTACGGGTTTTGCTGACCTAGATAACCTGTTGGCGGGACTACAGCAATCCGATTTAATCATTTTAGCGTCTCGACCTTCGATGGGTAAATCCTCCTTGGCGTTGAATATTGCCCTAAACGCCTCAGTCAAAGAAAAAGTGCCAGTTGGAATATTTTCTCTGGAGATGAGCAAAGAGCAGCTAGTGGACAGATTAATCTGTTCTCAATCAGGCCTTGATTCTTGGAAGTTGCGTACCGGTAATTTAACTGACGAAGATTTTCCTAAAATTGGCTATGCCATGGGTGTTTTATCTGAAGCGCCAATTTTTATTGACGACTCACCACTATTGAATGTTACGGAAATTCGTACCAAGGCGCGCCGATTGCAACTTGAGAGTAAAATTGGCTTGATAGTCATAGATTATCTTCAGTTGATGGCTGGTAGCCAAAAATCTAGCGACAATCGAGTTGCGGAAGTTTCTGAGATATCGCGGGCGCTGAAGGCGTTGGCCAGAGAACTGAATGTTCCCGTATTAGCCCTTTCACAACTTTCACGGGCAGTTGAAATGCGTCCGGGCAAAAGACCCCAACTGGCGGACTTGAGGGAAAGTGGTTGTTTAACCGGCAATACTCAAATTATGCATGCTCATACCGGTAAGCTTTTCACGATTAAAGAGTTGGCCAAGAAAAAAATAGCAATTCCCGTTCTCAGCTTAAGGGAGGGATTGAAGCTTGAGCGGCAGATGATGGTCAAAGCTTTTCCATCGGGCCGAAAAAAGGTCTACAAACTACGCTTAGCCTCGGGCAAAGAAATCAACGCTTCGGCTAATCATCCTTTTTACACCATTTTGGGCTGGAAGAGACTTGATCAATTAAAGATAGGTGAACATTTGGCGGTACCGCGAGAACTATCCTATCAAGGGCGAGAAAATTTAGAAGATGAAAAGATTATTGTTTTAGCGCACCTGATTGGCGATGGTTGCTATCTTAAAAATCATTCTTTGCAATATACCAACGCCGATCCATTATGCCTGCAAGAAGTTAAAATAGCGGCCCAAAAAGCTTTTGGAGTCAAAACCAGGTTAGTGAAACAAAAGAATTGGTGGCATCTTTTTACGACGTCTCCTTACCCCTTGGCGAGGGGCCGCCACAACCCGGTTGTGAAATGGCTCTCGGATTTAGAAATTTTCAATCAAAGATCTGGTGAAAAAGTGATCCCCCAGATTATTTTTCAGCTACCGAAAGAGAAACTCGCCTTATTTATTAAGCATCTTTGGGCCACCGATGGGACGATTTCTTACAGCTGCAATATCAGCCAATCCGGCTGGACCATTTATTACGCTACTAAAAGTGAAAAGCTGGCTCGCCAATTGGCGCATTTACTTATTCGTTTTGGTATCACGGCACGCCTAAGGAGAAGTTACAAAAAAGGCTATCAACCAGGGTACCATGTAGATATTTCCGGCAAAGAGGATCAATGGAAGTTCCTAAGCCAAATTGGTATTTTTGGGAAGAAAGAAAAGTTGGTTAAAAAAGCGCTTGGGTTTTTAGAAAAAGTTAAATTCAATCCCAATTTGGACGTGATTCCGAAACAAATCTGGCAGACAATTAATCGGCTGCGGTCTTATTGGACTCTCACTGCACGCCAATTTCATCAACAGTTGGGTTGGGCTTATTCGGGAACGCAAAGATATCATAATGGCATTTCGCGCCAAAGAATGCTGCACATTACTACTGCAATACCGGATCAAAAATTAGTCAATCTTGCCCAATCTGATATCTTCTGGGACGAGATATTGGAAATTAAACCTTTAGCAGTTGAAGAAGTGTATGATGCCACAGTTGTGGGCAGCCACAATTTCGTAGCTAATGATATCATTGTGCACAACTCGATCGAACAAGATGCTGATGTCGTTATGTTTATCTACCGGGAGGGTTATTATGACAAAGATACAGAAAGAAAAAATATTGCCGATATCTTAATTAGGAAACACCGCAATGGTCCTTGCGGTGATATTGAACTCTTTTTTGTGCCAGAACAATTGTGCTTTAGAAGTATAGATAAGAAGAGAGCAGGTAAGCCCTCATAAATTTAGTCAATGAAAAAGGCGCGAGTCGAGAACCGGCCTAATCTAACTTTAAATTATTGACCGCTCGTCGCGCCTTTTTTTCTAATTGGCTCAAATTACAACATCCTACCAAGAACGCTGTGGTCCCTCGTAAGAAGCAGTTTTAAGCCTTTTTGTACCTTACCGTTTGTTAAAGAGGTGATTTTTGTTTTCGAGTTCCACCAAGGAGGATTTTTGTTTTTACGGTAAGGCAAGCATATCTATTATCCCTAGAGTTCAAAGATAATAAATACCCCTCCCTGACCGTATGCAAATTTTTACTTAGATAAATATATAATAGCACTAAAAGTGCTCTTTGTCAACCTCCCAAGATGATTAAGTATTTTCTTGCTTATAACAGGTTCATAATCATTGTTTAATACCTTGTGGATAAAACTTATCCACAGGTCAATTTTAAAAATTAAACATAGCATTTTAACGGTTTTATCTGATATAATTAATCTATGATGAAATTTTTTAAAAATTATATTGGCGGCCAAAATAGTCTTAAAGGCGCCTCATTGATTCTGATAATAACACTCTTTTTAAGCAATATTCTGGGTGTCGTTCGTGATCACTATTTAGCGCAAAAAATTCCTACTTCACTTTTGGACACCTATTATGCCGCCTTTCGGCTACCCGACCTAATTTTCAACTTGATGATTTTAGGCGCCATCACTTCCGCTTTCATTCCGGTTTTTACTTCTTATATATGGCAAAACAGGACCAAAGATGGGTGGTATGTTGCCAATGTTTTTTTGAATATGGCCCTAATTGCAGTAATTCTTGCTTGCATAATTTTATTTATAATTATGCCCTATTTAGTGCCTGTTTTAGTGCCAAAGTTTGATTTAGAGAAACAGGAGATTACGCTTAAGCTTTCACGTTTAATGCTTCTTTCGCCGGTTTTCTTTGGTTTCTCGTATATTTTTGGGGGGATTTTAAACTCTTACAAGAGATTTTTAGCTTATTCAGTCGCACCATTGTTTTATAACCTGTCAATTATTGTTGCCACCTTGTTCTTGTCAGGTAGATATTCAGTTTATGGTGTTGCCTTCGGCGTTGTGGCTGGAGCCTTTTTACATATGGTCGTCCAATTGCCCGCCGCTTATTCTTTAGGATTTAGGTGGCGTTTAGTTTGGGATCCGCTTTGCCAGGGTGCCAGGCGTATTTTAAAATTAATGGTACCGCGCACCATCGGTTTGGCCTCGCAGCAGCTTCTTTTGCTTGTTTATACGGCTATCGGTTCAGCTTTGGGAGGTGGGGCGGTGGCAATTTTCAATCTTGCTGATAATATCCAAACAATGCCGACAGTTGTTTTTGGCACCGCTTTTGCTACGGCAGTTTTCCCTTTGCTTTCCGAAACAGTTTCTCTTAAAGATGATGAAAAATTTTCCTACTATTTTAACAGAATTTTAAGGACAGTTTTATTTTTCTTGATCCCATTGTCTGTTGGGATGATATTATTACGCACCCAGATTGTCCGATTAATTTTAGGCTCAGGACATTTTGGCTGGGAGCAAACGATTTTAACCTCACAGACATTAGGGTTTTTCGCCATTTCATTGGTCGCGCAAGGCAGTATTCCACTTTTAGCACGAGCTTTTTACGCCCGGCAAAACACGAAAACACCGATGACCATAAGCATAATTTCAGGTTTGCTTTCGATAATTTTTGGATATATCTTCGCAAAAACACTCGGTGTAGCCGGTTTAGCTTTGGCTTTTTCTTTAGGAAGCTTTCTGAACGCCTTGTTGCTTTATATATTATTTCAAAAAGACAATAAAACGATACAAGCGTCAGTAATTTTTATATTCGTAGCCAAAGTAATTCTTATGTCTTTGCTGATGGCTGTAGCAATTCAGCTGTCCAAGTATATTTTGGCACCAGTAGTTGATATGCACCGTTTTTGGGGCATTTTTGTACAAACTTTTGGAGCCGCAACTGTGGGTATTTTAGTTTATTTTGTTCTAGCTTGGATATTTAAACTGAAGGAAGTCAGAGCCAATGGCCAAAGATAATTTTTATGACGAAATTGATAAAAAGAAAGAAAAAGGCGGCGCCTGCACCTGTCAAACGATGCTGGTACTTTTTGGTTTTTTATTTGTTCTGATTGTATTTTTAATCTGGTTTTTTCTCAAAAGATAAAAACGCCTTAAAGGCGTTTTTATGGAGGGCCATCGCTGGCGGCAAATTTACTCAGATGATTTTTTGTCCCCGAGTTCTTCAAGAAAAATGATTAACGGATGGCTTCTGTCAAAACCTTCATCCGTAAAATCAATGTTAATTATTTCGCCATTGGCCTTCACAAATTCAATGAAGCCAAGGGTTTCAAATTCATCGGGGTTAATAACAATGGCATGATTTTCAACATCTTTAAGGGTGACAGGCTCACCGTCTTGCTGAAGATACTGAATGTAAATTACCTCATAGTCATAAGGCGCTAATTCGCCAGCTTCGCGACGACGCGCCAGCTCTTGTTGCTGTTGCTCCGCAAAGTGGTCTTTTTCTTCTTCTGGACTGTGTTTTTGACCTTCTTGTAAATTTTCGCTCATTCCATTTCCTTTTTTCTTCAATGATACTGAAAAACCACCAACGACAAACGACCAATGACTAACGACCAACGACAAACGACCAACGACAAACGACCAATGACTAACGACCAACGACAAACAACCAATGACTAACGACCAATTGTGGAGGGCCCGGCGGGGATCGAACCCGCGACGCACAGCTTAAAAGGCTGTCGCTCTACCACTGAGCTACGGGCCCGGGATCCACCGAAGGTGGATAGTCAACAATGAGCAGTCTACAGTCAGCAGTTAATAGTTTCCAGTAAAAAAACCGTGACATAGGGTGACACGTTGTGATAAGTAGTGATATATTGTAGGACAGGACATTTTGTCTGACAATGCGTCACGACCATATCACCACCTTATCATTCCTTTATCACGCCTTTTATTCTTTATTTTCAAGAGGCCGAATACTCTGTGGCTTGCCGCAGAGTAGTTTACTCCCGCTTATTCGCTGCTTCTACTACTGCTGCCACCATTTCGAAATCCGGTAAAAAGCAAGAATAGCACAGGGAGCATTATCCACCAGTTATGATAATCAATAATTAATTTGGCAAGTTTAGATTGTGCCGCAAAAGCCGTTCTTGCCTCTGCTGGGAGGAAATAAAAGATGGAAGACAAAATTAATGCCGTTGTTAAAAAGCTATAAATTATTGATTCTAAAGGGGATAAAATGCTCTTGCTTGCTTTAGAGCCGGAAATGCCGCTTTTACTGGATAACAATAAAATAATTACCGCAAACATAATTACCTGGATGGTAAATGGAGAGGCATTGGAGCGAACAAATAATTGATTTAAAACAGCTTTTTCTCCAAGGAAAAACTTGTGCAGTGTTTCAGACCAAACAGAAACAATCACTAAAGCAATATACGCAGATACTAACGTAGCAATGATTTTTTCTTTTTGAAGAATAAATCCATAAGCAATACCGATAATAAAAAAAAGTGTGATAAACAAATCCCAAGACGGAAGATTTACCAAGAACCCCTCCTTTCGGCTCGTTAATATCTCTTAAATATATTATCCAATGAATAAAAAATTGTGTCAAGCAAAATTTGTCTAAAGTCCTTTTGCTCTCAGCTGTTCAAAAAGCTCTCTTTGTTCTCGAGATAAGTGCTTTGGCATTTGAATACGAACTATAGCCAACATATCGCCGCGGCCGCGGCGGTGCTCCAATCCCATGCCCTTAAGCCTAAAAACTTGATTATCGGCGGTATCTGCTGGTATTTTTAAGGTTATTTTTTGGCCGGCAGCATTAAATTCTATCTCGGCGCCCAAAACAGCTTGCGAGATGGTGACAGGAACTTCAACCTGAACTTGCGAGAAGCTTTCAGAAAAAATATCAAAAATATCACCAAAGCCACCGAAGCCACCAAAGTTTCTGAAAATATCTTCAAAACCACTAAAACCGGCGGCCCCGTTACCATAGTATCCATAGTTTCCCCCGGCAGCTTGTCCGCCGACACCAGCTTTACCGAATTGGTCGTAGGACTGTCTTTTATGAGGGTCAGATAAAACTTTATAGGCCTCATTAATTTTTTTAAATTTCTCACCATCCGATTGATCGTAGTTTTTATCAGGGTGATATTGATGCGCTAATTTGCGATAGGCGCGCTTAATCTCATCAGTTGAAGCGCTTTTACTCACACCTAAAATTTGGTAGTAGTCTTCATTATCCATTTATATCTTTCTTTTTATTTTTAAGAGGCTGAATACCTCGTAGCTTGCTGCGAGGATGAAGCCTATTTAAAAACAAACTCGCCCCTTTGGGGATACTCCGCAGCTTGCTGCGAAGTAGTTTATTGATTAGTGCTTGCCTTGTCTGTCGGTTCGCCTGATTCGGAGTAGATTTTACCCGTGTTGGTATCCACTTTAATTTTAAGGGTTTCTCCAGAGAAAGAAGCTTGATATTCCACAGTCCACCAAAGCCAATTTTTAGGTTGTGTGATAGATAAAGTCAAGGAAATGTTAGCGTTGGGATTTTTATCTCTAAAAACTTTACCACCATTTTTTTCAGCCTGCTGTAGCGCTTCAACATAGTTTGTTTTCCAGTATTGTATCTTAACTTGGTTTTGAATTTCCGGCATATAATCCTGTTTCATGACCCAAGCCCTCGTAACTTTGCCTGTTTGTTGGTTAACAGACACTGTATACCAGACTTTTGGATCTGCTGATGAACCATAAATGTAAATTTCTGTCGCTTGATTGACTTTAAGAGAAGAGGACAGTTTTATATTTAAAGCATATAATACTGCATCTGGTTGCCAGGATGTAGCTTCTTGGTTAGATTTGGCATAATTTGAGGCAGCTTGGCTATTTATCTGGTCTGGACTAATGGTTGTTAAAAGATTACCTGAAGCAGTTGAGTTCCCCACAGAAGAGCTTGTAGGTTGCGTATTGTTAGTGTTTGATGGGGATTGTGAAAATAGGCTGCAACTTAGCCCACTTAAAGATAGTCCCATAACGATAATTAAAGTGACCGCCGCGTATTTAAACATTTTTTAAGATTGGGATTTTTCCTGATTTGCAGGTTTGTCTGGGGAGGTCTGCTGGGAGGATTGGCTCTGGTCTTGATTCTCATACATTTGGGCGCCAATTTTCGAAATCAAAGCTGATAGTTGCTCATTTTCTTTTTTAATATTTTCTAAATTATCAGATGAGAGAGTGTTTTTGAGCGCCAGAATTTTGTCTTCAATCTCTCTTTTATCTTCCACTTTTATTTTATCAGATCCCTCGCGTAATGTCTTCTCACAAGTATAAATCAGATTAGACGCTTCATTTTTGGCTTCAACAAGCTCCTTTTTCTTTTTGTCATCTTCCAGATGACTTTCAGCTTCTTTTTGCATTTTTTTAATCTCATCTTCAGAGAGACCTGAAGTGGCCGTGATGGTAATTTTTTGCTCTTTACTGGTGGCTTTATCTTTGGCTTTGACATTTAAAATCCCATTGGCGTCAATATCAAATGTTACTTCTATTTGTGGGATGCCACGAGGAGCAGGGGGTATACCATCAAGCATAAATCTTCCTAATGTGCGGTTATCTGCGGCCATTGATCTTTCTCCCTGCAAGATATGAACTTCAACGGATGTTTGGTTATCAGCTGCAGTTGAAAAAACCTGCGTTTTTGAGGTAGGAATTGTGGTGTTGCGTTCTATTAGAGGAGTCATAACGCCGCCCAAAGTTTCCAGTCCTAAAGTTAAGGGTGTAACGTCAAGTAGAAGAATATCTTTAATCTCTCCCGACAAAACACTACCTTGAATTGCAGCCCCCAATGCCACTACCTCATCGGGATTAACTCCTTTTTCAGGTTCTTTACCAAAGATATCTGCGACGAATTTTTGAACTTTAGGCATTCTTATTTGTCCGCCGACTAAAATGACATCGCTGATTTCTTCAGGTTTAAGCTTGGCATCTTTCAAAGCTTGCGTGACTGGTCCTTTTGTTTTTTCAATTAAATCATCTACCAACTGTTCAAGTTTTGCGCGTGAAAGTTTCAAGATTAAATGTTTGGGACCGGAGGCATCAGCTGTTATAAAAGGTAAGTTAATTTCAGTTTCTTGGGCGCTGGAAAGCTCAATTTTTGCCTTTTCTGCGGCCTCTTTAACTCTCTGCAGAGCCATTGGATCATTTTTAAGGTCCAGACCTTCTTTTTTCTTAAATTCTTCCAGAATATAATCCATAACTTTTTGGTCAAAATCGTCGCCGCCAAGACAAGTATCTCCTGAGGTTGAAAGGACTTCAAAGACGCCACCGCCAATATCTAATACAGTTATATCAAAAGTACCGCCTCCCAGATCGTATACAGCAATTTTTCCTCCTTTTTTCTTTTCTAGTCCGTAGGCTAAAGCGGAAGCTGTCGGTTCGTTGATTATTCGTTTTACATCTAATCCTGCGATTTTTCCGGCATCTTTAGTGGCTTGCCTTTGTGAATCATTGAAATATGCTGGTACAGTTATGACAGCTTCAGTAATCTTTTCTCCTAAATAAGCTTCGGCATCATTTTTCAGCTTTTGTAGGATAAAAGCTGAAATTTCCTGTGGTGAATATTCTTTATCACCCATAACAACTTTGACACCTTGGCCTGCCTGCACAATTTTATAGGGGAGAGTTTTTTTGGCTTGTTCAATTTCTGCGTCATTAAATCTGCGGCCAATTAAACGTTTTATAGAATAAACCGTGTTTTCGGGATTGGTAATAGCTTGACGCTTGGCCAATAACCCCGCTAATCGCTCACCGTTTTTTGTAATTGCCACGATTGAAGGACAAATTGCTGGTCCTTCAGCTGTTGGGATGACTTTGGGGCTGCCGCCTTCCATGACGGCAGCAACTGAATTAGTTGTGCCTAGGTCTATGCCGATTATTCTAGACATAAATTACCTCCTAATAAAAATTGTAAAGTCAACTTTACAATTTGTCAAGACCTATGTTATTTACCTTTAGAAACAATAACTTTCGCCGGTTTAATTACTTGATTATAAAGGGTGTAGCCGTTTTCAAACATGCAAACTATATATCCCTCGGGTATTTTTTTATTTTCTTGGTATAAAATTGCCTCATGGAAATGAGGGTCAAATTTAGAATGGCTAACGTCGATTCTTTTGACGCCTTCTTGATTAAGAATATTTTCCAATTGCTTATCAATGTTTTTAACACCCTCAACCCATTTATTATTAGTAAGTTTATCTGGAATGTGAGCAAAGGCACGGCGGAAACTATCCAGAATTGGAATTATTTTTAAAATTAAATCCGTATTTGCAGATCTTATTGACTTTTGAGATAGTTCATCCTGGCGTTTGCGGTAATTTGCAAAATCTGCGGCCAATCTCTTCAAATCGTTTTCTAATTCTTTAATTTTTTTACCTTTGAAACTGGATGATTTACGCATTGACACTCCCTGCATATAAATATGATAGGATAAAAAAAAGGAAAAGTCAATGTCATTACCGCGTTCAAAGATTACAATATCAGTTTTAGCCACTTTTTTAATTGGTGTAGTTATATCTCCGATTAATGTATTGGAAAAATTACCCAAAAATATTTTTTATTTTCTTCCAATTTTGTGCTTAGCTTTGGTTTTAATTTATTTTGTATATAAGCAAGATAAAATCGTGAAATTTTTAGCATTAGTTATTATGGTATTATTCATCGCAATTCAATACAATTATTGGTTTTCAAAGTATAAAACACCCGAAAATATGCCATTTGGAAAAAAATTGGAGCTAGTTGGAAATATAATTTATGAGCCAGTTGTTAGCTCCAAACAGCAAAGGATAGTTTTTAAAGTTAAAACCAATGATAAAAATTTAAATATATTAGCGATATTTCCTCGCTATCCTGCATATAAATATGGGGATTCAATATCATTTTCCGGCGTTTTAGGACAACCAACAAATTTTAATGACTTCGATTATGTCAGTTACCTTCGCAAGCAGCAAATTTACGGCATTATTGAATCGCCTGAGAATATCAAATTTATCAAAAGCGACGGCAATTTGATAATCAAATACATTTACCTTTTAAAGGATAAGATGGAATTTGCTATGAACGCTATTTTACCCGAACCTCTGGCTTCTTTTCTGGCCGGGCTTCTTATCGGCTCAAGGCGTCAAATTCCTCCCGACCTGATGAACGCTTTATCTGCAACCGGCACTACCCATATTATTGCTATTTCCGGATATAATATCTCAATATTAATTAAAATATTTTATGATTGGCTAAAAAAATACTCATTTAATATCAGCTTTTGGCTGACTTTAATTTTTATTTTATTTTTCGTTGTTTTAACTGGAGCATCAGCCTCGGTTGTCAGGGCGGCGATTATGGGTAGCATCTTTTTATTGGCTGGGAAATTGGGACGTAAAGAATATTCCATTATCGCCGTATTATTGGCTGCAGTATTGATGGTTTTGCACAATCCTCTCTTATTGCAAGCAGACGTCGGTTTCCAGCTCTCATTTGCAGCAGTTATGGGCTTAATTTATCTTCAGCCGATTTTCCATAAGTTAATAAAACGCTGGCATTTTTCCAATCGCGTCCCATCTCTTGTCAGTGAGGCCTTAACAGCTACTTTAGCTGCTCAAATTTTTACTTTACCTATTTTAATATCAAATTTTGGGACTCTTTCCTTGGTAGCCCCATTGGCAAATATCCTGGTTTTACCTTTAGTTCCTCTGACTATGGGAATCGGCTTTATTGCGGCATTTTCGGGGATGTTTTGGTTAGGTTTGGGACGGCTATTGGGCTACTTTGCCTGGCTGCCCTTGCATTATATTATCTGGGTTATAGAAAAGCTGTCAAAGCTGCCATATGGCGCCCTAACTGTCGCCAAAGGAAACTTGATTTGGATGTTTTTATATTATTTCATTTTAGTTGGCCTTTTGCTTTGGTATTATTTAAAATCTAGGAGTATAAAAATGTATGAACAAAATTAGAAAAGCTATTAAATCGGATAAGTTTGGTCGTCTAACAATTTTAGTTCTTTTAGTAACAGTAATTTTTGTGTGGACTGTTTTTTTTCAGAAGCCGAATTCAAATCTGCATATATTTTTCTTTGATGTTGGTCAAGGCGATGCGATTTTGGTTCAACAAAAAAGCACACAAATTTTGATTGACGGCGGACCGGATAATAAAATTCTGTCAAAACTGGGTCGGGCAATGCCTTTTTATGATAAAGACATTGAGTATATGCTCTTAACCCACCCTCATTCGGACCATCTTTCTGGTTTAATTGATGTTATTAAAAGCTACCATGTTAAGAGCATTCTAATGACCGATGCGGTTCACACGACTTTAGAGTATCTTGAGTTTTTAAAGCAGATAAAAGATAAAAACATTCCTACTTCAATGGCTAAAACAGGCGAGAAGATAAGCTTGGAAAATAATGTTGAACTTGATATTTTATATCCCGATAAACCAGTAGCTCAAGTAGATAATTTAAATAACACTTCGATAGTCAGTCAGCTTAAATATGATAAATTTACAGTAATTTTTCCCGGTGATGCTGAAAAGAGCATCTTAGACCAGCTGGCGCAAAAATACGGCAATAATCTTGCTTCAAATGTCTTGAAAGTTCCTCATCATGGGAGTAAAAATGGTTTAAGCAGCAGTTTTTTTAATAAGGTTTCACCGGAGTTAGTAATTATTTCAGTTGGCAAAAATAATCAGTTTGGCCATCCTTCGCCTCAACTTTTAAAGTTTTTTGAAAATATTAAAGTTTTAAGGACTGATGAAAAGGGCGATATTGAGCTGGAAACCAATGGACAAAATTTCTGGCTAAAAACACAAAAGTAGGATAATATTAAAACGAGGTTGAAAATGTCCGGTCATAACAAGTGGAGCCAAATTAAATATCAAAAGGCGACGGCTGATTTACGCCGAGGTAAAGTTTTTTCTAAAATTGCTGGGGCTATTGCGGCTGCAGTCAAGGTGGGTGGCTCTGATATGAGTGCAAACATCAGGTTGCGTCTTTTATTAGACCAGGCCAGACATTTAAATATGCCCAAGGAAAATGTTTCACGCGCAATCCAGAGAGGTGAGGGTAAACTTACTGGAGCTAATATTGAGGAGGTTTTATATGAGGCCTATGGTCCAGCCGGTATAGCCATAATAATTAATGTTATAACGGATAATCGTAACCGCACAACAGCATTAATCAGAAGCACGCTTAATAAATTTGGGGGAAGATTAGCAGAAAACGGCGCTGCCAAATATTTATTTGAGCAAAAAGGCGTCTTAATAATTAATTTAGAGTCGAACCAGCAAATCAATAAAGATGAATTGATTTTGAAAATTATTGATGCAGGGGCTTTGGACTTTGTGGAGGACAACAGTAATCTGACTGTTTATACCCCACCTAAAGAGTTAGAGCAGGTCAAAAAAAATTTAGAGCAATCCAATATAATTATTCAAGAAATCAAATTATCTTGGGAACCAAAAAATATGATAGAGATAAGCGATGCGCAAAAGGCAACTCAAATCTTGAATTTTATGGATATTTTAGATGAAATTGAAGAAGTAAATAGTATTTACTCCAATTTTGATATTGAAGACAAAATTTTAGAGGGACAATATAAATGAGAATTTTAGGTATAGATCCGGGCACGGCATCGACGGGCTGGGGGATTATCGAAATAGACAATGCTAAATTAAAAAATCCAGAGTTTAAATTAATTGCTTATAATGTGATTAAAACAGAAGCCAATTCCTATATGCCAAAGCGTCTGGAAAAAATATATAAGGAGATAAAGTACTTGATAAACCGCTATAAACCACATAAGATGGCTTTGGAATCGCTTTTTTTCTTTAAGAACCAAAGAACGGTTATGAGCGTTTCTCAATCCAGGGGGGTGGTTATGCTGGCAGCCCAAAGATGCAATTTAGACATTATTGAGCAAGCTCCCTTGCAAGTAAAAAGCTCAATTTGCCAAAACGGCCGCGCCGATAAAAAAGAATTGCAAAATAGTGTCAAAAATATACTAAAATTAAAAGAGGTGCCTAAACCTGACGACGCGGCTGATGCTTTGGCAGGCGCTATCTGTTACGCGAAAAATATAATGGGAATTATAAATGTTTCAAAAAAATCAAAAATAATTAAAAAAAATGAACTACTTCGCAGCAAGCTGCGAAGTATCCCTTCGGGCAAGTTCTTATCGAACCATTCATCCCCGTAGGGGTATTATGGTTCAATAATAAAAAAAATAGTAAAAAATCAAGCAAGGAGTGACAAATGCCTCAACTTCGAAAAAATATTATTACAGGAGAATGGTTAATATTAGCTCCAGAAAGAGCGCAGCGCCCTGATGATTATATCAGAAGTGGAAGAATGAAGCGGTCAGACAAATCAAAATGCCCTTTTTGTCCCGGCGGTGAAGCATTTAAAAATAGTATTAAAGACGCTGAAACTGAAAATATCTATGTTGTACCGAATAAATATCCGGCCTTCGTAACATCAATAAATGGCAATGATTCCAAAAGTTATCGGGTTGAGGATAGTTTTTATTTTGTTAAACATGCCTTGGGTGGCCATGAGGTGATTAATATTAAAAATCACGATTTGGAACCTTTCCAGTTTTCAACCAGCCTGACTCAAGAATTATTTGAAGTTTTCCAAAACCGTTATCTTTTCTATAAAAAAGATAAAATTAATGAATACGCTATGGCGATATATAATCATGGTCCAGAATCAGGGGCAACATTGGATCACCCCCATGCTCAATTATTTGTTTCTTCAATTGTGCCCAATTATATCTTAAGAGAATTGCATGGCTCTGAAAATTACTATAACACCAATGGAAGTTGTGTTTTTTGCGATATGGTTAAGCACGAGCATCATGAAAGAGTGCGTGTTTTGGCAGAAAATGATGATTTTATCTTGTTTACTTTTTTTGCCGCCAGATTTCCTTTTGAAATGTGGGTTTTACCTAAACAGCATGAGAGTCAATTTGAGAAGGTGGGCAAAGATGTCTTGAAAAACCTTGCCATAATTTTAAACAAGGTATTTGTTATGTTGGATAAAACCCTAAACGATCCGCCTTTTAACTTTTTTATTCATAATCTGCCTAATACAATGAAAAGCTGCTCCTTTTATCATTGGCATATTGAAATAACTCCTCGGCTTTCCAATTATGGCGGTTACGAACTTGGTTCAGGCAACGTTATTGATATTGTTGCTCCTGAAAAAGCCGCAGAGTTTTTGAAAAAGGAATAAAATTAATTATGAAAATTTTTGTTACTGGCGGGGCGGGATTTATAGGTTCTGCAACAGTTAATTCTCTGATACAAAAAGGGCATCAGGTTACTGTCTACGATAATCTGTCAACTGGCTATAGAGATTCAATTGAACCTAAAGCGAAATTTATTTTAGGGGATATCAGAGACAGAGATTTGCTTGTCAAAAGTATGATGGGACATGATTTAATTATGCATTTTGCCGCTAAAACAGAAGCTGGCGAATCTGTAAACAACCCGGAAAACTTTTATCAAGTAAATATTATGGGTGGCATTAATCTTTTAGAAGCCGCCAGAAAATTAAAAATCAATAAAATTGTTTTTTCCTCCTCGGCGGCAATTTATGAACCGCAATCTAAACCGGTGACGGAAAACAGTCCCAAAGGCCCGGTCAATCCATATGGCGCAACTAAATTGATTTTTGAAGATCTGCTTTCCGCGTATTATCATTCCTATAACATCGAAAGCATATCTTTAAGATATTTTAATGTTTATGGCCCAGGCGCAAAAAACAAAAATACAACACTTGTAATACCAAATTTTATCAAGTCAATTATTCAGGAGAAACCGGTTTCGCTGTATTGGCAAGGCCAGCAAATAAGAGATTTTATTTATATAGACGATTTAGTAAAAGCCCACATCTTAGCCCTTGATTTTAAGGGCTTAAAGGCCTACAATTTGGGAAGCGGCAAAGGAACAAAAATTATTGACCTTTTAAAGTTAATTTCTAATGTAATAGGCAAAAAGGCCAACATTAATGATTTAGGAGAGCGTAAAGGTGATCCAAGTTGTTTGGTTTCAGCGTATAAAAAAGCCGCAAGGCAATTAAATTGGGAACCCCAGACAACTTTGGAAGTAGGCCTGAAGAAAACTGTCAAGTATTATCAAGATGAGTTGAAAAAGGCATGAAATAAGCTAATGAATATCATACTGATTCTGTAAGGAGAGGCTAGCAGAGGATTAATATGAAGATTTTAATTTTACATCGCGCGCCATTGTGGGGTTCGGGCAGCGGAACATATGTGCGCAAAATCGCTGAAGAATTTTCGTTGCACAATGAAGTGGTGATTGTTTGCCCCGAGGATAAAAAACTGCCGAAGATAAAAATCTACGAGGTAAAGACACCTTTCCCCGGCGTTTTTCACAACCACCCCGATTATCCCAAAGCGAAAAAATATTCCGATATGACCAATAAGGAACTCTCCCAATATGTTTTGCCGTATTTGATGACCACACTTCAAGCCGTGGATCAATTTAAGCCCGACATTATCCACGTCCAGCATGCCTCATTCTTGGTGTGGATTGCAGATTATATTAAATCAGTTTATAAAATACCTTTTGTAGTCAGCGTGCACGGGCCGGATTTAAATACGGCTATCATTGACAAAAGGATCAAAATTTTAACAAGACATTCATTAATCAGAGCGAGCAAGATTTTGCCAAATAGCTTTGACACTAAAAATAGATTACTATCAATTTTTGGCAAAGTCTTAAGGCGCAAAATTCGCACCATATTTCCCGGTGTTGATTTAAAATTATTTCCGAAAGATAAAAAAATTAGCATTGTTAATAAAAAATATCATCTTGCCGACAAAAAACTGGTAATTTATGCCGGCAGGCTCGATAAGGAAAAAGGCATCGAATATTTAGTCCGCGCAGCCAAAGAAATTAAGGCGGAGGTCTATATTTTAGGCGGAGGCGATTATAAAACCGATCTTGAAAAATTAACGAAAGAGTTAAAGTTAAAAAATGTTCATTTTATGGGATATTTAAACAAATCCTATTTAAGGGAATTACGCGAATTCTATCAGAGAGCAGATGTAGTAGTTGTCCCATCAACAGTCAAAGAAGCTCTTGGTTTGGTAATTCTAGAAGCAATGGCTTGTAGCACTCCGGTAGTAGCATCAAATATAGGCGGCATCCCTTCGGTTATTAAAGATGGCAAAACAGGTTTTTTAGTTAAGCCGCGCTCTTCTAAAGAAATTGCCGAAAAAGTTAATCTGCTTTTAGCCAATGAAAAATTGAGACAAACGATGGGCGAGAGAAGCCGTAAATTAATTGAGGAGAAATATACATGGGAAAAAGCGGCTGACGCTATACTTAACATTTTTCAAAAGGCATTGAAATATAAAGACAGAGTACGCGATATTATTCCTTTTGACGCTAATTTTGGCTGGGTAGAATGAAATTTATAGGAAATAAATATGGGCGAAGTGCCAAATTATTATCCTGAAGAACAGTCAGAAGAAAATGGCTTGAGTAGCCAGGAGTCTTTCAAAACGCCTGAAAAAGACCCGCAAGCGCCCCCTTTTGATGTTTTAATTGTTTTTGGCCAGGGTCCTGTTCAAAAAGAACAGTGCTGGGGATTGCCGACAGGCGCTAAAGCCAGGTGTATTGCGGCGGCAGAACTTTTTCATAAGGGTCAAATTAGAGAAGTAGTTTTAACAGGCGGTAAAACTGGTGGCGAAGATTATCCGTCAGAAGCGGAGCTAATGAGGGATTATTTAGTGAAAAAAATGAAAGTGCCAGAAGAAAGTTTAATTTTAGAAGATAAATCTACCAACACTATCGAGAATTTTGCTAATGTATTAAAAATGATTGATCAAAAACCAGAAACCTATCGAAATTTGGCTTTTTTGTCTGCTGGTTTTCATTTAGCACGAGTAGAGATGCTCGCAGATAAATTTTTAACTACAGGTCTTAAATTTTCATCTGATGAACTTTTAAAAATGCGCTCGCCCCATCATCAAAGGTGGGTTGAAAAGACCACTAATCCTAATCAAAACGAGCATTATCAAAAAACTCTCTTGGAAGAAAATCGTTGGATGGGGGGACTAGAAAAAATCCCTGCCTATTGGATGCCTCAAGCAAGCGCTACTTCTCCCGAGCGATTTAGGCAAATTATTAAGGCCCTGCCTGGTGTGCAAGATTGGTTAGCAGAAAACGGCTTAAATAATTGGGAAGAACTTTCACCAGATGATTTACAAAATAAAATTGAATCTTTACCTCGCGAGATGCCGCCAGCAGAATGGGCTTCGAGAGAAGGATGGGAGGAAAAATGAAAAAGCTAAAAATTGCTCTTTTTCAATATCCAGATTATAAAATTCCAGCCAGTGGTTATGGACCTAAACAACTAATTATTGAGTTGTTGGCTAGAGGTTTTCACAAAAGAGGGCACAAAGTTTCAACCTTTGCCACGGCGGATAGTCAACTACCTGGTGAAATAATAAAGATTTCACCCAAAGGGATTAATGAGGGCCTCAATGATAATCCCGAGATTCAACCTGATATAGAACGAATTTATCGTTCGCTGGCCATCGGTGAACTTATTCGTCGTTCCTCTGATTTTGATATTATTCACAACCACGCTGGTTTTACATTATTACCAGTTGTTCAGGTATTAAAATCTAAAGTGTTTCACACATTACACGGTACTTACACTAACAAGCACTACCGGCGAATTTTCAAGCAATATGCTCAAAATGGTTATTATGTCCCTATCTCAAATGCCCAAGCTAAAACTTTACCACCAAAAGTGAATTGTACAGAAGTCATTTACCATGGGATTCGGATTAATGATTTTAATTTCAATTCTCAACCATTGGAAAAAACTCTTTTATTTTTAGGACGCTTGGCTAAGATTAAAGGTGTCCATACTGCTATTCGAGTTGCTAAGCAAACTGGTTATAAACTAATTATCGCTGGCCCGATTGATATTGCCCGCCGGGGGGGCAAAGAATATTTTGCAAAAGAGATTAAACCTCATATTGATGGTAAAAAGATTATTTATGTCGGAGAGGTAAATCATTCTCAAAAGAAAAAACTGCTTCGAAAAAGTCAAGCTCTTCTTTTCCCAGTAGAATGGGAGGAAGCCTTTGGCTTGGTAATGATTGAGGCGATGGCTTGCGGGACGCCAGTCATTGCCTATGATTGTGGCTCACCAGCTGAGATTATTACAGATAGTCTTACAGGTTATATCTGCCCAAAGGGTGATTTAGAGGCTATGATTGAAGCTGTTTTAAAAATTGATCAAATTGACCGAGCAGTTTGTCGTAAAGCGGCGGAGGAGAGATTTTCAGACGAAAAGATGGTTGACAATTATCTCAAATTATTTATGGAGAAAAATGAAAAGAATTCAAAAATATAAAATTGCTCAAGTTGCTCCCACTTGGGTAAGGGTGCCTCCTGTTGATTATGGAGGAGCAGAGTTTATTATTAGTCATTTGACGGAAAATCTTTTTAAACGAGGATATGATGTTACTTTATTTGCCTCTGGTGATTCTCTCACCCAAGCTACATTAATCTCCAATATTGATAAAGCAGCTGGCTTGGGGGTGGATAATCTTGCTGATTTGAGCAAACGGATGAGATATTATAAAACCATTTTAGATCCTTTGATGAAAGAATATAAATTTGACCTTATTCATTGGCATGTCAGTTATGACCTTTTGCCTTATTTTATAGCTCAATTATCCACAAGGAGTCCCGCTGTCGTTACCTTTCATAATCACTATCCTAATATAGCTGATTTATTGAAAGAGGAAACAAAAAGTTTTAATGTTTCTGTCAGTTATGCTTTCCAAAAAGAACTGCCTATTAAATTTTCTGCTTGTATATACAATGGAATAAGGTTAGAAGATTTTGATTTTGTCGCCAGCGGGCAAAAGAATCAGTTGGTTTGGATTGGACGATTTAAACCTGTAAAAGGAGCAGATTTAGCTATAAGGATGGCTGATCAATTAAAAGTTCCGATTACTATCGCCGCGCCTGTTAGAGAAAATCAATATTATACTGAGATTATTCAGCCGGCCTTGAAACGAAGTAACTATGCACAATTTATCGGACCCATCAATCTCCAAAGAAAAAATAAAATTTTAGGTCAAGCTAAGGTCTTTATCAATCCTATTTTATGGGATGAACCATTTGGTTTGGTCGTTCCAGAATCAAATGCTTGTGGAACGCCAGTGGTAGCTTTCGCTAAAGGCGCGATGCCAGAACTAATCAGAGATGGGGTTAATGGATTTTTAGTAAAACCAGATGATATTAAGGGGATGGTTGGAGCCGTACAAAGAATCTACGAAATGCCAGAAGAGCAGTATCAAGCAATGCGAAGGGCTTGCCGAAAACACGTCGAGGAAAACTTTCCCATTGAAAAAATGGTTGATGGATATGAAAAGGTCTATCAAAGGGTAATTGAAGATTGGAGGGGAAAGCATGGCAAAAGTCAGGTATAAAAATAGGTTGAAAGTGCTCTTTGTCACTTCAGAGTTGACCCCTATTGCTAAAGCGGGCGGATTGGGTGATGTTGTCGGTCAACTGCCGAAAGAGCTAGCGCGCGAATTCCATATAGAAATTCGGATAGTGATGCCGAAGTATAAGTGCATCGACACAGCAAAATATCCGTCCGAGCTTATTATTAAAGACACAAAATTTGAATTGCCAAATAAAAAATGGCACACAGCGTCTGTTTGGAAAACATTCATACCCGAAACCATTGTGCCGATATATTTAATTGATGCCCCGAAAGTTTTTTTAGGAGACGATGTTTACAATCACAATTTACAAGGCAGAAATCAGACTTATCCATTTTTTATTCTTTCAAAAATCGCTTTGGATTTAATCAAATCATTTGATTGGCAGCCGGATGTTATTCATTGCCAAGATGGGATGATGGGTCTAATCCCTAAATGGCTCAAAACTAGCATTAAAAGCGATAATTTTTATAATAAAATAGCCAGCGTCTTAACCATTCATAATCTTAATCACCAACCGTTTATTAAACTTAATGAATTAAGACAATTTGGACTCAAAAGGAAAGAGACCAAAAAATTAAGGAAATTTCTGAAAAAACGTGACGCCGTCAACGTTATGGCAGAAGCCATTGATAATGCGGACATCATTAACA
>PCRM01000044.1:460-15664 GCA_002771215.1 Candidatus Nealsonbacteria bacterium CG23_combo_of_CG06-09_8_20_14_all_40_13 | reverse complement strand
AAAGCTAATAAACCAAAATTCACCGGTATTTTGAACGGCTTTGATTATCATGATTTTGATCCACGTGACAATAAGGATACTCCAATCAATTATGGTATTCGCAATTTGGATATGAAAGTAAAAAATAAATTATATTTACAAAAGAAATTTAACCTTACCGAGAGCCCAGATCTTCCTTTAATTTGCGCTGTTACTAGATTAACACCACAAAAAGGTCTGGATTTGATAGATGATGTGATGAAGGAACTGGTTGATATGGGAGCACAATTCATTATTTTGGGGGCGGGTGCGGAATCTATCGAGAAAGTTTTCATTAAAGCAGAAAAAAAATATCCAGAAGCAATTGCGGCGGAAATGAAGTTTGACTCAAATTTGGCTCAAACAATTTATGCTGGAGCTGATATGCTTTTAATGCCCTCGCGATTTGAGCCCTGCGGTTTATCACAAATCATTGCCATGCGTTTTGGAGCCATACCAATTGTTAGAGAAACGGGCGGTCTTGCGGATACGGTTAGGGATGGCTACACCGGTTTTGTATTCAAACATTATGATAAGCAAGCATTTTTATGGGCCATTCGCCGCGCTGTTGACGTTTATTATAACCAGAAAGATTACTGGCATAAGATGCAAATTAGAGCAATGAAAAAAGATTTTTCATGGAAGTCATCGGCCAAAAAATACCTTTGGCTTTATAAAAAAGCGATTAGAAACCGTAATCTTTACCTGAAAAATCAAGAAAGTGAAAAGGAAAAACATGGATAAATTGCCTACTAATTTGGATTTTCTATTAGATAAAGAATGGATGCAGGTATTTTTTAATAAGGAAGCGGAAAAAATTTTTAAAAAAAATGCGCAAATCACACTGACGAGCGTTGAGCGGTCAAAATCATTTGCCCCCGAGTCCTACAACATGTTTTATAAAATTACTATGGATGGGCAGCCGCTTTTACTTCGGGCTTCGGCCTCCACAATTGCCGAGAAAGAAACCGCCTTCAAAGTGATGGAGCATCTCTACAGCCACGGACTGAGCGAAGCCGTCATTCGCGTCCCCAAACCTTATTATTTTTTTAGAGAGCATAATCTGATGTTATATCAGGACGCTCCCGGGTTGATGCTTAGCGATTTGATTGGTGAAGACAAAAACGCATTTGCGGAAAAACTTTATTATTGCGGCATAGGCCTTAAATCAATCCATGCAGTTCCTGTTCCTTCCTTTTCTTTGGCCCAACCGAAATGGGAGTTTAACCGGCAAAAGATTTCTCGATGCGTGCCGCAAACAGATGCACTTTTTGGTTCGCGCCTTACTGAAAGTTTGTGCGTTACGCAACCTCTCAAGAATGTCTTTTGCCATGGTGATTTCCAACCAAAAAACATTGTTGCTGGAGAATCGCTCTACGTGATTGATTTTAATTCGGTAACACTGGCCGCAAAAGAATTGGATATTTCCTGCTTTATTAATCAGTTGGAAATTATGCTTAAGCGGTATGGAGACCTGAATGATTTTGATTTGTTTTATAAGAGATTTCTCGAAGGATATGGCGATTTTGATCAAAAAATATATGACGCCTATTCTTATCTTTGGCAAATTGATATTCTCCAAGCTCTAATTTCGCTTTTAGAAGAGGATCCAAATGCTGACAAAGAGCAGCTAAAATCGGCAATAGATTATTGGATAAAAAAATTTTGAGATAAAAATGAGTGAATTCCTTCCCCCAAACGAGGTTGAAAGATCTAAAAGCAAATTAATTAATTTGCTTCATTCATATATGGCTGGGGATAGTCATGAACACACAGTCTTTAGTAATCCGACAACTCGTCACGAGGCAGATTATACTTTTGAACAAGTTTTCCGCTATATCCAATCCGAAATTAATTCTGGAGAGAACAAGATGGAGTTTGTGGTGTTGGCTGAACACGCATCTGATGCCGCCAATCCAAAACTTGTTAATGGTCAAGCGCTTCTTGAACACCAAGAAAAAGTTCATGATTTTATGGAGAAACAGAAAAATGAAGTCGCAGAATACCCGGAAGTTATCAGTGGTGTAGAAACCAGTATTATTTCTGCAGTAGGCGATTTAGATGTATCGGATAATGTTCTTTCGCAAATAGACTTAGTGATTGCTTCTAAACACGATTTAAAATCCGTCTTTCCAGAACAAAACGGCCAGCCAACAGCCGAACAATTAACTAATATATATCTTAAATTGATGCAAAATCCCAATGTTGACGTTATTGGCCACCCAAACCGCTACGTGAGCTATGAAGATCTCAATAAAATGGATTGGCAAACTCTATTTAACACAGCCAAAGAAACGCATACTGCTTTAGAGATTAATTTTAATGCGCCTATGCCAGAAGAACTTATTAAACAGGCTGTCGCCGCCGGTGTACCACTTTTTTTGGGTACTGATGCCCATAATCTTAAGGACTTTCAAAGATTAGGCGAGGATATTAGACAAAAAATAGAAAAAGAAGATAATCGGCTTGATTACCCGTTGGGCGTCAAATTTTCTTTTTGGAAAAAAGTTGCCAGAGTCCTAAGAACCTTAGAAGAGGTAAATGCTCCGGCTGAGCAAATTATTACTTCTTCAAAAGAGAATTTGGCCGACTGGCTATCAAAAGATAAAGAAGAACGAACTATACCTTGGATAAAAAATGTTTGAACTAAATACCCCAATTCAATATCTCAAAGGTGTTGGGCCGAAAATGGCGCAACGGTTAAAAATCCTTGGTCTTGAAACTGTGCAAGACCTTCTTTTTTATTACCCAAGAAAATGGATAGATTTTTCTCAAACAGTACCCGTGAGTCAACTCAGAATAGAAGAAATAGTTATTATTAAAGGGAGAATAGTTCAAATAAAAACAAGAAGATCTCCGAGGAAAGGTATTTTAATTACGGAAGGTATTATTGAAGATGAAAAAGACCACCAGCTGCCGGTTGTTTGGTTTAACCAACCATATCTGGCTAAGAGTTTGAAACAGCAAGGAACCTTGCTTTTCCGAGGAAAAATAGATTTTGATTTTGCTAAAAAACAAAAAGTAATGCTTTCTCCCATTGTTGAAAGGCAAGAAGGAATTTTTCCCATTTATCCGGAGACGGAAGGATTAACCTCTAAATATTTAAGACGCATTTTATTACCATTACTTAACATAACTTCACAAATTAATGATTTTTTACCTAATACCATCAAAGAATCTGAAAAACTAATCGATTTGCCTACCGCCATTGGCGAAATTCACTTTCCCCAGAATTTTCAAAATTTACAAAAAGCCAAAGAGCGCCTTTCTTTTGATGAACTATTTTTAATCTCATTAAGAATGCTTGTGGCGAGACGGGAACTTCAGAAGGAAAAGGCACCAAAAATTCTCATTCCGGAAGAAATCCTGCAGAAATTTGTTAAAAACTTGCCTTTTAAATTAACCAATTGCCAAAAAATTGCCGCCTGGCAAATTTTAAAGGATATGGTCAAACCTTCGCCAATGAATCGTTTACTGGAGGGCGATGTCGGCTCGGGTAAAACAGTGGTGGGCGCCATGGCAGTTTTATCCATATTCAAAGCTGGTTATCAATCAGTTTGGATGGCACCTACAGAAATTTTAGCCACACAGCATTTCAAAAACATAAGTTACCTATTAAAACCTTTTGGCTTAAAAGTTGCGCTTTTCACTTCGGCAACTTCTAATAAAAAAGGTACCGCCAGTTTACTTTTAGAATCAGATTTGATAATCGGTACCCATGCTTTAATTCAGTCAGGAGTAAAGTTTAGAAAAATAGGTTTGGTGATTATAGATGAACAGCATCGTTTTGGAGTTAAACAACGTACATATCTGCGCCAACTTTCTTTAAGCCAGCATAAAATCTTGCCTCATTTTCTGTCAATGACCGCCACGCCGATACCACGCACCTTGGCGCTGGCAGTTTACGGCGACTTGGACATCTCAATTTTAGACGAGATGCCGGCCGGCAGGCAAAAGGTTATCACCAGGTTGGTTGAGCCCCAAAACAGACAGAAAGCTTATGATTTTATTCATAATCAGGTTAAATCAGGACGGCAGGTTTTTGTTATTTGTCCCTTGGTGGAAGAAAAAGAAGAAGATAGAATAAATCTTTTCGAGGCTGAAAGGAAGGCAGTTACTAGTGAATATAAAAAACTTTCGGAAACTGTTTTTCCAGATTTGAGAGTGGGAATTGTACATGGCAGATTAAAATCAAAAGATAAGCAAGAGGCGATGGAGCAATTTAGTCAAGGAAAAATTGACATTCTAGTGGCCACTGCAGTTGTTGAAGTGGGCATAGACATACCAAATGCCGCTGTGATGATGATAGAGAGTGCTGAGCGCTTTGGGTTGGCTACACTACATCAATTTAGGGGCAGAGTAGGTCGCGGTAAACACCAATCCTATTGCTTTCTTTTCGCCCAAATCTGGAATGATAAAGTACAAGCAAGATTGAAAGCAGTTTGTCAGTTTGACAATGGTTTTCAATTAGCCGAGAAAGATTTACAATTAAGAGGTCCGGGCGAGCTGACAGGCGTTAAACAATGGGGCGTGCCTGACTTGAAAATGGCTTCTCTATCTGATATAATTATGATTAAAAAGGCCCGTGAAGCCGCAGAAAACATAATTGTTAAAATAGAAAATTATCCAGAGCTTATCGCGAAAATCTCTAATTTCCAAAAAGAAAGGCATTTGGAATAAAATGGGAATTTTCAGCAGATACAGGGTTCACATTGGTTTGTCTTTAGTTATTTTAATTCTTATCGGCGGTATATTATTGATTTGGAAGAATGAATTGTTTAAAAATGTTAATCGCCCAACAGTAACGTCTTCACAACCAACTGATTCAGCTAACCTACAAAAAGAAATTGAAAATTTAAAAAAGGAAATAGCGCGCCTAAACGATACACTTTCTAAAACCGAAATTCAAAGGACCGAGACTACCAGTGAAGAGATAATCTCGCAGGGTAAGGTGGCGGGCGAGTCAACAGCATTTGGACAAGAAGTAGCGGGCAAAATAAACATCAACACCGCCGACGCAACAACACTGGACAGCTTACCCGGTATTGGGCCGGTTTATGCCTCACGCATCATAGAATATCGCCAGGCCAACGGCGGCTTCAAAAGTATTGAAGAAATCGAGCAGATAAAAGGCATCGGCCCAGCGACTTTTGAAAAAATGAAAGATAAAATAACGATATGAACTACTTCGCAGCAAGCTGCGAAGTATCCCTTCGGGCAAATTCTTATCGAATCATTCATCCCCGCAGCAAGCTGACGGGGCATTCTGGTTCAATAATAAATTGCCGCGGTGGCGGAATTAGGCATACGCGTTCCGAATGTGGGCAGGTGGTGAAATTGGCAAACACGCTAGCCTTAGGAGCTAGTGCCTGAATAAGGCTTGTGGGTTCAACTCCCACCCTGCCCACCATCGGGATGTCCGAAGTGAGCAGTTTTTAGTCAACAATGAGCAGAGAGGATGAGACATGGAACAAGATCAAGAGCATTTAGAACAAATTGAAGAGAAAGAGAAACAGGAAGCTGTCCAAAAGCAGAAGTGTAAAGACATGGAAAAAAGCGGTAAGTCCGTCTTCAAACTGGCTGACATTATTAAAAAAGGTGCTTATGAAAGACACGAATCAGAAAAAAAGAGCAAACGGGACTCCTAAAATCGTAGCTATTGTTGGGCCAACCGCCTCTGACAAGACGAAGTTGGCGATTGCTTTGGCCAAAAAATTCAACGGTGAATTGATATCTGCCGATAGTCGGCAGATTTTTAAGGGTATGGATATCGGTACTAATAAAGACAAATCATATCCCCAGCATTTAATTGACATTGTCAACCCTGATGAAGAATTTTCAGTGGCACAATTTCAGAAAATGGCTTACAAACTAATAGGCGAAATCTTAAAAAGAGGAAAGCTGCCGATTTTGGTTGGCGGCACCGGACTTTATATAGATGCGGTCCTTTATGGCTACAGCATCCCGCCCAAGACCAAAGAAAGCGCACGGCTGCGGCAAGAATTAGAACGGCAGGATGCGCAAGCACTTTGGCGCAAACTGCAAAAATTGGATTCAAAGTCGGCGGTAAAAATCGGTCCCCACAATAAGCGCAGAATTGTTCGCGCGCTGGAAGTAACATTGCTGCAAAAGATGCCTTTTTCCCAGCTCCAAAACAAGCGCCAAGTGCCTTTTCAAGCTTTAATTATAGGTATAAATATACCTCGAGTAACGCTGTATCAGGCAATAGGCGACCGTGTTGACGCAATGATTGCCCGGGGGCTTGTTGGCGAGACAGAAAAGCTTGCTAAAAAATACAGTTTTGACCTACCCTCAATGTCTTCAATCGGCTATAAAGAAATCGGCCAATATTTACAAAAACAAATTTCGCTTAAGCAGGCGATTGACGAGATTAAGCAAAAAACAAGAAATTTTGCCAGGCGCCAGCTGACCTGGTTTCGCCGCAATAAAGAGATCGTTTGGATAGAAAACGCAGAACAAGCGATTGATGCCGTAGCCTATTTTTTGGCCGATCAGCCAAGAAAAATTTGCTTGAAAATTTACGGCAATGTGCTGGGCGTATTTTTCCGCGCCAGCGCTCAAAAATTGGCCCAAGATTTAAATCTATCGGGATTTGCGGTTAATGCCTCGGATCAGACGGTTGAGATTGTTGCCGAAGGTCAAGAAGCCAATTTAAACAAATTCTTGAAGTGGTGTCGCCAAGGTCCGGCTTTGGCTCAAGTGGACAAAGTAGAGGCGCAATGGGGGAAATTTAGTGGCGAATTTTCCAGTTTTGAGATAAGATAAAAATACAAGTAAAATGAAATTGGGGTTAAAAAATGACCAAAAAATTTTATGTGACTACTCCTCTATACTACTCAAATGATAAAGCTCACGTCGGGAGTGCTTATACAACGATTGCAGCTGATGTGTTGGCTAGATGGCGAAGATCCTTAGGTGATGATGTTTATTATCAAACTGGAGTAGATGAGCATGGAGCGAAAATGGAAAAAGCGGCAAAACTGGCTGGTTTTAAAAATCCCAAAGAATTTTGTGATTATCAGACTCAATTTTGGAAAAAGGCTTGGCAAGACTTAAATATTTCTTATGATTTCTTTATTAGAACTACCGACACAGAACACGAGCAGTTCGTTCAGAGATTTATTAAAAAGTTATGGGATAAAGGAGAGATTTATAAAGGAAAATACGAGGGTCTATACTGTCTTGGTTGTGAGGAGTTTAAAGAGCCTTCCGATTTAATTGATGAAAAGTGTCCTATGCACAACTCAAAGCCGCAGAAAATCAAAGAAATTAATTATTTCTTTAAACTTTCCAAATATCAGAAAATATTGATTGGATTGATCGAATCGGACAAATTCAAAATTAAACCAAAAGAAAGAAAAAATGAAGTTTTAGGTTTTTTGAAAAAAGAAAAACTGAAAGATATTAGTGTCTCAAGGGAAAAAGTTGTCTGGGGGATACAACTACCTTGGGACAAGAAACAAACTGTCTACTGCTGGGTTGATGCGCTCCTCAACTACTTATCGGGGATTGAGTCGAAATCAAAAATCTTCTGGCCGGCGGATCTTCACTTAATAGGTAAAGATATTTTAAAATTCCATGCTGTACTTTGGCCGGCTTTGCTTTTGGCTGGGGGCTATAAGTTGTCTAAAAAAATCTTTGCTCATGGTTTCTTCACTTTACAAGGTAAAAAAATATCAAAAACTTCCGGCAATATAATCTATGTTTCTGTTCTGGTTGAAAAATATGGTGCCGACGCAGTGCGTTACAGCCTGCTTAGGGAAATTCCTTTCGGGCAAGATGGCGATATTTCAGAAGAAAAAATTGCCAACCGCTATAATAATGACTTAGCCAATGATTTGGGGAATTTAGTTTTGAGAACTATTACTTTGGTTAAAAAAGCCAAATTAAAAGGAGAAATTTTAAAAGTCGAAGTCTCCTCGTTGAAAATAGATAATTTATTACAAAACTTAAAATTTAAGGAAGTATTAGAGAAAATTTTCCAAGAAGTCAAAGAAGCTAATTTTTATATTAACAAGGAAAAACCGTGGCAATTTGACCATAGCGATAAAAAATTGAGGCAAATTTTGCAAATTTTGCAAGAAAAAATTTTGCTCATTTCAAAATCGCTTGAGCCGTTTATGCCTGAAACATCTACCAAAATTCAAAGCCAACTGCAAACCTTAAAAGCAGAGCCACTTTTTCCAAGGATTAAATGATTATTTTTCCTCTTATCGCAGTTTTTGCGGGCGCAATCACTATCGTTTTAGAAAAAACGATTTTATCTAAACAAAAGGTTGATTATCGTTTATTTGTAGTCACTCTTTTTTTACTTTTATTTTTGGTCTCTACATTTTTTGCCATATTTTGGGGTAAAATATCCCCATCAGCTTTAAATACAAATTATCTTTGGCTCCTGATTGGCATGGTGGTGGTTGCTTGCGGTTGGAATATACTTTTGTATCGGGGATTGCAGCAAGAAAAAGTGGTTGAGTTTGAATTAATTAACATGCTGCGGCCAATCGCAATTATTCTTATTGCTGGTATTTTTTTAGCGGCAGAGAAAAATTTACATACCTTTTTGGCAGCGGCCATTGCTTCCGGCGCACTGCTTGTTTCGCATATTCGAAGGCATCATCTTGTTTTTGACCGCTACAGTATCGGTCTTTTGGGTTTTGTACTTTTAGCAGCGATTGAGGCCATTTTTGACCGCCAATTGTTAGAAGTTTATAGCCCTAGCGCCTTATATGCTGTGAGAACCGGTCTTGTTTTTCTATCTTTATGGTTAGTTTTTCGACCGAATTTTCGCCGGTTAACTTCCCAAAATATACTTTCTATCTTTATTTTGGCTATTATTGCCACCAGTTATATGACTTTTATGTTTTCAGGTTTTAAAGATTTCGGTGTAGTTTTTACGACTTTAATTTTAACTTTGACCCCAATTTTAATTTATTTTTTTACTGTCGTCTTTTTGAAAGAAAAATTGCGCAAAAGAGTTGTTTTGGCTGCGGCAATTATCTTAGCTTGTATAATTTATGCTACCCTCGCAGTAACTAAGTAATTTTTAACTTTTACCTTGTAGTTTTTACTTTTGAGATTTAAGTTTTGAATTTCTTATGATAGACACCCACGCTCATCTTAATTTCCAGGCCTTTGAGTCTGACTATGGCAAAGTTATAGATAGGGCCTTCAAAAGCGGCATTACCGCTATAATTAATGTCGGTTCTAATTTAGAAACTTCTTTAAAAGCGGTGCAAATTTCTCAAGCATATAACAAAGGCATTTTCGCCGCAGTCGGCCTGCACCCTATTCACGTCAAAGATGAATCTTTTGATGAAAGCCAGTTTTTATCCTTGGCAAAAGCCAATAAGGTTGTCGCCATTGGCGAAACCGGCCTTGATTATTATCACGACAAGTCAAATGCCGGACAGCAAAAGTCGGTACTCAAGAAAAGTTTGCAACTGGCAACAAAGGTTGATAAACCAGTGATTTTGCATTCAAGGTTAGCCGGCGAAGAAATTTTAGATATCCTGAAAGAATTTAATTTTACGGGTCAAGGCGTGATGCATTGTTTTTCTGAAGATTGGCAGATTGCTAAAAAATTTTTAGCTCTTGGTCTTTATTTATCCTTCACTGGTATAATCACGTTTAAAAATAATCATATGGTTCAAGATGTTATTAAAAAAATGCCTTTAAATAGATTAATGATTGAGACAGATTCACCCTATTTATCACCGGAGCCATATCGAGGCGAGAGAAATGAGCCAAAAAACGTTATTGAAGTGGCTAAAAAAATTGCTGAAATTAAGAATATTCCGTTGGAAAAAATCGCTAGCATCACTTCTCAAAATGCAATAAGTTTTTTTAACTTAACAAATTTTCTTCAGGCTTGCTGACAGAGAATTTGCCTTTTTTTCTGGTAATAATTCCCTGCTCGTTAAAAAACCTTTCGAGCTTTTTCTGGTCTAAAAATTGGTTTATTTTTGTTTCAAGCTCTTTTTGTCTCTTTGAATTAGTAATATATTCACTGGCAATCTCGTCAATCTTCTCATCCTTTTGTGTTTGTGCGGGTAAAGTTTTATGCTTTTGCATCGGACAAAGATGCGCATATTCGCACCAGCTGCATAAATTATTTATCTTTGGCGGAAAATTATTCTCTGCCACGTTTTTTTCAATTTTAGTGATTGTCCTGGCAACATCTGCCATATATTTTTCAGTTTGTTCATCGCTCCTGGTAGTGGAGATTTTTTCGTTGTGTTTCAAAAAATGGAAGGTAAGTTTAATTTCTTCAGCTCCTGGCCATAGCTGTTTAGTTGCCCAGTTATAAAAAGAGAGCTGTAAATCTGTATCTGTTTGTTCCTGGGATTTCATATTTTTTGATGTTTTGTAATCTATAATTTGGAAACCTCCAAGGGGTAATTTATCAATACGGTCAATCATACCAGTTATCTGATGCTCGTTAAAAGGCAGGAAAAATCTTTTTTCCAGAGCGACGATGTTGGTTAACCCCGGTTTATAATTGGCTAAAAAATTCCTAAGCATTTTTTCCCCTGCGGCAAGGTAAGATTGGGAGTCATCTGGCCGTTCAAATATATCCGGACGCCAATTTAATTTTAGTTTGGCAACTAACTCATCTTCAGAAGGTAAAATCGGGTCTTTTTTTAAAGTTTCAAAAAGCAAGCTGTGCATTAAATTACCAAACCATAGTTCAACTTTCTCGGGAACCTTGATTCTATCAATTACCCTGAATTTGTACTTAAGCGGACACAAGTTAAATGTTTCAATACTAGAAAAAGAAATTCTCATATTTTCCTTTATTGTTAGATTATATCAAATTTATAGCCTTGATAAAAGAGAGTATCAAGCATATAATAAATCTGTATGAAGGACCAATATGAAAAGAATATATCTTGATTTTGCTGCGACTACACCAGTAAAAAAAGCAGTACTGTCTGAAATGTCTCAATATTTCAGCAATGAATTTGGTAATGCCTCTTCAATACATTCTTTTGGGCAGCAGGCAAGACATGCCATAGATAAGGCAAGAAGCAACCTGTCATCCTTTTTAAATTGCCAAGCTTCCGAAATCATTTTTACCTCGGGCGCAACAGAATCAAATAATTTAGCGATAAAAGGGTTTATTCAAGCTATTTCGGGTCAAAGTATTCCTCATATAATAACTAGTTCTATTGAACATCATTCTGTATTAGATACCTGTAAATATCTTGAAAAAAATAAATTAGCTGAAGTTACCTATTTGGCTGTAAGCAAGAAAGGCATAGTGGATATTGAGGAAGTTCAAAAGGCAATTAAAGAAAATACGGTACTTATTAGTATCATGTATGTCAACAACGAAATCGGTACAGTTCAACCAATTAGGGAGATAGGCAAATTGATAGAGAAAGAGAATAGAGATAGAGAGAAAAATCACTCAAATCTCAGCTCTCTATCTCAAATCTATTTTCATACCGATGCTGTACAGGCCATTGAATATTTTAATCATGACGTTGCGCATTTACATGTTGATATGTTATCGCTTTCGGCCCATAAAATAGGAGGGCCGAAAGGTATAGGAGCGCTGTATATCAAAAAGGGGACGCCATTACAGCCCCAGATTATAGGAGGTTGGCAAGAAAACCGTAGAAGAGCAGGAACTGAAAATGTAGCAGGTATAGTAGGATTAGGTAAAGCAATAGAGGAATTGAAAATTGTAAATTGTAAATTGAAAATTAAAAAAATCCAGGGTTTAAGGGACAGATTCATAAAAGGTATTCTGCAAAATATTCCCGATGTTATCTTAAATGGAGACAGTATTTTGCGCTCTCCTAATAACGCTAATTTCTGTTTTAACTATATTGAAGGTGAATCAATATTGCTTAATTTAGATTTACAGGGCGTGGCGGCATCCTCGGGCTCGGCCTGCACCTCTGGTTCTCTGGAGCCGTCTCATGTCATCATGGCTTTAGGGAGGGACCACCGTACTGCTCAAGGGTCAATTCGCTTTACGCTCGGCGAGGGATTAACCAACAGTGACATTGATTATGTCATAAAAATTTTACCTAAAATTGTCAAAAAACTGCGTAAAATGAGTCCTTTTGGGGGGAAACGTGATTGAATATTCAAAAAAAGTGATGGGGCATTTTTTCCATCCGAAAAATATGGGCACAATTAAAAACCCAGATGGGGTTGGTAGAGTGGGAAATCCCATCTGTGTTGTTCCTGAAACCCTTGTCCAAACCAATGATGAAATGGTTGAGATTTCAAAAATTCGGAAAGGCCAAAAAGTGCTTGGGCATGATGGAAAATATCACAAAATTAAAAAAGTTCATCATCGGGTTTGCAAAGGCAAAATCTTTAGTCTGCGAGTTCACAATCTTGGTCAGGTAATGATGACGCCAGATCACCTTGTTTTAGCTTTAAAAACAAGTCAATATCCTTACAAAATGCGAGCCTTGGAAGAAAAGAAATGTTATATTGACTGGTATCATCTTGAAGGGCTTCAAAAAGGTGATACTATTATCTATCCCATTCCTAAAGAAACTAAGGATGTAAGATCAATGAGATTAGGTATAGAAAAGCCCTTTTGGGATTTTAAAAGTAGAGAATTGCCAGGGGAAATAAAGGTTAATAACGATTTTCTGAAATTGGTAGGGTATTATTTATCAGAAGGTTATGTTAGAACTGACAAATGTAAAGGAACTGTGGGATTTACTTTCGGTTCCCATGAGGGTATTTATATTCAAGACACGATTTTAATTATGAAAAGAATTTTTGGTTTATCTCCTGTTATTTATAAAAGTGCTCATAATTCTACTAATCTTTTCTATTACAGTGCTAGATTGGCCCGGTTTTTTAAAAAAAATTTTGGGAAAGGAGCACTAGAGAAACAACTCCCACATTGGATAATGCAACTTCCGACTAAAAAACAATGGTATCTACTTTCTGGTCTTTGGCGAGGAGATGGGCATATTGATGAGAAACGTCAGCGGGCTAAATATGTAACAATCTCTAAAAAACTTGCTTATCAACTAAGAAACTTGTTTTTAAGGCAAAAGATAATCCACAGTTTTACAATAGGGAGAGCTTACGGTATCCACAAAAAATCTTATTGTTTTTATATTCAACACGATCCTTCACTTCAGCAAATAGCCAAGATGATGGGAAAAGAATTCAAAATTAAAGCAAGAAGTTATAATCCTCACAAATCTTGGTTTGATGCTAATTATTATTACACCACTATTTCAGAGATTAAACCGATAGATTATTCTGGATTAGTTTATAACTTAGAGGTTAAAGATTCTCGCTCCTATGTATCAGCATCAGCTACTCTTCATAACTGTGGTGATGTCATGGAATTACAGATCAAAGTAGAAAAAAAAGATGGGAAAGAATATATCAAAGATATCAAATTTCAAAGTTTTGGCTGCGGTGCGGCGATTGCCACCTCTTCAATGATTACCGTAATGGTCAAGGGTAAAACGTTAGAGCAGGCGCTCAAAATTACCAGACAGGATGTTTCTAAAGAACTGGGCGGCTTGCCTCCAATCAAAGAGCATTGCTCAAATTTGGCTGCAGAAGGACTTTTGGCCGCCATCGAAGATTATAGGAAAAAGAAAAAATGAATTATATCGATATTATTATCATTATTATTCTGATTTTATACCTGTTTGATGGTTTTCGCCGTGGCTTTATTAGCGTTTCACTGGAGATTGCCGAGTTTTTACTTTCCGTTATCGTAGCATTGAAGTTCTATCCCAATGTTGCCAAATATATTTCAACTTTTTTTTCGATTCCAACATTTTGGCAAAATATAATTGGTTTCTTATTGGTATGGATTATCGCGGAAATTATCTTTTCTCTCATTGCAAGATTAGTTAAATCAGTTATTCCTGGTTTTTTAAAACGATCCTTCCCTAATAGAATTCTGGGAATATTTGTATCTTTTATTAAAGGTCTTCTTATTATCGCTATTCTGCTAACCTTATTTTTCGCCTCTCCGTTTTTGCCTCATGTGAAAAATGCAATTAGCTCTTCTTTAATTGGCAATACAATTGTTCTTAAAAGTGCCAAAACTTTTGTTAACTTTCAAAAACAGTTAGGCGGTGAAATTGAGCAAAACTTCCTGTATTTGACTTCAAAACCCTCAGGAGAAACAACCAAGCTAAATTTTAAGCCGAAGGACTATGTGGTTGATTCTCAGGCAGAACAAAAGATGTTTGATTTAGTCAATCTTGAAAGAAAAAAAGCCGGCCTAAAACCTTTAGTTTCTTCTGAAGAATTACAAAAAGTTGCCCGAGCGCATGCTTGGGATATGTGGCAAAGAGAATATTTTGCTCACATCAGTCCAGATGGGATTGAGCCATTGCTTCGGGTCTTAAATGCTGGGATAAAATTTCAAGTTGTTGGTGAAAATCTGGCGTTGGCACCAAATGCTAATCTTGCACATATCGGTTTAATGAATTCACCCTCGCATAGAGACAATATATTAGACAATAATTTTAGACAAATTGGTATAGGTGTGATTGACGGCGGCATATATGGGAAAATGTTTGTCCAAAATTTCACAGATTGAGGATTAATGACTCAAATTTTAGATGGTAAAAAACTTGCCGAAAAGATTTTAAAAAAACTTCAAAAACGAGTGGAAAATATGGCTAAAAAAGGAATAAATCCTTTTTTAGTGGTAATTTCTGTAGGACGCGATAAAGCAAGCCAAATTTATCTGGCGGCTAAAAAGAAAGCTTGTCAAGAGGTTGGAATTCCATTTGAGATTTTAAATTTGAAAGAAGACATACAAACTGCACAACTGCTTAGAGCAATAGAAAAATTCAATTTAGACCCTAAGATTTCTTCAGTATTAGTTCAACTTCCCTTACCCGAACAGATAAATTTAACAATTGTTGCTAAAAAAATTTCGCCAGAAAAAGATGTTGATGGATTTGGTTATATCATTGGAAAGAAAAATTTTAAATTTTTACCACCAACGCCTTTAGGTATTTTAAGAATTTTGAAAGAGTATTTGATTTCTTTGAAGGATAAAAAGATTGTTATTATCGGCAAAGGTTTTTTAGTTGGCAAACCTTTGGGTAAACTGTTAAAAAAAACTGGGGCGAAAGTAGTCTTTTGTGATAGGGAAACAAAAGATTTGAAACAAAAAACTTTAGCATCGGATATATTGATTTGCGC
>PCRM01000044.1:0-347 GCA_002771215.1 Candidatus Nealsonbacteria bacterium CG23_combo_of_CG06-09_8_20_14_all_40_13 | reverse complement strand
TTCAAAAGTTTATGACTTAAAAAAACGAGCTTTCCTATTTTCATTAGCCGTAATTAAATTTTTAGAAATGCTACCCAAGGATTATATCTCTCAGGTGATTGGTCGGCAACTTCTAAGGAGCGTAACGAGTATAGGGGCTAATATCATTGAAGCTCAATCAGCTTCAAGTAAAAAAGATTTTGCCAATTTTTACAATACCGCCTTAAAATCAGCTAATGAGAGTAAATACTAGCTTCTACTTTTGAAGTCAACTGACCGAGGAGACAAGAACGAAGTAGAGAAGTTGTTAAAAGAAGCAGAAGAGATCAGTAATATTCTTGCCAAAAGTTTGTTAACAATGAGAGGAA
>PCRM01000005.1:3253-14121 GCA_002771215.1 Candidatus Nealsonbacteria bacterium CG23_combo_of_CG06-09_8_20_14_all_40_13 | reverse complement strand
ATTTTTTCATTTTTAATTTTTAATTTTTCATTTGAAACGTATGTCGGCCGTATTGCCTCGTGAGCTTCTTGGATAAAGGCCTTTTTTGATTTGTAAACGCGCGGTTTGGCAGGCAAATATTTCTCGCCAAAATTGGCGCTGATATATTTTCTCATAGAATTGATTGCCAGCCATGACAAGTTGGTAGAATCCGTCCTCATATAAGTAATGTAGCCGGCTTCGTACAAGTCCTGCGCTAGTTTCATTGTTTTTTTAGCGGAAAATTTCAATTTGTAATAACCATCCTGCTGCAGGGTTGAAGTGGTAAAAGGCGGGAAGGGATATTGCGGTTTTTTCTCCTGCTTAATAGCCGCCACCTGATATTTAGCACCTGCAAGTTCAACTAAAATTTGCTTGGCTTGCTTGGCAGTTTTGATTTCCAACTCGCCGAACGGCTTGCCATCAGCTTCAATAAGAATTGCTTTAAAGTTTTGATCTTTCTGGCCTTTTTTGGACAGTGTCGCCTCAACACTCCAGTACTCTGTCGGCACAAATTTGTCAATTTCCCGCTCGCGTTGGACTATTAGCCGTAAAGCTACCGACTGCACGCGGCCGGCGGAGAGCCCCTTGGCGACTTTTGCCCATAAAAATGGCGAAAGTTTATAGCCAACCAATCTGTCTAGAATACGGCGCGCCTGCTGGGCGTTGACTAAATTCATATCAATGTCGCGCGGATTTTTGACTGCCTCCAATATGGCAGTTTTGGTAATTTCATGGAAGGTAATCCTGAAGATTTTTGCTATAGCGTTTTTTTGATTTTTGCTATAGCGTTTTTTTGATTGTCCAAGCCGAAGGGCTTGGACAATGTGCCAGCCGATTGCCTCGCCCTCCCTGTCAAAGTCAGTAGCAATATAAAGTTTGTCGGCTTTTTCCAGCTGACTTTTTAAGTAGGTAATGGTTTTGCGGCTTTTTGGCATAATAATGTATTTGGCCTCAAAGTCCTTATCCACTTCCACGCCCAGCTCTTTTTTGGGTAAATTTCTAACGTGGCCGAAAGAAGCGGCCACTTTAAAATCTTTACCTAAATATTTTTCAATTGTGTGCCCTTTCGCGGGCGACTCAACGATAACTAAGTTCAATAAACCTCATATTTTATCTTAATACATACCTACCCGAACCTAAATTCCTCACACTGCCGGCAATTTCCATTAACGTTAACGTAGCATTGACTGTCGCTATATCTAATTTAGTTGCTTTGGCTAATTTGTCAACATCGCACGGATTGGCAAGATATTTGGCTATCATTTCTTCCTGCGGGCTGGCAAAAACATAATCTTTTTTCCCGCGATTGTCAAGCACAATATTCATTTCTTCCAGAATATCTTCTGCTTGGGTTACTGGTTTGGCGCCCAATTTAATTAGATTATTTGTGCCGGCGCTTTGGTCGCTGTAAATTGAACCTGGAAGGGCAAAAACCTGCCGGTTGTAATCAAGCGCACAAGCCGCTGTAATCAAGGCGCCAGATTGCAAAGCGGCCTCAATGACCAAAGTCCCCAAAGAAAGGCCGGCCACAATACGATTTCTCATCGGAAAGTTGGAACGAAAAGGAGGCGTACCCAGGGGGTATTCGCTGACGATTGCCCCATTTTTCTGCAAAATTTTGTCAGCCAGCGCACGGTTGTTGGTCGGATAAATTCTATCCAAACCGCTACCAAGCACGGCAATTGTGCGTCCGCTTGCCTGCAAAGCGGCTTGGTGAGCCAAACTGTCTATTCCCAAAGCCAGCCCAGAGCAAATCGTCAATCCCGCCTTAGCCAGCGGCTCCACAAGATACTCTGTTGCCCGCTGGCCGTAAGCGGTAAATTTGCGCGTTCCCACCACCGAAACAGAAGGTTGAATATCTGCTAAATTGCCGCGCCAATAAAGCACAGCGGGCGGGTCGGCAATTTCTTTCAGTTGTTCAGGATAAGCTTTATCTTTAATGGTGACAGTATTTATTGCCAATTTTTTTAATTTGTCCATCTCTTTTTCTGGATTGACCTTTTTTCTGGTTTCATCAACTAATATAAAAAGCTGCTCTGGCAATCTTTTACTGGCGAAATCAGCGAAGCTGCCGGTCCAAAGCTGTCGAAAATCTGGAAAAATTTTATGCAGCTTTTGAAAAGTCCTTGGACCTATTTTTAGATTTTGCGATAAAGCCACCCAATATTTTAAATCATCCTGTAGCAAATAAAATTCCTCCTTGAAATTAACGTAGCAAAAATGACAATAAATATCCACAGGTCAACATTAATTCAAGGCTATTTGACAGCCAAAATCGGCTATCATACAATGTGTGAGGAGGAGAAAAGTTGAAGAAGTTTCTTCAGCCGAAAATCGACTTTCAACAGGTATGAAAAACGACCACGATGTTGGTCGTTTTTTATAAATCCAAAAAAAGGGGACGAGCAACTTGACAATTTCAACCGCTGTTTTGCAAATTGACTGTCGTTTGATTGTTGTAAATCAGGGTCAGTTGGAAGAGATAGAGATGATCCGTCCCTTCTTGTGCCCCGATGTCTATCCGGAAATCTTCAAAAACTGCACGGCCGCCATTTTTGAAAATGTTGGCGACAACAGAGTTTCACTTTGGTGCCGGCTCGGCGAGCGATTTTTCTCAGGACCGTTTTATTTATCTTGGGAAGAAATAACCGACCCTAACCGCAAAGAAATTCCTCGTGAGGTCCAAAAAACAGTCCGCACCGTACTAGCAAGGGAGGAAAATTGGAACCAAACAGACACCAGTATGAATTTTATCCGCAGCCGCCTAGTTATTCTGAACTAGCAAGCAACAGCAGTCCGTCTGGAAAAAAAAGCCAAAAAATATCTTATCTGTATCCTTGCGAAATATTTTTCCTCGTCGGCGACTGCTGGATTTATCAGCTACGCAACAAAGACTTCATAGGACCGGATGGCGACCCTGAATGTAACGAAGCAAAGATAGTTATCGCGCTTTATAGTTGCGGCTCAATGCAAATCTGGATCCCGAGTGAGGAAGAGACGGAAAGTTCGGATAACGAAGAATCTTCACACAATGGTAAACCGGCTTTCCAGCATCCAATCTCCAGCCACCGCAAAGAAGTTTTTGAGCAAAGAATTAACCCGTTGGATTTTCTCATTGGCCCTCCGGTGACTTACTTCCAAGATTTAATTGAAAAACTTGAGTCCGGGAGTAATGACTTTCTTCCGACGGTACAACCCAAACTGCCCTGTGTTGCTTCCAAATAAGAATTCCCGCCTCCCACCTTCTTAGAAAGGCCCTCGCCGCGCTTGCGGCGAGGGCCTATTTTATTCAAAAACCGTCAAATCCCTTGACAAACACTTTACCTTGTGCTATACTCTCAAAGTCGACAATAGAAAGATTTCTAGGCGTAAGTTTGGGGATGTCTAACCCCTCCTTGATATTCCCTCTTCCGCCTAGTAATCTCTCTATTACACCCGAGTACCATTCTATTTTTAAAATAATTTGAGGGTGGTAAAATCCTGAGCTTGTCGAAGGATAAAATCCTGAGCTTGTCGAAGGAGACTCGGGTTGTAATGGAGGGGACAAAAAATCCTGCAACTGCGGGATTTTTTGTTATAATGTGGTATAATAATAGCAAAGGAGACTAATATGAGCGAAACATTACAACCTAACCCGACTGAAGACTTAAAACCAGAGAAAATGAACTGGCGTAAAGAAGAAAATCTTGTAAACTATATTAGACCTTTAAAGCCAGAGGCAGAGGAGCAATTTCGCCAAATATTAAGAAATCCACAAATAACACGAGAACGCCGTCCGTGGGCAGAAAAATTACTTAGAACTAAATTGGCTAAAGTAGCTGTTTTAGCTTTTGGCTTGAAATTTTTAACAGCTGACGCCCCAAAAGCTATAGCAGCCGAAGAGCCGGCACCTACTGTTCCAGCAGAAACAATAGATCAAGAAAATTTAACTGATGCGCAAAAAGAAATTTTAAAAATCGACGCTGATAGGGTTGCTTTGCAGAACCAAATGATAAGAGTTTTTACTCCCTCAAATGTTGAAACTATAACCAATGAAGATGGCACAACTACGGAAAAAATAACCGCTTCTATTGACTCATCAAAAACACTGAAAGAATTAACGGAAGATGTTGCTTCTGAACAAACACCTCAAGAACAGATTAGCCAAACTGCTAAAACTTTTGAGGAAAGTTTACAAAACGCAGGTATATCTGAAGAGATTATAAAAGAGATGATGAGAAAATTATTTTTTGATATTCAAACAATTTCAACTAAAATAAATCCAGAAATGACTTGGGGTCAGGCCCAAAATGAATTATTTTCACTAGAGCGAATGACCAGAAAAAGTGGTAAAAAAATTGGGTTGACTGCTGAACAAATCCCAATTGTTATAGACGCTGAAAAAAATGCTTTAGTTAATTTTGCTGATATAAATGTTAGATTGCAACTTGGTTTTATCCCAGAATCATCAACAACTGCATCACCAGAAAATCCAGAAACAACTCCCCCAACTGAAAGCTAATATTTTTATCTGTGTAATCTGTGTATCTGTGTAATCTGTGAAATTAGTGCATTTGTGTATTATTTTATATCTGTGTAATCCGTGAGATCCGTGTATTTGTGTATTACTTGACTTCGATACCCATTGACCGGGCCGTGCCTTCAATGATTTTAACAGCTTGTTCAATATCAACAGCATTTAAATCTGGAAATTTTATCTTAGCAATTTCTAAAATTTGCGCTTTGGTCACTTTACCCACTTTTTCTTTCAAGGCCTGACCAGAACCTTTTTCAATGCCAGCGGCTTTTTTTAGCAGAATTGCGGCCGGCGGAGTTTTAAGCCGAAAATCAAAAGTTCTATCTTCATAAATACTAATTTCCACTGGAATCACAGTATCCCCGCTTTTCTGGGTGGCTTGATTAAATTTTTGGCAAAAATCCATAATATTAACGCCATGTTGGCCCAAGACCGGACCAACCGGCGGAGCGGGATTGGCTTTGCCAGCAGGAATTTGAAGCTTAACTATGGTTTTAATTTTTTTCATACTCGCTTCGCTCCTCTCCTACAAAATTACGAATTCAACGAAATTACAAATTCACTTATTTTTTTATTCGTAATTTCGATATATTCGTAAATTCGTAGGCTTACACTTTCTTCACCTGCAAAAAATCTAATGTGACTGGTGTATCCCGACCAAACATAGAAACCAAAACTTTTATCTTCCCTTTTTCTTCATCAATATCCGTCACTTTGGCTTCAAATCCTTTCAAGGGACCATCGGTAATTTTAACTAAATCATCCATTTTTAGCTCAATTTTGTATTTTGGCTCTTCAACGCCCATGCGTTTTTTAATGCGGTTAACTTCTTCTTTAGAAATCGGGGTTGGCCGCACACCAAGCCCAATAAAACCAGTAACATTAGGAGTGTTGCGCACTATGTACCATGAATCATCTGTCACAATCATCTCCACCATAACGTAGCCGGGGAAAATGCGCTTTTCCGCCACTTTCCTCTTGCCGTTTTTAATTTCAATTTGTTTTTCCTTCGGCACCAAAACATTGAATATTTTTTCCTGCATATTTAAGGTCTCAATGCGCTGTTTGAGATTTTCCGCTACTTGTTCCTCGTAGCCGGAATAGGTATGAATAGCATACCAACCGCGCTCGCCTTTCTGGCGCTGTGTTCTAAAAATAATATTATCTTTTTCTTCTTTGATATCGTCTGATTTGTTTTGAGTTTGAGCCATTGTTTTTTCCCTTTCTAAAACAAAAGTTGCACAAATTTGGAAAGACCCAAGTCAACCATTAAAATCACCAACATAGTGATAACAATTGAGACTAAAACCATAATTGTGTGCGAAAAAATCTCTTGGCGGCTTGGCCAGCTGACTTTGCGCAGTTCCAAATATGCTTGAACAAAATAATCTTTGATTTGTGAAAAAATTGTCATTTTTTGGCTTTGCTTTGCCCACCGGAGCTTTGCGCGAAGGTGGGACTTGTTTTTTTAGCTTTGGCAGTAATTTTTTTTGGTTGGGCTTTGATTGATTTGGATTTGGCCTTTGCGGCTGATTCTTTTTTCAATTCTTTCTCAACTTTCGCGGCCGGCTTGGCGGCCGTTTTAGCGCCGATTTTTTCAATCACAATTTTAGTGTAATTTTGTCGGTGGCCTTGCTGCCTTTTGTATCTTGTTTTATTTTTAAATTTTAAAATTTTTATTTTTGACCCTTTGATATTGCCCAAGATTTTCGCGCTGACTTTCTCCCCCGAAATTAAATCCTGTAAATCAACGCTGGAGCCCTCTTTTTGCTTATTTTTTTCAACTAAAAACTGCTGTCCCAAGACAACTTTGTATTGTTTTCCACCTGTTTTGATGACTACAAAATCAGCCAATAATTTTCCTTTTCAAAATATCAAACTATGCTTCTTGTTAAAGATTAGCACGAAAGGTGTAAAAAATCAACTCCAAAATCAGAATCTTAATTTTTTATGTCGAATATAAATGCTCTGTAAAATACCCAAAGCAATAAAATTAACCAGCAAAGAGCTTCCACCGTAGGAGACCAGCGGCAAGGGTATGCCGGTAACCGGCATAATGCCTAAGTTCATACCGACATTTACCAATAATTGAAACAAAAACATACTGGCAAAACCAATCGCCAAAAAAGTGCCGAAATTGTCCCGCGATATCATTGCAATAGAAATAATGCGCCAAATCAAAAATACTAAAAGCAAAATTAAAATTAAAGAGCCGACAAAACCGGTTGCCTCTGCCCAACCAGCAAAAATAAAGTCGGTGTGCGCTTCTGGTAAAAACTGCAGGACGCTTTGCGAACCCTGACCCAATCCCCTGCCCAAAAGTCCGCCCGAGCCAACAGTAATAGTTGACTGCAACACGTGATAACCTCTATTTAAAGGATCAGCCATTGGATTTAAAAAAGTGTAAATGCGGGCTTTTTGGTAATCTCTAAGGAAAAACCAAATTACCGGCAAAAAAACTACAATACCTGTCCCCATTACCCACCAATAAATTTTAGAGATGGAAGCGGTAAAAATAATTGAGAAAAAAATAATGACCAGCACTAATGATGTACCAACATCGGGTTGTTTAATAACTAAAAAAACAGGCGCAAATGCTAAAGCAATAATAAGAATAAAATATTTCCAGTGAAAGTGTTCTACCGACGAGAAAAACTTGGCCAAAACAATTACTAAAATTAATTTAAAAACTTCCGATGGTTGAAGCTGAAAAAAGCCAAGCGAAATCCAGCGGGTGGCGCCAAATTTAGTTTTACCTAAAAATAAAACGGCAACTAACAAAACTAATCCAACGAAATAAAGAATATAAGCAACTGGTTTTAACGACTGATAATTAAGAAAAGTAAAAACAATACATAATCCCAAACCTAAGATTGCAAAGATAATTTGGTGGATGGCAAAATTAGCCGTGTCTTGAAAAGAAAGCGAAAACAAAACGGCAATGCCTGCTGAAACTAAAATTAAGGGGACTATAAAAAGAGACCAGTCAAAGGTTTGCCAAAGTTTGCGTTTCACTTGTGCACTCCCAGCCAAATTTCTCCCTCAGCAATTTTCAAATGAGCAGCGTGGTCGGCATTGGTAATTTTACCGGTTGATGGTTTGGTTTTAGTTTGAGCCTCAATTTCTTTAGCGTATTTTTGCAAGATGCCAGCCAGCTTTTGGTCCTTGGTTTCGTAAAAAACTGTGGCTTTCTCAATAATTTCGTATTTGGCTCTTTTGCGCAGGTTTTGAATAGTGCGTATAATTTCGCGCAATATTCCCTCTTCCCAAAGCTGGAAGGAAATCTCGATATTAAGAGCTATTGCCCAGGGTTTGGCAATTTGTAGCCAGTTTTTGTCAGAGGGCTTTGGCAGTTGAGCAACAAATTCAATTTCCTTGACATTAATTTCTTGAGCAATCAAATTTATTATTTCTGGCTCAATTTTTACTTCGCTTTTAATTTGCAGTTTTGTTAATGGCTGGCGCACTTTAATTTTTGCCTGCATCCTTAAAGCCAGCGCCAAATTGACAATTTGCCTGGCATTTTGCATATCATGGTTTAAATTAGGCAGAATATTTTCTTCGCTCCACTTTGGATATAAACATAAATGAACTGATTCCGGCTCTGTTTCGCTGCGCAAATTTTGGAATATTTCTTCCGCCAGAAAAGGCGTAAATGGCGCTAAAATTTGCGAAAGGTTTAAAAGTACAATGTACAAAGTTTCAAAAAATTGGTCATCGCAGCGTTTTTTGCTGCGGCGCAAGTACCAGTTGGAAAGCAAATCAACAAAGGTTTCAATTTTACGCGCAGCGTTGGTGACCTCAAATTTATCAAGATTTTCACTGACATCTTTTTTTAATAAATTAAGTTGCGACAGTATCCACTTGTCAAGCAAATTCAAATGCATATCACCGGTTACTTTTGACTGCACCCAGGAGGCCGATTGCGCATACATTACAAAATAAGCATAAACATTCCAAAGCATTCGGCGGAAACGATTTACGCTGCCTTTTAAATCATATAACGAGAAGCGTATATTTTCGCCTACTGGATTATTAGTATAAAAATACCAGCGCAGACAATCAGCGCCAAATTTGCCAATTACCTCTTCGGGCACTACCACATTGCCTTTGGACTTGGACATTTTCTTACCTTTTTCGTCCAAAATTAAACCTGTGGAAATGACATTTTTATAAGATGTACCTTGGTTAAGTAAGGTTGAAATTGCCAAAAGCGTGTAAAACCAGCCCCGTGTTTGGTCAATACCTTCGCAGATGTAGTCAGCCGGATAAAAATTGGGAAATTCGCCGGAGGCAAAAGGCATTGCGCCGGAATCAAACCAAACATCCAAAACGTCTGGTATACGTTTTGTGGGATTGCCGCATTTGGGACATTTATAAATAAGCTCGTCAACATAAGGACGGTGCAGGTCAATGCCTTGTAACTTCCTTGACGTTCGCTTTACAAGTTCAGATATTTTCCCAAAACATTCTATAAATTGGCATTGCGGATTTTGACATCGCCAAATCGGTATTGGCGTTCCCCAATACCGTTCGCGGGAAATTGCCCAGTCAACAACATTGTCTAGCCATTGGCCAAAACGGCCGTCTTTCAAGTAGCTGGGAACCCAGTTAATTTGCTGGTTATTGTTCAGCAATTTATTTTTCAGCTCTGTCATTTTAATAAACCATCCCTCTTTAGCATAGTAGATTAGAGGTGTATTACAGCGCCAGCAAAACGGATAATTGTGTAGTATTTTTTCTTTTTTAAATAACAATCTCCTTTTTTCCAAATCGGCAATAATTTCTTCGTCAGCTTTTTTAACAAATTTTCCATCGCCTGGCAATTTTTCTTCCAGTGAATGTAAAATACCTTGCAAATCAACTGTCAGCATACCCGGTAAATTAATGTTTTTTTGCTTGAAAAGTTTCAAATCATCCTGGCCATAATGCGGCGCAATATGGACTATCCCTGTCCCCTCCTCTAAGTTGACAAATTCACCGTCTAAAACTTTCCAATAATCATTTTGTTTTGTCATACTGGCATAAGTTAAATATGGCGGTTCATACTCTGTATCAATTAGCGCTTCGCCTTTAAATTCTTTTAGAATTTTAAAGTCCGAATTTAAAACGTTTATTCTATCTTTAGCCAAAATCAACTTTTCCTCACCCGCCTGCACCAAAACATACGGCAGATTTCTATTAACAGCCAGAGCTAAATTGGATGGCAGGGTCCAAGGCGTAGTTGTCCAGACCAAAAAGCTGGCGCCGGCAAAATCGCCATTTTTGATTTTAAACTTGACATAAACTGATTGGTCATAAACCTGTTCATAACCCTGCGCTACTTCATGGTCAGACAAAGAAGTGCCGCAGCGCGGGCAATACGGAGAAACTTGAAAATCTAAATAGAGCAGTCCTTTTTTAAAAATTTCACAAAGCAGCACCCAAACTTTTTCAATGTAGCTGTTTTCATAAGTTACATAGGGATGGCTCATATCCAGCCAAAAGCCGATGCGCTTGGTTAATTGTTCCCAATCCGCCTTATAAATCCAAACATTTTCCCGGCATTTTTGATTGAATTTAGCAATGCCGTATTTTTCAATCTCCGTTTTGCTGCTAAAACCTAATTGCTTTTCTACCTCCAGCTCAACCGGCAAACCATGTGTGTCCCAGCCGGCCTTTCTTTTAACATAAAACCCCTGCATCGTTTTGTAGCGGCAAATAATATCTTTAAAAACCCGCGCTAAAACATGATGAATAGCCGCTTTGGCATTAGCCGTCGGAGGACCTTCGTAAAAAACAAATTTAGCGCATTTGGCGCGGCTGGACATACTTTTCCGAAAGATTTCATTTTCATCCCACCAATTTAAAATACGCTCTTCAAGTTTTGGAAAATTTTCAAAGGGATTAACTTTTTTAAACATCGCCTCTTTTTTGCACCGCTAAATTAACCAGCTTATCTGCTTGTTTATTTTGTTCTCTGGAAATATGTTCAAAAATAATGCGTCCGCCCAACGACAGAATCAAATCCCTGATTTGCCAGAATAGTTGTTTTAAATTTTCATCCTTTATTTTATACTTTTGGTTCAACTGCTCAACGACCAATTTTGAATCTAAAAAACAGCGCACCTCTGTCAAATTATTTTTGGATATATCCTTAATCTTTTTTAACCCTTCAATGACGGCTTGATATTCTGCCTGATTGTTGGTCGCCTCACCAATAAATTTTCCCTGTTGCGTTACTTTAAAACCCCTCTCGTCTAAAATAATAAATCCAATGCCGGCCGGGCCCGGATTGCCTTTAGCTCCCCCGTCAGAATATAAAAAAATCTTTCTTGTCATCAATATTAAT
>PCRM01000005.1:0-3217 GCA_002771215.1 Candidatus Nealsonbacteria bacterium CG23_combo_of_CG06-09_8_20_14_all_40_13 | reverse complement strand
TGTCCGCCCTGAAAAATAGTAAAGTCAAACAAAGAAATCACCTGGCCGGAGCTTCGGTCGACTTTGGCCTCCAAGGTTCGTTTGGTTTTACCAAAATACCCTGTGGACCTAATAGTTGAATAGTTTTGTTCGATTTGACCAGAATTAGGCGTTATACTGAAACGGATATGAAAATTTGGATGTAGCGGGTCTGAATAGTTAAGATCGGGGTTATTCTGGTGCCTTTGGTCAAAGTATCCCCAAGGTTTAATTTTAATTTTAGTTACTCCTTGAACCGGTATTGTTATTGTGTAGATTTTGCCAGTTGCGCCAGTAATAGAGTCGCAACTGCTGCTCAGCAAGGCGGTAAGACGAGAAGTACAATTGTCATCAAAAAATTCTCTGTCGCTAATATTGGTATTAAGTAATTTAATAATTTCTAATCCATAATCAAATCGGGCGCCGGGAGTAGGATTAACAGCATAATTATAAACATGGTAAGTTAGTGTCAAAAGTGCTGATGAGCCCCATTTAGAAATTTCAAAAACATCATCCTTATTTAATTCTACATCTTGTATACTGTCGCCTTTATAATTAATGGTCAAATCATATTTTTTTTCGCCGTTGGTAGAATCAACTGTAATTCTTGCTGGCTGGGTATCAGGCGAAACTGGAATTTGTATGTCCTTATCATCTCTTATTCTCCAAAGCCCATCCTCAATCCCCGCCTCGGCAGCGTAATAAGCGACTATTGACTCCTCTAATTTGGTAGTCATATTCAGATCTGAAACCATTAAACGGCCGACGGACATGGCAACTGTTGAAACAACCGTAATTACAATCATCGTCAATAAGAAAGCCGTCCCCTTTTTGAGAGGAGATTTTTTACTCATAACTTCTCCAGTCAACTGTTGTTTTCAAACTGACCTTATCATATTGTGCGCCCGAGACACTTCTGGCGAGATTTCTGGACTGAATCGCTAAATTAATGACTAAATAGGGCTGTCTGGCAGGATTGTCTTGGGGGGGCCGGTAACCGTTGATACTAAAATCGTTAGTATTGGCTATATTCACTTTAGTTCCATCAATTATATCAGTATATGCTGCGTCATCATCAATATCATCATCAGCATCAATTAAAGTCGCATTACGAATAGTTTGTACTTGTAAAACACCAGTACTTGATCTCCTATATATATTAGCAGAGACCGTATTATCAGGATCAGTTAGAAAAATAACTAATTTATGGCCTTGTGTAGCTTGCGAATTTAAATCTGAATCAATCAATCTATTATTATCTGCTAAAATAAAAAAACCCTCAACGGAATCATTATTAAGTCCGCGCCGGTATGTACCTCCCCCTTTAGCAATTCTAATATCGCGTGAAATTTTTTCCAAAGCATATCTGCCCGTCTGGCCGACTTCCCTGATATTTTCCGTTCGCCTCTGAACGCCCGTTGAGGCGGAAAAGGAGCCAATAGCGATAACCACCACCCCGACAAAAATGCTGGTTGCAACCAAAATTTCTATTAAAGTAAAACCCTTCGACTCCCTTCGGTCGTCTTCGACTCTGAGGTCTGCGACCTCGTCGCTCAGACTCGAAGAGCTCAGGGCAGGCCTCTTGCTTAGTTTTGACATTTTACTCATAATGGTTTCCAATTAGTTAAGAAAGTTGCTGTTTCCACCGAAAGTATCTTGCCTCGGGAAGGCCATTCAACTCTGACTCTTATTTTCCTGCAGTTTGGCGATAAACTACCTCCGCATAATGAGGTTAAAGCGGGATCTGTCACATTTACATAATCTATATAAATATATCTGGTATAAATTCCTAAGCTTTCGCTACCAGCATCTAGACAATATCTGTAAGTTGGGGCACCAAGGAATGTTCTTTTAAAGCTTTGGCTTTGACCAACATCGTTGGGATATAAGGTATTTTGTGTACACAATAATCTATACCAGTAGTCCGGAGCTGGTGATATCAGCCAATTAGTATCTCTAATCTGTCGTACAATTTCCGTTCCTTCTTGAGCATAATTATAGGCCGCCGTCCGCTCATTGGCAGTAGTGCTGTTTCTGACAGACATATTGCCTAAATAGACCGCGGCCGCCACAACCATTATTAAAATTCCGGTGGCTAACACTGTTTCCAAAATGCCAAAACCCCTTGTCAGTTTTGAGACTCTGCCTTCGCAGCACTGCCCCTTCGGGGCAAAGTGAGATTTGAGATTTGAGATTTGCATTTTTTTATTCAATGGTTAATTAATAGTTATTTCCCCCGTTACTTGATTAATTGTAATTGTTTTATTCTTATTGAGAGTATTACTATGCAATACAATTACTATATCTGGATTAGTTGGATTTAACAGAGGAAGAATAATTTGTCCCTGCTCTTTGATGCCGAATTGAATTTCCGTAGCTGTGGAAAAAATAATTCCTTTGGGAAGATATTTTACTGTTGCCCCTAATGTATTATCCCCTTCTTTAATATAATAACTATTTGAGTTTGGATTGGTTACATCAAAAAAAATAGAGTAGGTATTTATCTGGTTATCCTTTTCCGCCCTTGGAGAAAGAGCATAATTTTTAGCTTCCAAAATTGCGTTTTTAACCTCTTGGGCGGTAAGATTTAATTTATTGTTTTCACCTGAACCCTTGAAAGTTGGAATAGCCAACACGGTCAGCAAAACTATAATCGCCAGCGAAACCAACAGTTCTATGAGAGTAAAAGCGCGGGATCGGCTGCGCCTTGTTGGATCGGCGGGTACGCCTTGTAGAATATGTTTTTTTATCATTTTGACGAAACCCAGTAGTTGAAGGTATAAGTATCGCCAGCAAGTGTAGTAATAGGGTATGTAACTTGGCTATCGTTTGTGATAGGTAGAAATTTTAAAGCTGTTGCGTCAGAATTATTATCTTTCTCTAATTTAGCAAAAATTACATATTGAGTAGCTTGAGTAGCGCCCTCATTCCAATCTGGAGCTATACCTGTATTACCGTTGCTTTTATAATAATATGGCACTTGACCCAGGGGATCTGTGGGAATACTACTTACATAACCTCTATTAAGTAACTTATCATAAAGCTCGCCAGGGTTGTCAGAACTGATTATTCCTGCCTGCATAGGAAATTGTCTATTTTCCGTATAATATTGCTCTAAAGCAAAAGATAATGTGAGTAAATCCGCTTTGCGTCTGGCGTCCCTGGATTTCACCCGTGATGAATTTACATTGACTATAAC
>PCRM01000041.1:10842-14403 GCA_002771215.1 Candidatus Nealsonbacteria bacterium CG23_combo_of_CG06-09_8_20_14_all_40_13 | reverse complement strand
TCTCATTTAAATTTTATCATTTTTTATAATTCAATGCAATTATATTTTAACATCAGGCGTATCAAATATTTTCTATAATGTGGACCATTCAATTTTAAAATTTTTTATGTTAAAATGAGAACACTATGGCAAAAGAAAAATCAATTTTTGTCTGCGACAATTGCGGTTTTGAATCTTTGACTTGGGCTGGCAAATGTCCCGCCTGCGGCGAGTGGAACACTTTTAAACAATTGAAAAAAATTTCAACCAAAATGTCTGATTTTGGGACAAATGCACCAGCACAAGTTTTGTCACTGGATCAAATTAAAATTCAAAATTTCCAAAGATTAAATACTACAATAGAAGAATTTGATAGGGTATTAGGCGGCGGTATTTTGCCTTCTTCAATAGTACTTTTGGCTGGAGAGCCAGGAATTGGCAAGTCAACGCTGCTGTTGCAAATAGCGGATACATTATCTTCTAAAAATGATGTTTTATACGTTTCTGGTGAAGAATCTGCCCAACAGCTTAAAATGCGCTGCCAAAGGTTGAAAATAAGCAGCAAAAATTTGAAAATACTCTCTACAATTCAATTGCCTGCGATAATCGAAGCTTGTGAAAATTATAATCCATCTTTATTAATTGTCGATTCCATACAATCCATTTATGAATCATCTTTTCCGGCTACCGCCGGCAGCCCAGTACAAATTAGAGAATGCACTTTGCGATTACAAAATTTAGCTAAAACTACTTCAACGGCCGTCATTGTGGTAGGGCACATTACAAAAGAGGGCGCAATCGCCGGACCAAAGCTTTTAGAACATATAGTAGACGTCGTTTTATATATTGAGGGTCAAAGATTTTACGATTCAAGAATTTTACAATGCATCAAAAACCGCTTTGGGCCAACGGATGAAATTGGCGTTTTTCAAATGGGAAATTTAGGACTGGTTGAAATTAAAAACCCCTCCAAAATATTTTTAGAGCACCGACTCAAAAATGTTGCCGGCTCCACAGTTTCAGCCGTTATTGAAGGTACGCGGGCTTTTTTGGTCGAAATCCAGGCCTTATGCACAGCGACTAATTTCGGCTATCCCTTACGGCGAGCATCAGGTTTTGACCTTAATCGCTTGCTTTTAATCATCGCTGTTTTGCAAAAAAGAGCCGGTTTAGCTTTGTACAACCAAGATGTTTTTGTCAATGTAGTGGGTGGTCTTAAAATTAAAGAGCCGGCCGCTGATTTGGCAGTGGCGTTGGCAATTGCTTCAGCCCTAAAAAACAAAGTGGTGTTCCCCGATGTCTGTGCTTTTGGCGAAGTTGGACTGTCAGGCGAGGTCAGAAAAGTTGTCCACTTTGAGAAAAGAGCTAAAGAAGCAAACCGGCTGGGGTTTAACAAAATATTAGATACAAGAACAGTTTTACAGGCAATAAAAAATGCCTTTGAAAGTTAAATTATGTTTGATTTAGCTACCTCAAAAGATTCGGATTTTATTTTATTTATTATCATTTTAGCTGGGGCGATTTTGGTGCTTCTATTAACTAGGAAACTTTTGAAAGTGTCTTTTCCTTATTTCTTCCTGGCTATTTTGGGTTTGATAATCGGACTATCCATCTCGGCCTTGGCTTCCAATCCACTTTCCAAACTACCTGGTGATTTTGGCAAATGGCTGCCCATAATTTTCAGCGTTTTTATTACTATTGGAATTTTAGATCTTTTCCTGGCGCAAGCGAAAAGTTTTGCTCTTATTTTACAAAGATTGTTGCACTTGCCGACCGCCAAAGATTTGACAGCTTTTGAAATAATTGTTGATACTTCAGTTTTAATTGATGGTCGTATTCGGGAGATAGCGCAGGTCGGCTTTGTCTGCGCCAAATTGATAGTGCCCAAAGTTGTTTTGAAAGAACTGCAAGATATTTCTGACAGTACCAATCCGATGAAGAGGGCCAAGGGCAGAAGGGGAATGGAAGTACTGGCCGACTTGCAAAAGCTCCCGCAAGTTTCCATAGAAATTATTGACAATGGCGACAAACGGCATGTCGAAGCTGACACCAGAATTGTTCAGTTAGCCAAAAGCCGCCAAGCTAAAATTATCACCGTTGACTATAATCTCAATCAAATTGCCCAAATTCAAGGTATTGAAGTGCTAAATATTAATCAATTAACTGAGGCGATAAAACCCAGTTTAATACCGGGTGATGAATTGTCTGTCAAAGTTTTGCAAAAAGGGAAAGAGAAGGACCAGGGAGTTGGCTACTTGTCCGATGGCACAATGATTGTAATTGAGGGCGGGGATAAATATGTCGGTCAAATCTTAAATTGTGAAGTAGTCAGGATTTATCAAACCGCAGCCGGTAAAATTATTTTTATGAAATCCAAAAAGCTTAAGGGCTAGTTTTGAAGCTATTTTCAGCGCTCTCAGCATTATTGCCTAAGGCATCTGTGCCTTTAACTTTAAAGTAATAGGTGGTGTTTGGCATAAGTGAAATGAGCATGACGGTATGAGAGGTTATCATACTGCCCTCACCGGTGCTTTTTTGTAAGTTGCCGGAAGTTATATCATATAAAACCAAGGATGTGGCGCTTTTCGAAGTATTCCAGGTTATTTTTACAGAATTACTGGTGGTTCCAGTAACAGAAACAGCCGAAATTGAAAAGGCATTGGCGCTTTTGGCAACATTAACAGTAATTTCATTTTGGGAGCTGGCGCCGTTATGGTCGGTGGCAACTGCTTTAATTTGGTGGCTGCCGTTGGATAAATTATTCATATTGTAAACAACAGAGTAAGGCGAAATGGTGTCCGTGGCGATGGAAATATTGTCTATAAAAAACTCAACAGAATCAATCTGGTAGGCGGCGCTGGCGCTGGCCTTAATTTCTACATTGCCGGTTAGGTTGGCGTTGTTTTGAGGCGAGGTTATAGAGACGATAGGGCTTTTGTCAGCCGAAGAGTACATATCATCTTCTTCTTTGGGCGGGAAATTTTCAAGGCCTGCGGCTCTCGCCCAAGCTAAAACTGGCCCTTCCCAATTTGGATAATCTGGTTTTTCGCTATGAATATTGGTGTATAACCGGTCTTCAGTTAAGGAGGCGGGAGTTAAATCAGTCGCTTTTTTCCCGTTAATTTTGTTAACTTTCACCCGAATATGAATGTCGTCGTAGTCCTTGGGCACCTGCCAGTAGGCGAAAATATCGGTGAGGGTTTCCGGCGAATATTGGGTGGGTAATTTATTAGACAATTTATCAACTGTTACGTCTTGGATGCCATCTGGCTGGCTAAATTGCTCATTAGGCGTATTGGCTAAAGCAGTTTCCATAAATTGATGGAAAATTGGTGCCGCCACCATCGCACCGGCTGCCCCGTCCATCGGCTGGTTACGATTATTTCCCACCCAGACGCCGGCGGCTAAAGATGGCGTGTAGCCCATTGTCCAAGCGTCGCGGTAGTTGTTGGTGGTGCCAGTTTTGGCGGCCACTTGTCTGTCAGAAAAATAAAGGGCACTGCGGCTGCCGAAAATTGGGGCGCGCGCGCCGTTGTCAATTAAAATTGAAGAGATTTGATAGGCAACCTGCGGGTCTAAAAC
>PCRM01000041.1:0-10829 GCA_002771215.1 Candidatus Nealsonbacteria bacterium CG23_combo_of_CG06-09_8_20_14_all_40_13 | reverse complement strand
TCTTTAAACTCATCTAAAACCTTACCGCTAGAATCTTCAATTTTTAAAATTGGGGTTGTCGGCGCCAGTTTGCCTTGGTTGGCAAAAACGCTGTAGGCAGTGGTTAAGTCAACCAACTTGACTTCGCCGCCGCCTAAAACCAAGGACAAACCATATCTTTCCGGCTGATTTAAACTGGTTATGCCCATTTTGTGGGCGTTATCTAAAACCTTGTTAATGCCAACCAGCCCTAACATTTTGACGGCAGGAATGTTTAACGATTGGGCAAGGGCTTGGCGCACAGTCACCGGGCCACGGTTTCTACCATCGTAGTCGTCAGGCGAATAGCCGCCGCCAAAATCAGTTTTTAAGTCATACAAAATGAAAGCAGGGTTATATTTGTCCTGAAAACCGGTGGCATAAACAACCGGTTTAAAGGCCGAGCCCGGCTGACGTTCAGAGGTGGCCACATTAACGTTGCCTTCATTTTGTACGTCAAAATAGTCAATGGAGCCAACCATGGCTAACACTTGTCCGGTCTTTGGGTCAATTGCCGTCAAGGCCGCGTTGGAGCCGCCTGATTTTTTAATTTTAGGCACGGCCGCGGCGACTGCTTGTTCAGCCGCACGCTGTTTATCGGGGTCAAGTGTGGTGGTTACCTTAAGACCGCCTTCTTCCACCATTTTTTCACCGTATTTATCAACCAAATATTCCCGAACATACATCACAAAATGGGGCGCCAGGATATTTTCACTTTTAGGAATAAAAGTTATTTTTTCCGCTTTTGCCTTATCCGCTTCTTCTTTAGTGATATATTTGAGCGCCGCCATGCGCTCTAAGGCATAATTCTTTCTGATAAAAAGTTTATCTGTGTGCGCGCCGTAAGGAGAGTAGTAAGTTGGCAGTTGCGGTATTGAAGCCAAAGTGGCCGCTTGAGCCAGTGTTAACTCTTTAGCAGTTTTGCCAAAATAAGTGCGGGCCGCCGCTTCAATGCCGTAGGAGTTGGAACCATAGCCGATTTCGTTAAGATACATGGTTAAAATTTGCTCTTTGGAGTAGAAAATTTCCAGTTCGATAGACAAAATCACTTCTTTGATTTTGCGAGAAAAAGTCCTTTGTGGCGAAAGCAGGGTGTTTTTAACCAACTGCTGAGTAATGGTTGAGCCGCCCTGAATTGATTTGCGGTTTAGGATATTGTTAACGACGGCGCGGAAAATAGAGCTAAAATTAACGCCAAAATGGTGGTAAAAATTTTTATCTTCCAAAGATATTGTCGCATCTTTGACATTTTGCGGCACATCTTTTGAGTTAAGCAAAATCCTTCTTTTCTCGCCGGAAATGGCATAAAGCAAATTGCCATTTCGGTCTAAAATTTGCGAAGAAGCAGCTTGTTTTAGATGTTTGACTTTACTGGGGGTGGGGAGGTCTTTGGAAAACCAAATAAAAAGCAGGGCAATGAAGATTATAAATCCTAAAAAGATTTTTAGGAAAAGCTTGCCCCAGTCTTTTAAAGTTAATTTCCTTAAATTTCTTAACTTAAATTTTGCCGGAAAATTTTTATTTTTTCTAAGAAAATTTTTCAATCCCAACATAAATTTTTACCTTACAGTTAGTTAATTGGTTAGTTGATAATGGATTATTTGGGAATATTTAATTCTATTCCTAAATAACTAATTAACCCATTACTAATTACTAAATTCTGCTTTACATTATAATGCTATTGACGATATAATTCAAGCAAAAGGAGTAATATGCAGCAAGATGAGCTACTGACAAAATCGGTGGCCGAAATTATTGCCAAAGAAAATTTGGAAAAAAAATTGGCCTCAGGCAAAAAATTGCGCATTAAATATGGTATTGATCCGACCACCCCTGAAATTCATCTTGGCCATGCCGTGCCAATTCGCAAATTGGCGCAGTTTCAGCAATTAGGTCATAAAATTGTATTTTTGCTCGGCGATTTCACTGCCCAAATAGGCGATCCATCTGGAAAACTGAAAACAAGAACGGCCCTTTCTTCAAAGCAAGTTGAAGAAAACGCTAAAACTTTTCTTGCCCAAGTTTTTCAAATTTTAGATCCGGATGCTACGGAAGTGCACAGACAAAGCGAGTGGTTTGGCAAAATGAATTTGGCCGATTTTTTTGGCATTTTATCCAAAGTGAGCGTCAACGTTATTTTATCCCACGAAACTTTTAAAAACCGTCTGTCTAAAGATTTGCCTTTGGCCATGCACGAGCTGATTTATCCGGTTTTGCAGGGTTATGATTCAGTGGCGGTGAAAGCGGATGTAGAAGTTGGTGGGCAGGATCAAAAATTTAATCTTCTCATGGGCAGACATATCCAGCGTGCCTTTGGCCAGAACCAGCAGGAAATTGTAATGACAAAATATCTGCTGGGCACCGACGGTAAAGAGAAAATGAGCAAGAGTTTGGGCAACTTCATTGCTCTAACCGACAGCCCGGATCAAATGTACGGCAAAGTTATGTCAATCCCAGACGAATTAATTGTGCCGTATTTTGAGCTTTGCACCAATATCTCTGTCAAAGGTCTCCAACTGATTAAAAACGAGTACAAAAATTCGCAAGCCAGACGGGATTTAAAAGCTAAACTTGGTAAATTAATAGTTGAAACCTATCATCATGTTGCCGCGGCTGAAGCGTCAGAGGAAGAATTTAATAAAATTTTCAAAAACAAGGAAAAGCCGTCTGTCATTGCCGAGGTTAAAATCAGCAGCAAGCAAGCAATTTTAGCTGATTTACTGGTAGAATTAAAGCTGGCAGATAGCCGTTCAGAAGCAAAAAGACTGATTTTGCAGGGCGCAGTCAAGGTAGCCGATAAAATTTTGAAAGACCCCTTCGTTAAAATCGAGCTTGCCAATGGCGCCATTGTGCAGGTGGGGAAAAGGAAATTCGCCAAGGTTATTTTATGATTAAAGATGCTTTGCGAAAACTGTTAAGTGCTCAATTTAAAGTTGAAATTAATAAAATTCGTATTGATTATCCCCAAACAAAATTTGGCGATTATTCCACTAATCTGGCTTTTACTCTTGCCAAACAGCAGAAAAAATCTCCGACCCAAGTGGCGCAAGCTATGGTTGACAAGCTTGGCCAAGCTCAAATGTTGGCCAAGGTGGAAGCTAAAGCGGGCTTTATCAATTTTTATTTAAGCGGGCAATGTTTAGCCAGCGTCATTGGTCAAATCTTAAAAGAAAAACGAAACTTTGGTCACTCTGATTTTGGCGCTGATATGAAAGTTTTGGTTGAATTTATTTCCGCCAATCCCACCGGCCCTTTGACTTTGGGCAACGGCCGCGGCGGCTTTTTCGGCGACGTTTTGGCCAATGTTTTGAAAAGCCAGGGTTATCATGTCAGTAGGGAATATTACGTTAATGATACGGGTACTCAAATTGAAAATTTGGGCAAATCAATTTTAGCCATTAAACTGGGCAAAAAGTTGGATGAGGATTTGTACCAGGGGGAATACGTCAAGCAATTGGCCAAAAAAATTACCGGTGAGAATGCCGTCCAAGTCGGCCAGGCCGCGGCGGCAATTATTCTGGAGGAATACCTGCAGCCGTCAATTGACAAAATGGGTGTGTCATTTGACCACTATTTTTCCGAAAAATCCTTGCAACAGCAGGGGGCGATTGAACATACTTTAGGCATTTTAGACAAAGCCGGTTTAATTTACCACCACGATGGTGCTACGTGGCTTAAAACTACAAAGTTGGGCGAGTCAAAAGACGATGTACTAATTAAATCAGATGGCCAGTACACCTATTTTGTCTGTGATATTGCTTATCATTTAAATAAAATGCAGCGTGGCTTCAATATTTTGATTGATATTTTGGGGGCTGACCACGCCGGACACAAACCGCGTATAGAAAAGGTCTTAAAAATATTAAGCAGCGAAATTTTTTGGCAGGGGCAAATTGAAATTTTAGTTAATCAATTGGTGCGTCTGGTTAAAAACGGCCAAGAGGAAAAAATGTCCAAACGCTCGGGCACTTTTGTGACTCTGGACCAGCTGATAGATAAAGTCGGGCTGGATGTGACCAGATTTTTCTTTCTTTCCTATGCGCTTTCCACGCACCTGGATTTTGATTTGAATTTAGCGCAAGAACGCTCGGCAAAAAATCCTGTTTTTTATGTCCAGTACGCCCACGCGCGCCTGTGCAGTATTTTGAAAAAAGCGCAACAGCAAGGATTAATTAAAAACCTGGTTTTAAGTGAGATAGAATTTAGCCAAGCGGAAGAATTGGCGCTGGCTAAGAAATTGGTTCAATATCCTGAAATATTAGCCGACACGGCATTTGATTGGCAAGTGCAAAGGTTGCCTTTTTACTGCAAGCAGGTGGCAGATCTTTTTCATTCATTTTACGAACAATGTCATGTCTTGCCGTCGGACAAAAATCCAATTGAGAAAAAAGTTATCAACAGTCGGTTAGCTTTAGTACTCGCCTGCAAGCAGGTTTTAGAAAATTGCTTGTACTTAATGGGTATTTCTGCGCCCGATAAAATGTAAACTTAGAGCTCTATTTCATAAAGCTTATTGTCAGCCAAGGCCCAAAGCTTTTTTGCTTTTAAATTCAAAGTAAAATCTTTGATATTGAGACCTTCAAAAATAAACTGTTGGACATATTTACTGTCATCTTTGGCAAATGCCAAAATGCGGTTGAGGCCGGCGTCCAAGATGTAAATAGATTTTGCTTCCGAGTCGGTGTAAATTTTCAGCGGTTGTTTTATGGTGGCGTCCGGCTCGGGAATATCGGAAATTTTAAAATCAACTTTGCGGCCGCGGCTTAATTTAGTCACATCACCGGCCGCGTTAAGAATGTACAAATCGCCGTCTATGGCGAAGGAAACTGCGGTTGTTAAATCAGTAGTTTGCGAAGAAGTATAAACACTACCGGGCAAATACTCATTGTCCACAAACGAGTGTTTATAAATTTGCGAGCTGGCTGGGTCAAGCAAGTAAATGTTGGAAAAATAGGTAAAAATATTTTGGGCATTTTCAAACGGCTTGTTGTCTTTAATAGTTACTGGCTCGATTTTCATCGTGTCAATTTTGTACTGAAACATTTTTTGTAAACTGGTATAAAGCAAAATGCTTTTGTTCTGCGCAAACAACGTCGAAGTTTTAATTGTTCCTTCTTTACTTGGTAATTCCGCAACCTGCCCGACGCGGCCGTCAATTAAAGACGCTCGGTAGATTTTGTTGGTTTTGGGGTCAACCGTATAAATGCCGTTACCGGATTCAAAAATCAAAGCCGAACCGCTAAAATTAGCTTTTTCTTTAAGGTTGGACAACCTTTTTATGGCAACCAGCTCGTCTAATTTTTCTTGCGCTTGAGAAATTATACGGGCGCTGTCTTGAGCGGCTAGCGGATAATCTTTAACTTCACGGGCTTTGGTGATGGAGTCAACTAATAATTTTTGCGCTTGGGCTTTGTCGCCAACAGAAAGAGAGATGTTAGCTTGCTTCAAGGTATTTGTGGCCTGCTCAATTGTTTGTCTGACTTGTGATTCGGAAATTGTCAGTTTGTGTTGACTTTTGTTGAGATTCAAAGCAATGACTAAAACCAAAAGACAAACAGCCGCCAGCGCCACAAATGCAATGGAACGATTTTCTTTAGCTTTTAAGAATTTGAAAATTTTGGCAATTTTAGAAAAAAATCTGCCTAAAAAGGCAAAGTAATTTTTCTTTGTTTTTTGTTGCTCGTAATGAGTGATTTTATAGCCCAAATTCGCATTGGCAGGCAAGGTTTGCGGACTCTCCTGGGGTGGTTGTTGGCTTTTTTTGATGGCCCGCACTTTAGAAAAAATCTTTTTAGACACAAACCGACCGATTTTAGCCAGAGCTTTGTAAATTGATTTAAAAACAAATCTAACAGCTGGCCAAATATATTTTGTTAATATCTTGATTAAAATTTGTGAGGCGCTTTCCAGCGGTTGGTCTAAATAGAAAGTATCTTTAAAATTTGGCTCGGCAACTTTTTTGGCAGTTATGGCAAAAATCAACAAATTGACATTTTTAATTCTGGTTTTTTGAAGCTTTTTGACAATTTCAACCGCCGCCTCGGATATTTTTTTTGCAGACATAATGTTGTTGAGCGCCGGCAGTGTAAAATTCTCAAAAAATCCGGGTGAGGCGATTAATATTTTATCGCCCAGGTTCAAAGTTCCGGAAGTAATGTTGGAAAAGGTATGCAAAGGATGCGGCTCGCTGGCAGCAGTTTCTTCGGTGACATGTGAAACTTGGTTGTCGCGGAAAAGCAGAACCTTGGCTTTGCCGGTTTGCGAAAGATGAAGTTGGTTCTGGTTGACCACCCCCAAAACGGCATTTAAATTGCCAATCCAATCTGTTTCGCCTTCCTGGGTAATTTGGACCAAAGCTTCATTGACTTTTTGTAGCGCATTTTCGAAATTTTCCAAGTCAGATGTTGATTCGGAACGATAATATTCGCGAATTAAAATATTTATCATGGTCTGACCGATTTGCGAGGTAGGGAACCAAGGATTTAAAATCTCAATCAAAGAAAGAACATCGCCCATTGACGAACTTTCTTCTAAGGCCTTATGGACCTGGCAAGTTATAAATCGGTCAGCGATTTTATCGGAAGTTGTGATGCGAATAAATCGCATGCTATAATCTATTGACAAAATACCCCTCTCTTTTTAATATCGGAGTGGTGGGAACTCGCCTGTCCGCCGAAATCGGGGATAGGAGACTCGAACTCCTGACCTCACGCACCCCATGCGTGCGCGCTGCCAACTGCGCCAATCCCCGGCATTTTAAATTCCAAATTTCAATTTCCAAATCCCAAACAAATTACAATATTTAATACTCCAATGTTATAAACTTAAAATGTTTTGAATTTTGGTTTTTTGAATTTTGATATTGTTTGTTATTTGGTGCTTGGGATTTAGTTTCCATCTTAACTCACTTCCAATTATATCATAACCTTATTAAAATGGTGTTAGATTTGTGCCTGTTAAAATTCTAAAAACTCCGCCAACAACCGTATTTAAAATTTGAGATAAAATTGGCACGCCGACATAAGTAAGCAAAATTAATGTCAACAAGAGCGGCATGCCACACTGCTGAAAAATGAGGTAGGCCTTATCCGACAAAAAAACACTGACCATTCTTGAACCATCTAGGGGGGCGATAGGCAAGAGGTTAAATGTCATCAAAACCAAATTGATTAATATTACTATATATAGAAAGGTGGTCAGTATTTCAGGCATAGGAATAAATCTGATAATTAAGCCGAAAATAGCGGCAAAAATCAGATTGGAGACGGGACCGGCCAACGCCACTGTCAGCTCATCAATTTTCGGCTCTTTAAAATTATTGGGGTTAACCGGTACAGGTTTGCCCCAGCCAAAACCCAGCAAAAGTAAAAAAAGCGTTCCCATCGGGTCCAAGTGGGCAAAGGGATTTAGAGAAATTCTGCCTGCTTGTTTGGCGGTCGGATCGCCAAAAAGATTAGCCGTCCAAGCGTGCGCCGATTCGTGCACTGACAAAGCCAAGAAAATTGCCACGATAAAAAAAACAAATTCAGCAGGGTTTCGAAAAAGACTTAATAATAACATACTTGCTCTTTTTCTAAATTTATGCTAACATAGCCTTAATAGACAGTCAAACCTAAAATTATTGGAGAAAAAATGAAAGTAATAGTGACTTTGAAAGGGCAGCAGCGCTGCTATATCTGTGACAAAGGATCAGGCGCTTCTTATAATAGACCTAAATCATTACATAAAACTAAAAGAGTAATTTATCCCAACTTGCAAAAAAATCAAGGCCGCATGATTTGCACTGCCTGTCTTCGGCAATTTCGCAAAGATCAATAGAAGAACGTTTCAACAAAAAACCGCCACAAAGACGGTTTTTTGTTTTTTTAAAACACCTGTTGTTCTTACTCTTTTTTTTCTTTAACTTCTTCTTTGACTTTTTCTTCAGCAGATTCTTCTTTAACTTGACTTTCAGCAGGTTCTTCTTTAACTTGGCCTTCGCCAGCTTGTCTTTCTTTGCGGAAGCATTCGGTGCACAAAACTGAGGAGGGGTCGCGGGGTTTGAAATTGACAGTGTCTTGTTTGCCGCAATTTTTGCAGGTGATTTCAAATTGTACATCACTCCTGCCAAAGCGGCTCTGTTTCCTGGCACTTCTGCAATCTTTGCAGCGAGCAGGGGGATTTTGCAATTGTTTTTCTTGGTAAAATTGCTGTTCTCCGGCAGTCCAGGTAAAATCTTTTCCGCATTCCTTACAGGTGAGTGTTTTGTCTTGGAAATCCAATTTGTTCTCCGATGAATGTGATTAAATTTTTAGGGTAGCGACCTCTCCTCGACTTGGAAAGCTTTTGGAGTACCCGTTTGTTTCATCATAGCTGAAGTATATTGCAAATGTCAAGTAAAAATGCCTTTGCCAAACCTAATATTATTGGTACAATAAACTTGAATTGTTATGAATGCATTAAAAATATTAGAAAGTCAAATTAAACAAAATACACTTTCGCATGCCTATTTATTGTTAGGTGGGGATAATTTAGAACAAGAACAGCTGATAGCTAAAATTGTGACACTTTTAAAAATTCAAAACCCTGATATAATGTGGGTCAGGCCCGCCAAAGATGGCCATATTAGCATTGCCGAAATCCGACTGCTGCGCCACCAACTCAACCTCAAACCCCACAGTTCGCCTCATAAAATTGCCGTCATTTTGCAAGCCGACAACCTGACCGCTGAAGCCGCTAATTGTCTGTTGAAAACTTTAGAAGAGCCGCCGGCCGATTCCATTTTAATTTTAGAAGTAGCCAATTTGCAAAATGTTTTTCCTACCATCGCCTCGCGCTGCCAGAAAATTCGTCTCAAGCAGGCCCCTCTTGCAATCGCCGATGACTTACTGCAAAAATATAATTTGGATAAGGTTTTACCAGCCAGCTTAAAAACTAAATTTGAAATTGCCAAAAAAATGGCCGCTGAACCGGATTTAAATCTAATTTTAAATTGGTGGCTGTCCACTTTGCAGCGTTTATTAATCACTGGCCACGATGTACAAAATAATATTTATGCTATTTGGCAGGCGCAAAAACTGCTGGTCACCAACGTTAATAAGCAACTTTTATTAGAGAATTTATTTTTATCGTTTCACGATAAAAAAAAGCAAGATTTGGGTCTATTGGAGAGGTATGAGCAAAAAACTATTAGCTAAATTTCAAACCACGGGCAAAGTTTATCAATATGAAAGCGCTGACAAAATTGCGCCGGGCGACAGCGTACTTGTGGACACACCGCAGGGGATGGAAGTAGCCGCAATTATCAATGAACCCTGTAAGGGCTGTAAAAAAGAAGCGCTCACTTTGGAGAAAGGCGAGGGCAGTATTTTGCGAAAAATCAACAGCGAGGATAAAACCAAACTTGCTCAATTAAAAGAACAAGCAAAAAAATATATTTCGCAAGCGCGCCAAAAAATAGTTGAACATAATTTGGCGATGAAAATAATTGACGCTGATTTATCGCCCGATGAGAAAAAGTTGACTTTTTATTTCAGTGCCGAGGGCAGGGTTGACTTTCGTTCTTTAGTTTCAGATTTAGTCAGAGCTTTCCAAAAATTAATTCGTTTGCAGCAAATTGGCCCGCGCGATGAAGCCAAAATTTTGAAAGGAATAGGCAAGTGCGGCCGGGAACTTTGCTGCGCCAAATTTTTAAAAAATATGAAGTCGGTCACTTTGGATATGGCGCAAATTCAGCAGTTGGAGCATTTAGGCACAAGCAAAATTACCGGGCTGTGCGGCAAATTAATGTGCTGTCTTTCTTATGAAATAAAAGAATATCAAGAAAATATTAAAGAGTTGCCGGCCATTGGTTCAACTTTTAAAACCAAAATGGGCAAGGGCAAAGTAACCGGATTAAACATTATTAAAAAAACCGTTTTAATTCAGCTTGATGATGACACCAAAGCTGTCGTTGAGGTTAATTTGGAGGGTGAGAAGGTATGATTTATGAAATTGCGATTATTGTTGCTTTGGCTTTAATTTTGATTTTATTTTTGCGCAAAATGCCCAAAGTCGGAGCAATGCCGCAGAGAAATTTGACTCAATTTGAGCAGGCGGAAATCTTCTTCAAAAAAGGCAATTGGAAACGGGCGGAGGAATATTTTTGTCAGGCCGCCGCAAAAGACCCTAAAAATGTTAAAATTTACCAGCGGTTGGGGCAAATCTATTTAAATTTAGCCAATTATAAAGACGCTAAAGAGGCCTTTCAGACGGCTTTGGATATTGAACGAAGTAATTGTTTTGACTATTACTATTTAGCCAAAGCATATTTGGGGCTGAAAGAACGGGCCAACGCTAAAATGTCATTGCAAAAAGCGCTTGATTTACAGCCGAACAACCGCCATTTTAGAAAATTAATGAATAAGCTCAGGAGAAGTTAGGATGTAGATGTCCAGATACATGGGTAATGCCTTAAACGCTCGCCTCTTGTCACGAAAACACGCCGTTGGTCGCCCCAGCGTGGCGACCACTGCTCGGGTCTCGGCCTCGCTCCTCCGACGTAACGTCGGAGACCTTGCCCGCTTCGCCGGAGTTTATCCGCCTTTGGCGGAACACGGTTTTCTTAGCCAAAAGGCTCGCTAAAAGAAAAGTGTTTCCTATGTATTGAACCATGACATAGGATTGAAATTCAGATAAATTTGTGCTAAGATAAGGGGAGGAATTAGTCATTGGTCGTTAGTCATTAGTCGTTAGTCATTAGTCATTGGTCGTTAGAGGAGGAGCTGGATGTCGGCTAACAGCTAACGACTAACAGCCAATAGCTCATTCGCCCCCATAGCTTAATGGTAAAG
>PCRM01000038.1:312-4305 GCA_002771215.1 Candidatus Nealsonbacteria bacterium CG23_combo_of_CG06-09_8_20_14_all_40_13 | reverse complement strand
CTTCCGGCAGACGAACGCCCAGGTCATTCCAGACAACGCCGGCGAAAGATGAATGACTTTGAAAGGTGCCAGCAACCTCTCAATCTCTCTTTTTGTGTATTCTTTGCGATAAGGTTCGGTTTCTGGAGCAGTAGTGGTTAAAAATTGTAGTCGCCACAATGGATTTAAGGCAGGGACTGTTCCAATCAAAATCCCGCCTTTCTTTAAAACCCTTTCAATTTCGGAAATTGCCCTATCTGGACGAGGCAGTCTATCCAGCACATCGACGCATAAAACGGTCTCAAACATATTGCCCGGAAAAGGTATCTCTTCTATATCAGCCACCACCAAAGCCGCTTTTGGCACATATTCTTTAGCTTTGGTAATCCCCCTTGGGTTAATGTCCAAACCAACCGAGCCAGGCGGTAGATGCCGCAATAAAAGTCCTGTGCCGCAACCGGCATCTAAATATTTCTTCCCTTCGCCGTATTGCTCAACCAATTTTTTAACCAAATCTTCTCGATTTTTATGAAAGTAATTGACTATCCCCTTAAATTGGTCAGTCATTTTCACCCAATCTAAATTGTCCTCTTCTTGGTAATATTTTTTCGTCTTTTCAATAAGTTCTGGGTTAATTTCTTCTTTGGCTAATTCCTCTGGTCTAATTAAAACGCCGGGTGGAACTTGGACTTCCTGCCACATTAAAAACTTTCTAATCGGTTTAATTTGCAAAAGTCCTAAATACAATAAGGTCAAAAGGGTTAAAACATAACCAAAATAAACATTACCGGGCAATTTGTGAGAAAGATTGATACTGACAAAACCACTTTCTTCGGGCTTCAGATAGACAAAACCTAAAGGATCTTTTTGGACTTTTAACCTCTGACCATTCAAAGAGGCGAAAAGCCCTTTATCCCAAGCGGTCTGAACAACAATCCCTTGATTTTCTTCCAAATGCGTGTCTATTTTTAATTGATTATTTTTGGGCCAATCCGTAACTTCTGGCACGGGATTTTCTTCAATCAATTCTTGGTATTCTTTTATTCCTTTTTCACTACCTGCCTCGCCGGCAGGCAGGCCATCAAAGGGAAAACCCTCAACTTTTGTCGTATTAACTATTTTCACCAAAGACGGATTTTTTAAAGGAACATGAAAGAGAGCCAAATCCCCAATCTCCACATCTTTCTCTAAAAATCCTTCGTATTTTTGAGATTCACCTTTCGGCACCACCAAATATTTAACATTCAAAGCCGAAAACCAAGCCAATACTGTTTCAGGATCTTTAGATTTTCTGACCTCCTCTGCCCCCTTTTCCCAGAAAGGATGGTTATTGCCAAGTTCAGAAAAACCGTCAACTTGCGGCAGGTTAGAAAAAACATTAAGCCACAAGGAAGAATCGCCAAAAGATAAAACCCTCCCCGTCTCTCTTTCTTTATCTAAATGCTGGGTGGCTTGATAAACCGGTGTTTCTTTAATATTTTGATGGCCTTTAGTCAGTTTTAAAGAAGAAGAAGAAGAAGAAGAAGCAAGGTAAATAAAAACTCCAATAATAAAGACAAAAGAAGATAAGTTGGCAATGTGATAAACCCGTTCGTTCAATTTAAATGTTAAAAGATGTAAAAAGACGGTCGTGAAAATGGTCAGGACAACAGCGAGAAGAATTGCCGAAGCCATCCCCAGTTCAGGGGTTAAAAAGTCTGGTTTGGGGACTAAGGCCTTTCCGTAAATGTTGTAGGTGACAATCAGCAGAAATGGAATCAAAAACCACAAAAGTGCCACTAAAAATGGCTGGAGCCGCGGTCTTCGGTCAAAAATCAAAAACAAAATGGTGATTGTTACCGGCACAACGACAAAGGAGATAGGAATCAATTTGGCCCAATTGGCTAAAACCTCTTCTCCGCCCAAAGTATAAGAACGAGCCAAAAAGGCAGGATTGAGCCAAAAAGCCGCCAGACCGTAAGTCAAAAGCCAGGCAAAAAAAGCAGTTTTAATTTTCCTCAAAGTCTGACCGAGCAGAATTTCAGAAAAAAGCAATACGCCTTGCATCAAAATCAGAATAATAAATGAAGGCCAGTGAGTTAAAGCAACAGCCGCCGTGGTTATTCCAGTTAAAACATAATATTTCAGATTAGGATATTTAAGGGTATGAAGGAAAAATAGACAAGCCAAAGGTATCAAAGCCAAGGCAATAATATGGGGTCCCTGACCATAAACAGTCAATCCAATCAATTTCCATGGCACAAAGCCGTAGGTTTTAATGTCTTCCCAGATATTTGGAGCAAGCCAGGCAAAGAAATTGGTTGGGGTGGAAAAAGCCAGCGCCGCCAAAACGGCTGGGAATTCTTTTCGGGTCAAATATTTGACAAAAAGATATAAAGTCAAAGGTGCAGCGATGTAGGAAAAACCAGTTAAAATCCGATAAAGATATGAAAAATCCAAATTGGTCAGGAAATGAAATCCAGAAATTAAAAATGGCAATAAAGGATTGTAAAAAAGATAAAATGGGAAACCAAGGTGCCATAAAGGATTATAAGAAAGATGAGGAAAATTGTTGGAAATAAACCTGGCTTCCGAAATATAAGCTGCTTCAAAAGAACCTAAAAAATGGGTGTAAGCCGAAAAAAATATCGGATAAACCAAAACAAAATTCAAAATCAAAATACCGATAACAAAACAAATAGAAAATAGACTCTTGATTTGGATTAAATTGTCTTTTTTCTCAACCAAATCCCCTCCAAGTGAATCTTATCACGAATTTAAGCGAATTTACAACTAAGTTAAGCGAATTTCGGATTTACTATCCTTTTGTACAGCAACCGTTCGGCATTAAAATTTGCAATGATACCATGTTTAGCGCATAGCTCTTAGCAATTAGCGCTGAGCAATATCTTTCTTAATTTTGCTGATAAACTGCCAAAGCATTTTTTCTAACTCCTCGATTTGCGGTTGGATACCTTTAAAGTCATCTTGAGAAACAAGATTCTCCTGATATGTAAAATACAAGAGATATTCCACCTCAACAAGCGAGGAATAAGAAATAGCTAAAAAATTTTTAAAGGCCTGATCGCTGTGCCTGGCGTAACCCTCGACAATATTTGTGGGGACAGACAGGACGGCTCGTTTGAGTTGCGATGATAAACCAAACATCTCTTCTCTGGGTAATTTTTTGGCGATCTTGTAAACGCCATGAGCCAGCTGATCGGCTTTTTGATAAATAGCCAATCGTCTATATCCTGTTGCTTGGTTTTGTTTGATTATTTTCATATACCCTCCCTGGTTTTAGCGCTCTGTGCTATGTGCTCTGCGCTCTTTGCTATGTGCTGCTCCGCAGCACAAACGCGTAGCTAAACCACCAAAACACAAACAGCCAGATTAAAGTAATGAAAGTGGCAAAATAATCATGAAAGACAATGGCAAAAAGTCTTCCCCAATAAGCAGCAAGCAAAGAAGTAAAGGTAATCCTGAAAATATTGATTAAAAAGGTTCCCAAAATGCCAATCATAATGCACTCTAATTTAGAAAATTTAGTATAATTGCCGGTTAAACCAGTCAAAAATGTAATCAAAATCAAAACCAAAGATTGCCAACCTAAACAATTCCAAGTCATTCTCATCGGCACACCGTTTATCATCATCCCATCTAAATAAGCGGTAAATTTCACTCCAAAAGGGATAAGCAAAGATCCGATCATCTTAGCAAAGAAAGGAACGATATGGTCTTGAATTGGTTGATATAAAGCCGATTTTTCAATTATTTTAGTCAGAAATTCGTTAAAAGTAGTAAAGAAAGGAAGCATCAAAAGAATCACCGCGGCGATTAAAAACAAGGTTAAGAAGGTGGATTTTTCGAAACTTGGTGAAGATTGTTCTGCTTGAGCTGATTGAAATTTGTTTGAAAATTGTTTCATTGGGATTTGATTAGAAATTAGGTTAATTAAACATTGGTTATTTTTTTATTCTTACTTTTCTTTCCTGTAGTTTCCTGACTAAAAACGGCAAAAATGGAATAATGGCT
>PCRM01000038.1:0-264 GCA_002771215.1 Candidatus Nealsonbacteria bacterium CG23_combo_of_CG06-09_8_20_14_all_40_13 | reverse complement strand
TTTGAAATATAATTTCCAGTGCTGCCATTATAACCCATAGATACAGAGTTCACTGTAGTTACATACATCTTTGTATAGATTCGAGCCTTATTGCTGGCAGTAAAGGTATAAGCTGAGCCTGACCCAATTGTTTCTTGATAACATCCTAAAGGTTTATTTTTGAGATAAGTAATGGTGGGGCTGGTAGCAATTACATTATAATCAGCTGCCTCATTGCAGCCTCCATTACAATAGCCAACTTCAACCGTGTAGACAAAACCACTA
>PCRM01000021.1 GCA_002771215.1 Candidatus Nealsonbacteria bacterium CG23_combo_of_CG06-09_8_20_14_all_40_13 | reverse complement strand
CCGCTGCTTGGCGCGCGTCATTCCCACGTAGCAAAGCCGCCGCTCCTCCTCCAACTCTACCGCTTCCAAAATTGAGCGGCTGTGCGGAAAAAGCCCCTCCTCCATACCAACGATAAAAACCACCGGAAACTCCAGGCCTTTGGCGTTGTGCAAAGTCATCAAGGAAACAACTTGGCTGTCTTTTTTGTAATTGTCCTGGTCGGAAACCAAGGAAACTTTTTCCAAAAATGAGGCCAAGTCCGGACAGTTTTTGGCGACAGTTTTCAATTCGCGGATATTTTCCAGCCGACTTTCACCTTCCTCGGGCGTAAACGGGCCTCCAGCCCGGAGGGGCTTCTGGCCCGGAGGGCCTTTATCCGGCTGTGTGAGGAAATCCGAATAACCGGATTTGACTAAAATATAATCAATTAAATCCGCCGGGTTAGTTTTTTGGGCGTATTGGCGCAAATTCTCCATCATTTGCAAAAAATCGGTAATTTTGTCGTTTTTTTCTCCTTTGCGGAAACTTTCAATAGTTTTAGGGCCAATACCCCGCGGAGGCACATTTAAAATCCGCTCCAATGACACGGCATCTTCAGGGTTAACTATCAGCCGCAGGTAAGCGAGAACATCTTTTATCTCTTTTCTTTTATAAAATTCCAAAGCGCCGATAATGCGATAAGGTAGATTCTCCTGTAAAAAAACTTCTTCCAAAGCGCGCGATTGGGCGTTGGTGCGGTATAAAACGGCGAAGGAGGAAAGCGGCGTCAAATTGGCCAGCGCTGATATTTCGCGCGCGACAAAAGTGCTTTCAGCAATTTCATCCTCCGCTTCAAAAAGGCCGATGGGCGCGCCTTGCGGATTTTGCGTCCAGAGATTTTTCCGGCTGCGGTGCAAGTTGTTTTCAATAACTTTTTGGGCGGCCTGTAAAATATTTTTGGTGGAGCGGTAATTTTGTTCAAGTTTGACAACTTTGGCCGCCGGAAAATCTTTTTCAAAATTTAAGATGTTGCGGAAATCTGCCCCGCGAAAGCCATAAATACTTTGTCCGTCATCGCCCACCACACAGATATTTTTGTATTTGCTGGCCAAAAGCTTCACCAGCATATACTGGACGGTGTTGGTATCCTGATACTCGTCCACCAAAATATAGCGGAAAATCTGCTGATATTGGGCCAAAATCTCTGGCCGACTTTGGAACAATAAAACTGTTTTCAAAAGCAGGTCATCAAAATCAAAGGCCTGCGCCTTGCGCAGATTTTCTTCATATCTTGGGTAGACCTGCGCCACCACTTTTTGAAAATAACCTTGAGAGTAATTTTGATATTCTCTAGCGGTGACCAACTCTGATTTGGCGCTGGAAATGGCATTGGCGATAGCTGACGGATTGAATTTTTGACTGTCAATATTGAGGTCTTTTAAAACTCTTTTGATAGCGGCGATGCTGTCCTGCTTATCATAAATGGTAAAAGATTTTTTGTAGCCGATTTCCGGCGCTTGCTGGCGAAGAACACGCACGCACAAGGAATGGAAAGTGCCCATCCAGGGCAAGAAAGCTTTATAACCCAACAGTTTCTGGATGCGCTGTTTCATCTCATCAGCGGCTTTGTTGGTGAAGGTGGTCACGAATAAATTGTAAGGAGATATTTTTTTCTCCAAAATTAAATAGGCAACTCGGTGGGTTAAAACGCGTGTTTTACCGCTGCCCGGCCCAGCTAAAACTAAAAGTGGTCCTTCTGTTATTTGGACCGCTTGCTGTTGTGGTTCATTTAGTCCAGTTAAAATTTTTTTCATCCCCTATATTCTAACAAAACTCCTCAAACTTGACAAATCCTTGACCCCGTAAAATTCCTTCCTGTTTACAGAATTACATTCTGTCACTCAGGAGCGTCGTCACGGGGTCTGCGCCCTGAGCGCAGTCGAAGGGCTTGACAAACAGCTGGTTTTATGCTATTATAAAAGGGTTTCAACCATTAGATATGGTTGGATGAACCTTGAAAAAGGAGAGGCAAAATGTCCCATTGCAACTTAGTAGATATTGTAGATTACCTTGATGGTGAACTTCCACCTAACAAAGAAAAGGCTGTCAGAACTCACCTTGAAGAGTGCGAAGAATGTGATTTTGTCATGTCTGATATCAAGGCACTTCGCGCCTTTGCTGCTCTAATCGGGCTCAGCTTCGAAGGGCCTATCAATTCAACTTGAACAGGAGGAATGGCTTTGAAAAAACTGATGAAGATTTGGGTCTGGTGGCTAGTTTATAGTATTTTATCCTGGGTAACGGGTGTTAGCGCCCTTGTACTTTTCTGGATTTGGGCAATCCATAGCGCTATCACCCACCAATTGGTGACAGGTTGGCTTTTTGCCTGGGTGAGTTGCTTTGTCGCTACCCTTTTGGTCACTGCTCTATCAGAGAAATTCTCACAACCCTTACGGGAGAAATGGCGCATCGTTATTGACACCGGTCACGCCAAAATCGCTGAAAATTCCTGAAAAGGAGGAAAAACATGGATGACGTTTGGAAGGCTCAATGTTCGGCATGCACAAGTACATATAGCGTGAGAGCTTCTTCCAAAAAAGAAGCTATTGCCAAAATCAGGAAAGCTCATGAGGAGGATCATGGTCAAAGGTTGGCGTGGCATTGCGACACACCATTTTTCAACCCCGATGCAGTTTTCAATCTGACATGCCCCTCTTCTCCCCTTGCCCCAAGAGGGTGGTAGTAGTTCTGCTATTGTCATCCAAATCCCGAAGGAGGAAAAAACAGTAATGAGCAAACGCGAAGAAAGAAAGTGGAACAGAACTGTCTACGCGGCTATTGTCGTAGCGGTCATACTTTTCTTCATTATCCCACCTCTCCAGAAACGGCAGACTGAAAAACTGATCAATCAGAGCATCATCGCCACGAAGATGGCCCAAACCTACGAGGCCATGGTTCCGGCCAGGGTCATTGGGTTAGATCCTAATGACGCCAAAACATTATGGCTTGAAGCCTCTCCCGGCGACATTATAACTATTACTCCTCCACCAACAGAAAAGTTCAAAAAGGGAGAGGAAGTTGTGGTGGTAGAACTCCGTCGAGAATTCGACGGCAGTTTAGTCCGTCGGTATATCTCAACGCAACCCGCAACAAATCCTTTACACTAACTTAACGAAGCCCGCCCGAGTGTAATCATTCACAAAGGCGGGTTTTTCTTTTACCCAAACCCTCGCCAAACGCCCTATTCTATGCTATTATACAAAGAGCGATCAACTTTGATCGTCTTAACAATTTCAAAAAGGGAGGTAATGATGACAGGACAAGATAACTTAGATCCTCAGATTATTCAAGCTGCAATCGAGAAGGTTAAATCAGATTTTGGCGTTGATGCTTCTTACGAAGGACGGTGTGAATTTTCTGATCCCGATAGTAAACTACGGATTCTCTTTAAATGCTCAGTGACCCTCGAAAGGTCCGGAAGAAAATTTGTTGTATTCTTTAGTGAAGGAAAGCCGCTTAGTTGCTACGAATCATTCCGAAAAAATTCATCTGAACCTTCCCCAAGCACCCATACCGCCCTGAAGTAATTAGGGCGGTTTTTCTTTATCTTTTTATTTTAAATTTAAACTTTTACTAACTTTACACCTTTAAACAAACTTTCTAATTCCCTGCTCTCAACCGTTTCTTCTTTGATTAACTTTTCAGCTAATTTCTTTAAAATGGCTTTATATTTTTTCAAAATTTCAATTGCCCGTTGTTCGGCTTGAAAAACAATTTGAAAAACTTCATCATCAATTTGCGAGGCGATTTTTTCGCTATAAGTTTTGTGCTCGCCCAATTCTCTGCCCAGAAAAACCAGCTCTTCTTTTTCGCCCAAAGTCACCGGCCCTATTTTATCCGACATGCCATACTGGGTCACCATATCGCGGGCGATTTTGGTGGCGCGCTTGAGGTCGTTTTGAGCGCCGGTGGTAA
>PCRM01000023.1 GCA_002771215.1 Candidatus Nealsonbacteria bacterium CG23_combo_of_CG06-09_8_20_14_all_40_13 | reverse complement strand
GGCCTTGCCTATTTCAGCAGTTTGCCTATTTCACGGGCTACAATTTTGGCTGAATAAGGCATGGCAAATTTGGTCAGATTGTCTGTTATTTCATTTCTTAATTTCATATTTTCTATGCCTTTTAATATCTCAGTAAGCAACATTGAAGAATCTAAATCATCTTCGTACAAAACCATAGCGGCGTTTTCTTTTTTAAAAATCTGGGCATTTTTTTCTTGATGGTTGCCGGCGGCTGATGATAAGGGAATTAAAACGGCAGCTTGATGCAAAGAAGAAATTTCAGCTAGCGTATTGGCCCCTGCGCGGCAAACGACCAAATTGGATAAAGTATACGCCAAAATCATTTCATCTTGTAAAAACGGAGCTATAAAATACCTTTTTTGCAACTTTTCTGGTAAAATTCTTTTTTCTTTGGCAATTTGGTCAAAATCCAGTTTTCCGCAAAGATGGATAAGTTGGTATTTGTCTAAAACTTGAGGCAGAATTTCTAAAATGAGCTGATTTATTTTGTGGGCTCCTTGGCTACCCCCAAAAACTAAAACAGTTTTCAAATCCGGGCTGAATTTGAAAAAATTGGCAGCTCTTATTTTAAAAAGGTCAGGATTGACTATAAATTTCAAAAAATCCTCCCGCTGGGGAATGCCGGTATAAATTGCCTTTTTTAGGTTTATTTTAGAGTAGTACTTAAGCGGAAATCCGTAAAAAAGTTTTTTAGCTATATGCTCCACAATTTTATTGGAGAAACCTAAAATAACATCAGATTCATGGGAGACAATTGGAATATGCAAAATAAAACCGGCTAAAACTACTGGCAGACAAACATAACCTCCTTTGGCAAAAATTAAATCGGGGCGCTCATATATCAGCAGCCAAAGCGATTGAAAAAAACCGCCAATAAGCTTGACCAAATCCCAGATATTCCAAAGCGTTAAATAACGGCGGAATTTGCCGGTCAAAATTCGCTGATATGGCAAACCAAAGTTTTTCACTAAACCGGCTTCCAAACCTGAATACGAACCATAAAATACCAAAGAAAATCCACCCTGTTTTTGCAGCTGTTCAGCCACAGCCAACAGCGGAAAGACATGGCCGGCCGTTCCCCCGCCAGTTAAAACAATTTTTTTTAGTTTATCTTGCATGTTGAATGTGTTTGGAGATATTTAATAAAATACCGACGGCCGCCAGCGTTACTACCAAGGAAGAACCGCCGGCGGAAATAAATGGCAACGGCACACCTGTGAGCGGTATGATTCCTAACATGGCGAATAAATTGATAAAAACCTGAATTAAAATCCAGCTTGTCAGCCCAACCGATAGCAACTGTGAAAAGCGATCGGGGGCATTTTTTGCTATGGCAAAACCTCTCATCCCAATAAAAGCAAACAGCGCCACTACCAGTCCTGCTCTAATAAAGCCCAGTTCTTCCGCAATAATGGCGAAGATTGAGTCGCTGTGGGCTTGCGGTAAGTAGAGATATTTTTGGCGTGATTGCCCAAAACCAAGTCCCCAAAGACCGCCGGAACCGATAGCCAACATAGCTTGCAATATATGATAATTGGCGGTTAAAGTTGCTTTTTCTGGACTAAAAAATGTCAAAAACCGCGCCATACGGTAGCTTTCAAAACGGATTAAAATTGCCCCTAAAATTCCTGTGAAAATAACGGTCAATGATAAATGCGACCAGCTGGCACCGGCGGTGAAATACATTACTACGGCGGTTAGAAAAATAATTGACATTGTTCCCATATCTGGTTGGATAACAATTAGCCCACAAATGAACAAAACCAATAAAATAAATGGTAAAAAACCCTTGATAAAACTGGTAATTTCTTTGCCTTGCTTATCTAGCCAGCAGGCAAGATAAATGATAAAAGTCAGTTTCACCACTTCAGATGGCTGGAAAGGCACGGGACCAAAATGAATCCACCTTTTCGCCCCGCCAAAACTGGCGCCAATCCCAGGAATAAAAACAACTACTAACAACAAAATACTGATAATTAAAAACCAAATGGAATGTTTTTGGTAAAAACGATAATCAATATTGGTGGCAATAAGCCAGACAACGATGCCGATGCCAAGCGAGACTAATTGTTGATTCAGATAATGAAAATTGCTGCCGAATTTTTCGAAAGAGGTTACGACCGAAGCTGAAGAAATCATCACCAAACCAAACAAAACCAAAATAAAAACGCAAAGCGCTAAAATATAATCAATTTTTGGTCTTTTGACTGTAGGTCTGATACTCATTTTTGGCTCATAATTGCTCTTACTTCTTGTTTAAATTGATTGCCCCTATCAATATAATCTTTAAACATATCAAACGAAGCGCAGGCTGGCGAAAGCAAAATTACATCGCCGCTTTTAGCTAATTTATATGCCTTCTCAACTGCTTGTTTCATATTTTTAATGTGAGAAATTATGGTTGGTTTTTGGCCCTTGTTGTTCAAAATAGCGTTTTTTATTTCGCTGGCCATTTTGCCCATTAAAATTACTGCCTTGACATTACTTTGACACTTCGACTCCCTGCTCAGTGTCAGCCTCCTCGAGTCTGAGCCTCGGAGTCGAAGCCCTGAGCGAAGTCGAACGGGTTGACAAATTTTTTGGGCCAGTTGGTTGAAATTGGCTTTTTTATCGCTGCCGCCCAAAATTAAAATTAAAGGTTCGGAAAAAGCAGCAATGGCAGCGGCTGTCGTATTGGGGTTGGTTGAAGCGGAATCGTTAAAAAATAAAATACCGTTTTTCTGGCCAATTTTCTCCAGCCGATGCGGCAAACCGACAAAGCCGGTGACAACTTGAGAAATGGCGGAAGCTTTTGCACCGGCCAAATAGGCGGCTAAACTAGCAGCGCAAATGTTTTCCAAATTATGCAAACCACGCAACTGGATATCATAAGTTTTAGCCACCGAAATTTTTTCTCTTCCAGTTTTCAACATAATTTCACCGACCCAGCCCCCACCGCCAAAAATTTTAGACCAAGACACATAACAACCCTGAGCAACGCTTTTGGTGCGTGAAAAAAAATAAACTTGCGCCTGCGTTTGCGCCCCAAACTCAAAAGAGGTTAAATAATCCGCACCCACTACCGCAAAATCATTTTTTGTCTGAAAACGCACAACATTTTTCTTAGATTCTACATACTGGCTGAAACTGCGATGGTAGTCCATGTGGTCTTCTTTAATATCTAAAACTACGGCAATATGGGGCGATTTCTCTAAATCCTGCAACTGAAAAGAAGACAGCTCTAAAACCACCCAATCGCCTCTTTGCACCTCATTAATAAACTCAATGACTGGCTTGCCAATATTGCCGCCCAACCAAACTCTTTTGCCCGATTCTTTCAACATGGCATAAATTAAAGTCGCGGCTGTTCCCTTGCCCTTTGTGCCCGTCACACCAATAATTTGCCCCTGGCAGTTGTCAAAAAAAAGCTTGGTGGCAGACGAAATTTCTATCCCAGCTTTCCAAGCTTGCTGGATTTCACGCGTTTGGAAAGAAATGCCGGGGCTTCTGAAAACTATAGCAAAATCGGTGAGATTTTTTAGATAAGTTTTGCCCAAGCGGGATTTTAAGTTTTTGTTTTCCAACTTCAAGGCAGGATTTTGATCGCATATTGTCACCTGCGCTTTTTGCTTCAAAAGCCATTTTGCCAGCGCCTTACCTTCAACACCATAACCCAAAATAGCAACTTTTTTGCCTTTAAAATTCATTTCACCTCTTACTCTAATATAACAGAAAAAGCCTTCTTTCGGAAGGCAGTAATTTTAAGTTTTGAACTCTAAATTTAAAATTTTTAGTTCTTACTTTTAAACCTTCTTTTTTTCAAAAACCAAACCAAGAAAGTCACTAAGGTAAGGAAAAATAAAGCTAAGATAAGGTCAAAATAGATATTTGAGAAAGAATACCAGGCAGGTTTAACACTTAAAGTTAAAAGATGTTCTTTTTCAGTGGTGTAGTCATTTAAGGTGACTTGGGAATAGATATTGTGAGTGCCAACTTTGAGCTTAGGCAAGGTGATGCTAAAATAACCTTTTTCATCTGCCTTGGTGATTAGAGTTTGCTCTTTAGATTGAATAAAGAGGGTGATTTGAGCATTAGGGTAGATTTGACCAGCTAAAGCCAAGGGAGATTTGTCGGTAATTTGCAGGGATTGTTTGTCTTGAAGAGTGAGAGTTTTGTTTCCAATAGTGATAGTTAAAGGTTTACCTGTTTGTTGCATATAGGCCAGTAAGGGAAGAACTTTGGCTTGTTCACCTTCTGCTTCAACACCTTCTTGGGTTATTGGTGGTCCAAAACCCGTGTTTTCTACTTTGAAATCAAAAGAGGTAAGATTGCCAGCTTTATCAGCCAGTTTGAAATG
>PCRM01000017.1 GCA_002771215.1 Candidatus Nealsonbacteria bacterium CG23_combo_of_CG06-09_8_20_14_all_40_13 | reverse complement strand
AAATATGCCGACTACATAGGTGACAACGGCGTAGGCAATGACGATAATGACCACACCAATAACCGAGTTGAGAATAGTGGTTCTGGCCGCAGTAGCTTTTTCCGCATCGCCGCCGGCTGTCATATACTGGATGCCGCCGTAGAGCAGATACAGAAAAGCGATAATACCCGCCACCAACAGGATAATTCCCACCACCTTGCCGACTAAACTTAATAGGTCTGTCGCCGGTCTAAACGGCAGAGCGAGACCTTCCAATGCTCCCCCTGAAATAGCCAGTTGATTTTTCATCTAACCTCCTTCATTTAAAATATTGTCTTTTTATTATTATACATTATTTTTTGTCAAATGCAAAATTGTTTTTATTATGGTGCTGGCGGCGGTTGAAAAATACTACTGTTGGAAAATTGGCTGCCGACAAATTGCACTATCCCCCAAGCCAAAGCCACAATCACCAGACCGACCACCGCCCACAAAATGGTTGATTTTGCCCCTTTGGCTTTTTCCTCGTCGCCATAAGAAGTCATATATTGAATCCCGCCGATGATGATAAACAACAAAGCCACCCCGCCGGCCACTAATAATAAAATGTTGGTTATATTTTTAATAAGTATTATAATGTCTGAAAATTGCATTTCTTCGGGGTTGTTTCTATTTGGGACTAAAACTAGCACAATTTTTTTCATTATTGTAAAGTGGTTTTAATAAACATTAAGGCCGCGCAAGAGATAATAATGACAACAATGCCCACAATGGCCGCAATCAGTGTTCGTTTGGCTTTTGAGGATTTTTCCTGATCGCCAGCAGCTGTCATATATTGAATGCCGCCGTAAATTATGGCTAGCATGGCTAAGATTCCGGCAAATAACAACAGAACATTGATAATTTTTGCCAGATTACAAGTGATGGGATTGTCGCTGGCAGTGCAGTGGATTTGCGTCCAAATGCCACTGTCGCTGGGCGTAGTTGGCGGACCGGGCACACCCAAGGGAGTGGTACCGGTGGTGCCGGTGTCGCCACTTCCCGCAGCGGCATTGACAGTAAATGATTGTTCAGCAATAGAAGCTACATAATTGGCAACTTGATCATTGACTGGACTTGTCCAGCCAGGATTTGGATTATAGCCGCAGGCAATATTTTGTCCGCCATCATTAATAACTGTAGCAGCAAAAATTTTACGCTGTCCTGTGGTTGTTGATGTATTACTTTGCCATTGAATATGAAAAGTATCGGTGTTGTTTCTTAAATAAATACTGCTGTTTGAGGGCGGGATTTCGAAAAGATGTTGATCTGGCTCGGTGGCTAAATCACAAAAATTATCTCTATTAACAGGAAAAGCTATATTTGTATCGCTGGCCAGTACCGAAAGATGTTCATCGTTGCCATTTAAAGTCCTATTAAGCTTAACGGTAATTTCAACGGTGTCGCCTTGGGTAAATGTTGTTATCTCTTGGCCGCCTTTAGTGATAGTGATCTTGGAAATATTTGGGAAAACGTAATCGGCCGAAATGGCTTTAGTTGTAATTGGCATACTAAAAAAACTTAAACCAATAAGGCTCAAAATTATTTTTGATATAAAAATTTTAAAATCTTTTTTATTTTTTTTCATTAGCTTGTTGTACCCGATGGAATATATTGCAGTTGATTTAAGATAACATAAGCCAAAAGCAATAACACCAGTCCGATTAAAGCGCCGACGATGATGTCTTTGGCGTCTTTTAAGGCCTCTGGGTTGCCGGCGGAGGTGATGTAGCGGTAGCCGCCGTAAATTATCACTAAAGCCGCCAGCGCGGCGGCAATGGGCAAGGCCGCGTGATAGATGTTGCCGATATAGGTCGGCAGAGCTTGTTCGCTTTGCGGCACCGTGGCAAAGCCGCCTTCGTCGTTGGGAATTTGCGTTGGGTAGTCGGCAAGGACAACTTTAGGCAAAATCAAAAATAAAAAAAAGAGAACAAAAAGATAGGTTATTTTGCAGATTTTTTTCATTTGTTTTTAAAATAAAATTAATACGGCGCCTTCATTAACAGATCTGTTTCCAATTTGGCGGCTGTATCCATCGCTCGCTGCAGCGGGTTGCCGCGCACAATTATATCGTCAATCAAATCTCGGAAAACTTTGTCGGTTTTGACCGGGTATTTACCTTTATACCAGTCGGTAGCCGTACCTACTTGAAAGACGAAGGGATTTTTCTGCTCTCCCCGCTCATTGACGCCAATTTGTTTGGTTTGTTTTTTTAAGGCCGTCGGCTTGCTCGTTGTGCCCAAATAGTCACCTATTCCCTCTGTGGCGGCAAACCTGACAAAGGCCCAAGCAACATCGGGATATTTAGAGCTTTTAGTCACGGTTTCCGTGTAATATTGACCAAAATCAACGGCGTTAGCCACGCCTTTTATTTGGGGCATGGCAAATTTACGCACGTTCATAGTGGGCGCTTTTTGCTTAATGAGATTTTCCGTGAATGAATAGCCAAAAATCATCGCTGTTTGGCCGGCGGTAAAAGCATCAATGGAATTGGGCAGGGAATTGTTCCAAGTGTAAGTTTCCTTGCCCGGGTTGGCAAAAGAGGTGTAAAAATCTAAAGCCGTGGCGCCCGGATAAATTTGCTCACCAGTTTCTTTTTTGGTAGGCAAATTAAAACCAGCCGATTTTTTGTCGGGAGTGACCATTTGGGTGTTATTTTGCAACATTAACAGGTATAGAATATCTTGGGAGAAAGAGATATTGGCGGCGGTGCCCATGGCCACGGCCGATTGTTTAATATCGGCGCCGGAGCGCGAGGTTAAAATTTTGACCAACTGGATAAATTCATCCCAGCTGCCCACGTTGCCGTCCAGCAATTTTTCCCTCAACTGCCGCTCGGCACGGCTTAATTTTTGATTATCTAAGTCCTTGAGAACTTGTTTAAAAATATCCTTGTTGTAATAAACGGCCAAAGTATCAACCGACAGGGGTATGCCGTAAATTTTGTCGTCAATAATATTATCTTGGGCGGCCACAGGCACAAAGGCGTCTTGATACAGCTCAACATCGGTTTTTTTCTCTTTAGAGGAGGCGGCTAAAATGCCGGCCGGGGCGGGGACTAATTTATCGCTGTGGCGAGCCACCCAATCATTGGGGATAGACCAAACATCAGGACCGGCGCCGGCCGCCAAGGCATTTAAACTGTCTAACTCATATTCTTCAGGGTCTTTCATCACATATTTGATTTTGACATTTTTATTATCTTTCTCGAACTGCTTGATGAGTGGCGCAAAAGTATCTTGACTGTCAAAAAGGCGCCAAACTGTAATTTCGGCCAGTCCTGAAGTGGTGGTTTTTTTTGCACCGCACTGCAAACCCGACAGCGTAAGGCCAACTGCGATTAATAAGGTTAAAGCCAAATATTTTTTGAGCAAGTCCCCTCCTTCAACCGCCTTTCGGCGGAATGATAAGTTATAAGTTATAAATTACCAATTTTTACCATTCATCATTCATAATTTATTGCGAAGCAACAAGGTTCTCGCCGAAGGCGAGGTTCTTATAATTTAAATTTTTAATTCTTTCAAAAATTTCTTCAAATCTTCTTTTAAATCTTCACGTTCTAACGCCAGAGTAATATTTGCTTGCAGAAAACCCAGCTTCTCTCCGGCGTCCAGACGGTTGCCTTGCAAAACACAGCCGTAAACTTTTTGCTTTTGCAGTAGTTTTCTAATGCCATCTGTCAACTGCAGTTCGCCGCCGGCGCCTGCCTCGGACTGCTCTAAACAGGCAAAAATTTCAGGCGTGAGAATATATCGGCCGTCGATGGCTAAATCAGACGGCGCCTCTTGTGGCGAGGGCTTTTCTACCAGGTCTTCTATCTCAAAAACGCCGGAGGCAATATCGCCCTTTGGTTTAATGATACCATATCTTGAAAGTTCTTCGCGTGGCGACTTCATCAGCGCAATGACCGAACATTGTTTTTCTTCAAAAATTTTTAATAAATGGCCGATTTCCGGCGATGGCCCTTGGACAATTTCGTCTGGCAAAAAAACGGCGAAAGGTTCATTGCAGACAATCGGCTTAGCGCAGAGCACCGCGTGCCCCAGCCCCAGCGGTTTTTTCTGGCGGATATAAATGAAATCGCCCTTTGCCGAAATTTTTTCCACCTCGGCCAGTAAATCTGTTTTGCCTTTGGCTTTGAGCATTTCTTCCAGCTCAAAGGAATGGTCAAAATGGTCTTCAATCGCCCTTTTATCCCGCCCAGTCACCATCACAAATTCAAAAATTCCCGCCGCAATTGCCTCTTCAACCGCATACTGAATCATTGGCTTGTCCACCAGCGGCAGCATTTCTTTTGGTTGTGCTTTGGTGACGGGCAAAAAGCGGATGCCTAGCCCCGCCACCGGAAAAACAGCTTTTTTAACTTTCATTGTTACTCTTCTACGTCTTCAACCTTTAATATGCGTGTTTTACTTTTTTCCAATTTGGGAATAGCGATGGTTAAAATACCCTTCTTTAAAGAGGCCTTTGCCTGCTCTGAATCCACCGCAATCGGCAAAATATAAGAGCGGGAAAAACCGCCCCAGTAGCATTCCTGAACAAAATAATTTTCCTTCGCCACTTCTTCATTCTCACGCCTTTCGCCTTTAATGTTGACCACCTCATCGGTGATGGAAATCTCTAAATCTTCGCGCTTAACCCCGGCAATCGGCGCTTTAATCACTACATCCTCCTCGGTTTGATAAACATCAACAGCCAATTGCCCCTCATAATCATCCATCCAGTCGGCGTCTGTGGACAAATCTTTGGTCTCTTTGTTGTTAGACATTTCCCCTCGCTTTCTTAAAAGAAATATTAACCTGTTAGGTTTTTAGCTTTCTCTTTAAATTATAAAGCCAAGCTTGCCAGATTGTCAAATTTCAGCTATAATAAAAAAAGATATGAAAAAAGAGGGGCAAATTAAACAATTTGTCAAAAAAATACTATTTTATGCTTTGGCAGCTATAATTTTGGCTGCTATTTTTGTGGTTCAGCCGCCAACAGCCCCAAAAGCCCAAGCCGGCGGTTTTGACTCCTCAAATTTAATTGATGATGCCGTTTTTATTAATCGGGATAGTTTAACTTTGCAGGGGATACAAGATTTTTTGTCGCAGAAAGGCGGTTTTCTGGCCTCCTATTCCGAAGGCGGCCGCAGCGCAGCGCAGATTATTTTTGACGCGGCCGCCGGCCGCTCCAGCGAAACGCCTACAAGTTTGAACGGCATCACTGTAAATTCTGCCACTGGCACAGTCAACCCTTACGTTATTTTAACCACCCTGCAAAAAGAGCAAAGTTTAATCACGATGACCAGCCGCAATGATGATGTTTTAAGAAAAGCGATGGGTTACGGCTGTCCCGATTCTGGTTCGTGCAACCCGTCTTACGCTGGTTTTACCAGACAGGTTGAGTGGGGCGCCTGGCAGCTACGCTACAACTATGAGCGCGCGCAAGGGTATGGTTTTGGTGATTATCAAGTTGGCCAGGGCTTTTGTTTTTCCGATTGGAATGGAACTAATTGCGGCACTTTTGGCAACAGGGCCACCTCTGCTTTGTACCGCTACACTCCCCACGTTTACAATGGTAATATCAATTTCTGGTCTCTCTTTAACCAGTATTCAAAATCATATTCCGCCTCCTACGCCGACCAAAACGGCTACCCGACCTTAATGGCGGGCCAGTCATATAATTTCGTGCTTTCTTTGCGTAATTCCGGCACTATGACTTGGGATAAAAATACCGTTCGTCTTGGCACCGACCGCTCCCGCGACCGAGTTTCCGCCTTTGTGCGTGAAGGTGATGGGCCGTCCGGCTGGATGTCGCCGCAAAGAGTGGTGATGCAGCAGGCATCTGTGGCGCCGGGCGAAACAGCCACTTTTTCATTTTGGATGCAAGTACCTTCTAATTTACCTGCCGGCACTTATCGCGAGTATTTCCGACCGGTGGCTGACAATATAATGTGGATGGAGGATATGGGGATTTTCTGGGATGTCAAAGTTATCACGCTGCCAGATGCCTATCATTATGCCTACATTGGCCAAAGCGGTTATCCGACGCTTTCTGCCGGTCAATCCAATAACTTCACTTTAACAGTCAAAAATACGGGCAGCATTACCTGGCAGCAGTCTATTGTCCATCTTGGGACCGACCGGCCAAAAAATAGAATCTCGGACTTAATTCGCGAAGGCGATGGGCCGTCGGGCTGGATTTCACCTGATAGAATTAAAATGCAGCAGGGTTCAGTGGCGCCCGGTGAGACCGCCACCTTCTCGTTTTGGATGAAAATTCCGGCCGGTCAGCCCGTCAACACTTACAGCGAATACTTCAGAGTGGTTGCCGACGGTATAACTTGGCTCGAAGATTATGGAATTTACTGGAATGTTGCAGTCCGCTAAAGAATTTGTACTGGACACAGTATTTCCCAAGTTTTGCGCCGGCTGCCGGGGGGAAGGGACTTGGCTGTGTGAAAAATGTTTGGCAGAAATTGTGTTTGTTCAATCTCCTACTTGTCCTAACTGTCAAAAATTGACCCCGAAGGGTCAATTTTGTTCGCGTTGTCGGTCAAAATCGAATCTGACGGGAATTATCTCGGCCTGCCATTGGCGCGAGGGCCCTTTGCGGGGGCTGGTTCATATGTACAAATACGAAGGCATCAGGGAATTGGCCGATATTTTGGCCGCTTTTTTAATTTGGCAACTGAAGAAAAATCCTATTGGGAAAAATACAGTTGTTATGGCCGTGCCGCTTCACTGGAAAAGGCAAAATGTGCGCGGTTTTAACCAAGCCCAATTGTTGGCTGCCAATGTGGCCACTTATTTTAATTTAGACCTGTTGGAGAACGCGTTGGTTAGAACAAAATGGACCAGGCCCCAGGTTGAATTAAAGGGGCAACAGCGCAAAACTAACGTTCGAGGCGTTTTTGCCTGCCGCAATAGTAAAAAAATAATCAATAATAAAAATATTTTATTGGTAGATGATGTGGCCACCACTGCCGCCACCCTGCAGGAGGCGGCTAAAGTTTTGCGGGCGGCTGGCGCAAGGCAGGTGTGGGGCGTGGTGCTGGCTAAGGGATAAGCGCGCTTTGCGCTTAAAATCAAAATTCAAAAATCAAAATGCAAAATTAATAAATCTGGTAGACCTCAGCATTGCCAAAATTAGCCAGAAACTTAAGATTTTTAACCTGACTTAAATGAGGGGTTTGACCAAGATTGTATTCAGCTGGATATTTTTGGGCGTTTTCGGGGGTGAATCTGCCTTGGTGGATAATTACAAATTTTACTTTTCGTTCTTTAAGTTTAGCAATGGTTTCTGAACTTTCGATATTGACGATTTCCTTTCTTTTCTCTTCCCACACAGAATTTACTTTCGCCCCGTAGATGAGTGGTTTTTGATGAAAGCGTTGCCAAAGAAGATAATTATAACTTAGGTCTTCCTCAGTTGATAATAATGGATATTCAGCCACCGCCCAGTCATTCCCCCTTTGCTCTTTTAACCATTGATAGACGGCCGGCATTGCCTTTTGGGAAACATCAACCACTGGCCAAGGGGAAAAATTGGCAAATTCCAAAAGAATTAAAAAATAAAAGATAAAAAATAAAAAATATTTTAGTTTAGCGTTTCCAACTGACTTTAAAATTAAAGATAAACCAAGGCCGGCCAAAGTAGCAACAGATATAACCACCAATAACCCAAAACGGGCGTAAACTCGAATAAAAGGCATAAAATTGAAAAGCCAAGCAGCAGGGGTACGAATTTTTAGTCCAAAAATACTAATCGTTGGCGCGAAAGAAAAATAAAAGCCGGCCAAAGCCAACAAAATTGAAAAAATAATTAAAAAAGAAAACCGTTCTTGCCTGAATTTTTTGTTTTTGAAATATAAAAATAGGCCCAAAAGGGCAAGTATTATCGGTGTCCAACCCAAATACAAAGTTTGTTCAGTGACGTTTGAGCCGGGTTGGGCAATGTCCTGTTCATAAATTTTTTTAGTGTACTTGCCAAAAATAGGATTGTTTGACGGCGGCAAAAGAAAATTGTAGGTTCTGGCTGAATAGACGGAAAGCTCCTCATAGGTTCGTTTGGTACCGGTACTTTCCGCTATTTGAGTAGGATTTTTGAGGATATTTTTGATTAAATTGGGGGAGAAGATTTGGATAATGGCCAAGGCAAAAACAACGCTACAAAGATAGATAAGAAGATTTTTGCGGTTGATGGACATCTCTTTACAAATTACCGCCCAAATTAATTTGGTCAGTATCCAAACGGCTAAAACTACCAAAGCAAAAAATCCATAAAGATAACCGTCTAAGACAGTTAAAGAAAAGGAGACAGCAGCTAAAATGCCCAAAACCCAGGTTGGTTTTCGAGACATATTAAGTAAGACAAGAACAAAAAGAACTAACCAATGGATATTGGCTAAGATTAAATGTTGGCTAGCGTGGGCCAGGTGATAGGGGGCAAAAGTAATGATGGTCGCTGAAAGAAGAGCGCCGGTTTTGTTGTTTATAAATTTGAAAACAAGCCAATAGCCAAAGATGAAAGTCAAAACAAAACTTGAGAAAATTATTAAATTATAGGCGACTACCTCATTAAACAAGATAGAAAGATATTTGGCGAAAATACCAGCTAAAGATTGGGGCAAAGGCGAACTGTAATCCACCCCAAAAGGAAAATTAAGCAAGCTGTTAAAATTAGGGTTTAGATGGTTAAGGAAAGCATATTTTTGCCAGAAGAAAGAATATAAAATGCCGAATGGGTCGCCAGATAGGCCAGAAAGGTAAGACGTAGGATAAAAAATGACTGGCCCGAGAAAAATAAATATTAGAACCAGAAAGAATAAAGCGATCCAAAAAGATTTTTTATTGTTGAGCATTGTCGGTTTTCTCTTTATTTTTTTCTTTTATATTTTCAATAAACATTTGGATTGCTCCAATTGCCAAAAATACATAAACCAAAATTGCTGCTTGTTCCGCTATCGGCTCTTTTTTAAATATTAACAAAAATGGGCATAAGATTAAAAACCCAAGTGCCAGGCTAATAGAAACATCACTTTTAAATTTAAAAAGACAAACCAATAAAATCCACAAACCGGTTAAAAACAAAATTAATAAATCCGAAGTAAATTTAAGAACAAAAATATCAAATAAAATATTTACTCCGGTAAAAACCAATATCCAAACTTTATATCCTTCTAAAAAATTTTTAATTTTATTCATTTTTCGCCACTATTTTCTTTCTGGCAAAACTATATCCCAAATATCCCACACATGCCAAAAAGGTAGCCAAAGAGACTCCAAGGCCAACATAGAATAGTCTTTGCGGCCCAAATTCAATCTTGGGCAATTGGTTTCTTTCCCAAGTTTTAAGAGTGGCTTTTTCCAAAAATATGTTTTTATGTTCTCCTCCTTTAATTTCTCCATCAAAATAACTCGCCACCACTTCCCCATATTGTTGATTGCTAATCGTTGATTGCTGACCGTTAATATAGGCTTTCCAGCTATTTTTTATTTTTGTATTAATACCTCCCAAAAGTTTGAAAATTTATCTAAAAAAGTAGGAAATTTCTTCAAAAAAATCTTAATACCCATGCCATGTATGCCTAATACAAAGCCGGTAATCTTGACTTTACTGTCTGAAAATTTGGAGCTGGCTATAAGTTTTTCAAGATCCAATCTAGTATATTCCCTCATATGTTCCCAATAAGGAAACTTTCTTTCTCCTGTAAATAATTCGATAACGCTCCTTGTTAATCTTTTCCTATTTGGAGTATTAAATAACAAATAACCCCCCCGTTTTAAAACCTTAAAAGTTTCATTAAGACATCTGACATCGTTCTTGACATGCTCAATCACATGAGAAGCAACAACAATATTAATAGAGCCCAAAGGGACCACCTTACTTAATTTATACCAATCAGTATTTATGATTCTAATATTATTTTTACCTGAAGAAAGATTGTGCGAAATTCTCTCTGGGAATTTTTCTATTCCAATCAAGTTTCTACAATGCCTCGACAACTCAAGTGTTCTATGAGCGGTAGAACTGCCAATTTCAACTACTACATTGTTAGGACTAATAATACTTTGGTAGGTATCTACTAAATGGCGCCAATCATAGCATTTATCTTTTGTCATAATTTTTTGCATTTTAAAACAATACTCTTTAAAAAAAAGTATTGGTAAAAATTTATTTTGAAATTTTCTTTCATTTTTTCCTAAAAAAAGTAAAAATTAAATAACCTAAACATCCCATCAAAGTCAATCCTGATATAAATAGCCCGATATAAAACGACCTTTGCGGCCCAAATTCAATAATTATTTCATAATCTTGTCTACCATTAGTATCTTCTGGGGTAATATACCAAGAATTAGCATAACCATTAACTAATAAATGTCTTTCTTCAGGAATCGATTTTTTACCCCCAGTTTCAAAAGTATTTCTATCCAAGAAAATATTTTTATGGGTTCCTTCCTTTATCTCCCCATCAAAATAGCTCGCCACCACTTCCCCATATTGCTGATTGCTAATCGCTGACTGTTGATCGCTAACATAGGCTTTCCATCCTTGATGGAAACTCTCGGAAAAAACCAAATTATAAGGCTCCTTTGCTCCCTCAACTTTGACTTTATATTTCGTTGGATTAATTTTAACAAAAGTGATTTTAGGTGTTTGAGGTTTGGAAATTGAAGCTTGAGGCTTAATGCTCTCTAAAATTAAAGACGGTTGTAAAATACGTTGAATTTGAACATTTTTGTATTTTATATCAGGATTATTGTCTTTGGGAGCTGATAAATGAATGGCAGCATTTGTTGCCCCTGAGGAAGATTTAAAATACATTTCAAAGTGTTCGAATTTTTCGCCGGTGGAAGATAAATTTGTTTGAGCAATTCCTTTATTATTATTTTCTTTAATAAAAAAATTGGCATTGTTGAGGGTTTGATAATCAAAACGGACTTTATAAATAGAATCCGATATATAATCTTTTATCTGCAAATTCTTATCAATTAAATTTTCACTAATCCCTTTAATTGGTAAAACCAATTCTTGGTTTCCTTTTTCAAAATATTTTTTCCCTAAATTCTTCTTTTCTCCATTCTCACTTATAAAAATCTCATATTCGCCATCTTTTGGAATTTCTATTTTATAAACTAATTTAGAAAAATCATGCTTAATGTTTAACTCTCCAGGAGATGACGTCCTCAACTTTTCTTCATTAATTGCATTTTCCAGTTCCCATTTTACAAAAATTTCATCCGCCGTCTGTATTATCCGCGCTTTATCCAAATCCTCCACATTTTTTTCAGTATTGTCCGTAAGAAAAATTGCAGACCTAATATTCCTATCTCCGGAATCTACAATATCCACCAAGCTCCCAGTATCCTCATTCGAATAAATTATATTTTGAGGGATATAAAAGTGGGGAAGAAAGTATTTATTCTTAATAATTTGGACTTTGCCAAAATTTAACAAATTTTTGCTTTCAGTATTAGACAAGAGGTATGCAATGCTTGGCATTTGTGCGTCAGGATAATTGATATCATTCCTAATTATTATGTCTTCGATATTCATCATCCCCATTAACAGCAGGTATTTTGCAGAATGATTCTCATTAAATAAAGAATCTAATAAAAAACTAATTTCTGGTGGTTTACCCATGCTAGAGTAGTACATATAAATACCACCAGGAATAGGTGAGTAACCCCTAAAAGGGTCTTTTATTTCTTTAAAATCCACATCAAGCTTTGGTTGGTTTTTAATACCTATGTTCGTCCCGCTGGGCGGATAATAAGATTTAACATCCCTTTTTATTTTGTTTAAATAGTTTTCGGCAAAATAATAGTCCTCTGAGAATCTGTAAGTTCTTAGTCTTACGTCATAATTATTCTGTGCCTCACCGTATAACTTGCCAGAAAAAAATGAAAAAGAGTTTAAAAAAATTAAAAACAACAAGAAAAAAGCAAAAAATTTTTTCTTTTTATTCACCGACTCAAGCAAATAACTCAGAAAAAAACTAGCCAAAATTGTATAAGAGAAAGACGTAAGAATCGTGAATCGGCCAATGTCCCTAATCAAATTGGAAAATGGCATTTTTGCCATAAATCTTGGATCAATAAAGAACAAAATAACCATATAGAAGAGTATGACAACTAGTGGAATTCTAATATCTCTTTTGTTCACTTTACGGAGTAACAAAGACGCAATTGCCATCAGGGAAATTAAAAATGATATTGGCATTAAGCTTTTAGGATAACTAATTTCGTATTGATAGTTAAACAACCCCCCCCAAGCTCTTAAGATATTTATGACGCTTAACCTTGATCGCATCCCCAAGCTCACAGAATCTAAACCTAGATCAGAATTCATAACGCCAGGGTCGTGATTTAAAATAAGATTTGGCCACCAGGAACTATGTAGCGCCAAGGCGATTAGAATGACTATCAAGATTGATTTAGCATATGACAAGAAAGTTGCTTTATCCTTCACTAGGTAAAAAGATAGGGCTAAAAAAACCATGGGAAACCAAACAAGAGATTGACTTTGAATTATTGCAACCGAGAACAACAAGCCAGATATTACAGAATAGAATATTTTTTTTTCTTCAACAGATTTTATGAAGCAAATCACTGTTATTGGCAATATCGTTCCTACAGCCAGAAGAACAAAACACCAGCCCATTATGGTATAGTTAAAAAAAACAGGCATGGTTATGAAGATGAAACCTCCCACCACAGAACTTACGTTTTTTAACCCTAAAAATTTTAAAAGTAAGAACATTGATGTGCCAGATAAAGTAAAAATCATAATTATTAATGCTTTTGAGAGTATTTCTCCGTTTAATCCGAACAGTACAAACATCTTTACCAAGAAGACAAAAGGCAATGTAACAAAGAACGGATTTTTAACCCCAAATAAATTCATATCATATGTCCAGGTATAGAATTGTCTTTCTATATATTCCCCCATCTGCTGAAAAGTGAGAGGCATCATCCAATCGCTTCCTACTACTAATCCCTTAGAGAAAATGATTCCTCTAATAAAGATAAATGACAAAATCAAAAAAACCAAAAAGAAGATTATTTTCTTAGATTTTGATGACTGAAGTATTGTTTTAAGTCTCATTCTACTCTCTCTTGTTTTTTGACTATTTCAATATATAAATCTCGATAGAAAAAAGGGCCTATTCGTGGTAATTTTCCAAAAAATGAAAGAAATTTAACAAAAAAAGACGGACTTGAATTGAATAATGCGACTCTACCTTCTAACCCAAGTCTGTTAAGTAGATTAAAAAAGTATTCCTTCGACCACTTGAAATAGTGCTCATCGTGAAATATTGATCCTGTATTTAAAATCCTATAGACAATAACACCTAACCAATCTGAATTATCGGTATAAATTTTCACTTTTTTACGACAGACTCTAAAATGTTCTTTAATCATTTTAACAGGAAATAAATTATGTTCTATTACATAAGCACTTCTGACAATATCAAACGTATTATCTTTAAAAGGCAATAATTCTGCTGACGCTAATAAAAAATTTGGCGGTAGTGGCTTTGGAATATATACGTCTACATTTACGTCTCCCCTAGCATCATCTCCACAACCAACATCTAACACTATTGACTTAGTGCCTATTTTCTCCTCAATTCTTCCACTCTCATGACTAAAACTAAATGAGATTATTTTTGCTGCTAAATTTGGCTTCCAACCACGATAGCCTGGAACCCATTTTACTCCAAATATTTTTTTTGATTCAATATCTTTTCTTAAACGAATATCATCGGGTAAAAAATTTGGAATGCCATTCGTAAAATCATATTTACGCAAGCATTTATTGCAATAAAAATACTCCAAATCTTTTTTCTTTTGAAGCCGCAAATCGTTATGGCAATAAGGACAAGTTAATTTCGACAAAAAATAATCATTCATTGAGTTAATTTTTAAACAATAAATATATAAAATATAGCTATTGAGTAAAAGATTTTTAAATATCTTATAATGAAACGCTCTTTCTAATCTTTTCCAAATCTACTTCCGCTATTTTAAACCAATCAAAGTTTTTAGCAAAGTTTATACATTTTTGAGAAAGAGCCAGTCGGACTTTCTGATTTTCAAGCAAATAGACTAGTTTTTCAGTCACAGAATCTATATCATTACATTTAATTCTAATAAGACCTTCAGTTTTATAAATATATTCATAAATTGGTAAATTATAGCTAATTGCCGGTAATCCACAAGCCAAGGCTTCCATTAAGCTTATCCCCCAACTCTCATCAGCATTTACTTTAGATAGGTATAAAAAAACTTTACTATTTTTTAAAACCTTATATTTTTTATCGCTAGGCGTGAACCCCAAATATTCAATATTCTTTCCCAAGCCGTTTTTTTCTATTTCCCTTTTAAATTTTATAACAACATCATCTAATCCCATGCCCATTATTGCTAATTTTGCTTTTGGCATTTTTTTAACTAATTTTTTCCATATTTTAATAAGATCTAAAACGCCCTTATTTATACTAATTCTTCCCATATAAACGGCTTCGTATTCTATATTTTTTGGCTTTTTAACCGCTAAAATATTTTTCACGATAAGACCATTTTGAGTAAGAATTATTTTGCTTTCTTTTATTCCCCTATTAATCATTTCCTTCTTTAGCTCTGGATTAACGGTGAAAACCTTATCTGCAAAAATGTTGGCAATCCTACCAACCAAAAGTGATTCTACGTAAGTAAGTATATTCACAATTGAATTACCACTTCGTTCTTTCGGAGGTGGAACAACGCTATCCATCATTAAAACCCAATGTTTACACTTACCAAAAATTTTTAACCACAAAATTGGTATGATATCTACTAAAAAGGGAGAATTAGAAAACGCAAAGTCAAAAACTGGTAATCTTTTAACTAAAATGAAAGGAGAAATTAATATCCTAATCAAATAAGAAATAATTATTCCAAAATTAGAGCTAGTTTCCTTTTTGGTAAAAGGGAGAAAAATAGCTTGCACTTTTGATTTTTCTTTATCCAATATTTCTTTTTTTATTATTTCCAAGTCTAATTGAGGAGCAAGTATAAAAACATCATTATTTCCTCTTGCCCATCCTAAAATTCTACCCGCAGGTTTATCATAAGCGTAAATAGTTGTATCCCCAAGATTTGTGTATAATATCTTTAACCGACAATTCATTATTGTATTATAACAAAAAATGAAAATTTTAAATATCATCCTTAGAGAAAAATTTGATTTAAATAAACTGTCTGCCCTTCCCAAAATAGCTTGGGAAATTGCCCAAAGAGCACAAGAAGAAATTAATATAAACATCGTAAGTAATGGAACAAAAAAAGAAATTAAAAAATTTAATAAAAAAATTAACTTTATTTATCTCCCCGGTTCATATCTATCCTTTTTTGATAATACCCTTTCATTCATAAAAGAAAAAAATAACCAAGGCATTATTTATTTCCTTGGAAGCCTTTCCGGCGGATGTATTTTTAGCTGGAGAGCTAGAACGTATCCCAATAAAATAATTTTAAATCTTATCAACGGAGGAATCTCAGTTAAGGATTTGAAATTTATAAGACTCTATGATCTTTTCCTTCAACCATCAAACTGTATCCTTCACCCTTCGGTTTTGGGCAAACCAGTTGAACTATTTTTCTCAAAATTTTTACAAAATGGAAATATTACAAAAATTATTGTCCAAAGCCAAAGATTAAAGAACAAAATCATATCTTTGGCTCCTAAAGCTAAAGTAGAACAAATCCAATTTGGCGTCCAACAAGAGCTTTTGGATTTTAAAATAAAACACCCGTCAATGGAAAAACTTTTATTATATTTTGGTCATATTTATAGCGTAAGAGGCATTGATGATATGTTAATTTCAATAGATTCGCTATTAGAAGAAGGTTTAAAAATTAAAACTAAACTAATTATTACTCCTGAAACAAACGTTAAATTTTTAAAAAAAATCTTATCACAATTCCCTAAAGTTAAAGAAAATACTTTTCTAATAAAAAAATATATTGATAATCCGGGAAAAAACATCTGTGATTCAGATTTAGCATTTTTTCTCTATCGTTTTTCAGGAGAAATACCAGAATATCCATTAGCGCTATTAGAAATCATGGCTGCAGGAATTCCGGTTATTACCACTAATATTGGCGCAATTAGTGAACTTTTCCCCAAAAATATAGCTTCTTATTGCCTAGTTAAGCCTGGTGATATTAAAAACACTGTCAAAAAAGCTAGAAATCTTCTGTCCAATATAGGATTAAGAAACTTAGTAATAAAAACTAATAAGAATACTGTTGCGAAGATGACTTGGGAAAAATATTATGATAAAGTTAAGACATTACTTTTTTAAAAAAATATTATATGAAGAAAAACCGCATAAGAAAATTCTTTAACGACTTTTCTAATACCTACAATCAAAAAGCCTTCTATGGTAGTAGAGGGTTAAATTATCTTAATCATATTGAAATAGATTTTATTAAAGAAGCGACAAAAGACTTGAAATTTAGTAATCTGCTTGAAATCGGTTTCGGCGCAGGAAGAAATTTGCTTCTTTTCAAGGATAGAAATATAAGCCTTTACGGAGTGGATATTTCTGAAAAGATGTTACAAGAAGCTAAAAAAAACCTTAAAAACGAAAAATTAAATCTTAAGCCACATAACGCCGAAGAAGGACTTCCTTCTAAGGATAAACTTTTTGATTTAGTACTTTGTATTAGAGTATTAAAATACATGAAGAAATGGCCTTTTGTTATTTCCGAAATCTCAAGAACTTTAAAAAAAAGTGGTTATGCCATTATTGAGATTCCCAATTTATTCTCAATTCACTTATTAGGATTACCATGGGCTAATTATTTTTTATTTTTTATCCCTGGATTTATAAAACAACTGAAAAAAAATAATTTGGAAATTATTAAAATTCAAAAAGGAGCAGTTTTCCCATTCTTTATTTATAAAATAATTAACTATAAATTATTACTTAAAATTATTGCTTCAGTTGATCGAGGATTAAATAAAATATTGCCAGTTGGATTAATCTCTAGAAACTATATATTTTTAGTAAAAAAAATCAGCAAATAGCCTTAACAAAAATTGTCATAAATCCATCTTTTTTTATAAGATATTCCTCATCCCTTTTCTGTTCTAAAAATTTTTTAAAAGGGACCTCTCTTCTAAAAATCCATTTAAAAATATATAAAAGAATCGCACTTATCATTTCAAAAAAACCTCCTCTTTTTTCAATCTTCTCAATTTTAAAACCTACTTTTTTTAACATTCTATTTAACTGTTTCTCATTATAATGTCGATGGCCAAAATACCAAGCCGGATCCATTATTTTTGCCAACCAAAAACTAAAATCTGTCGACATGACCAAGGTTCCACGTGGTTTTAAAACCCTTTTAATTTCTTTAAGGGCAATCATTTCTGTTCCTTTCGGTATATGTTCGATAACATCGAACATAACCACCAAATCAAAAGATTGATCTTTGGCAGGAATATATAAGGCAGAACCTTTCTTAAACATTGCCCCCGGAACTTCTTTTTGAGCTTCATAAAAAAGCTTCTCTTCTGGTTCTATCCCCACTACCGACTTGCACCCAGCCCTAATTGTAAATTTCTCAAACCATCCGTAAGAGCTACCGACATCAAGAATTTCTTTGCCTTTAACATCACCACAAAATTTAAAACTATATTTATGTCTACCCGTAAGTCTCTCTTTAATACTGCTGTTAAATTTTTTCATTTTTTAGTTTATTGTTTCTTAGAAATAATGTTCTATTCATAATCTCAACGTCAATAGAAAAACCATGTTTAACAATATAATTTTTGAAAGTAAGATAATTTCTATTTTTATCTATATTATGTAGCTCAACAAAAATGGATCTTACGTGTTTCTTGATAAAATTAATGGAAGATTCAAAAACATCATATTCGCTACCCTCTATGTCCATTTTCATTAAATCAACAATTGAAATATTATGCGCTTTACAAAAATCTTCCAGGGAAATCGTTGAAATTTTTTCACAAGCCAATAAATCATTTTTTCTCATACCAACAAAGCAACCATCATATTTGTTGCCATTTAAAAACAAAAATCCCTTACCAGTTTTTCCAGTCATTGCCAGTTTAAATGACTTTATACACCGAAAATTATTCAATCTTACATTTTTTTCTAAATAAGAATAATTACTAGACCCGGGTTCAATTGCAAAAATACTTGGGTTTTTACAAGATAATTTTTTAGTAATTAACAAAGAAAATACTCCTATGTGAGCGCCTATATCCAATATCACTGGTCTAATATTTCTAGGGAAAAATCTGCTAGGATATTCAGAGTCCGCATTAATAATTATAATTTCAGCATAATCTGTAGACCCACCCCTAGCTACGATATGAATTCCATTTCTTAATTTGTAAATAGCATCCCTTTTAAAGAATCCCAAGAAATCTAAGATAAGTATATGCAAATTCTTTATGGATTTAACTGCTAAAATTATCTTTCTAAGCATATATATTTATTTCAACTTTAATCAAAAATTACTTTTCAATAGAGGCTTTTTGATCTGTTATCTTTGATTTTTTTAATATCTATCTATAATCGGGTTTCTTCGTAAGATTATAATTCTAATTACTTCTTGCCAGATAATAAAAGCGGAAATAAACGTAATAAAGGGATGATAAAACCATTCCTTTTCTCCATCTTTTACATAGAAATATATCGCCCTAAAACATGGAATTATAAAACTTATTCCATAAAAAGGATAAATCAACTGTCTAAGACGCCGTCCCGAAGAGATATATTGTCTTCTTGCTTTTAATCCGAATTTCTGCTTATACATCCCAAAAGTTTCCCTTGAATCCAAGTTATAATCAATAGCCCATCGATGCTTTTTAATAAACTGTCTTATGCTCTTATTCAAAGTAGCGTGATAATTACTGGCTAAGGGCACATAGGCAATTTGCTTTCTTTTTTTTATCATATCTAAAACTGCTAGAATACCACAATACCAAGTATTTTTATCTCGACGATACGCCGACTTCTTAAGCATGAATCCCTGTTCAAACTCAAGTATTGGGTGATTTTTTAAAATAAAATCAAAAACAACCCAGTCTTTAGTTTTTTTAATTGCCTTGTAAACCTTTTCAAATGTCAACGGATTATTCGCATAGCCATATACAAAATGATTGCCGGGATCTGTAAAACGATTTACATATCTTGTTAACCAATTATCACTATCTTTGTTATCTAAATGGGGAAAGGCGGCGGCAATATTTTTGTCCTCAATAAATGGCTTTAACATTAATCTAATCCAATTATTTTGGACTAACTGATTGTCATGGCCCATAAACACCACAAAATCGCTTTTTGCTTTCTCACCTCCTATGGCATATCCTGGATCACCAAGAATGAATTTGTTTTTAACCACTCTAACTTTATATTTTTTTGCTAACTCTAAAGTGTTATCTGTCGAACCACCATCAACCCAAATAATTTCGATTTTATCTTTAGGGTAATCTTGCTCCAAAATAGATTTTAATGATTCTTTAATACACCAACCACTATTAAAAGTCGCTGTTACAAAAGACACTGTAGGTAATTTTTCTTTTGGGATTTTTTTATTTAATTTTTTAATTAAAATTTCCCTTCATCATATTTATAATAATCTTATTACACATAAATAACCTTTTCAATAGGTTACCAACCTATATGGATAGCAATTTCTTTTACTCAGTTTACTAACCCATTAGTTGTGATACAATAATTATAATTATTAATAGAAGAAAGAATGAATAAACTCAAACCCACGAAATTTATTATTTTTGGCTCACCGCAAATTTGTAAAGAAGAGATTGACGAAGTAGTTTTAAGTATGAAAAATGGATGGTTAGGTACTGGCCCAAAAGTCGCTCGCTTTGAAGAAGATTTCCGCGAATACAAAAATGCTTCATATGCTATCGCTGTTAATTCATGCACAGCGGCACTTCATCTAAGTCTTTTATGCGCGGGTATTGGGCCAAAAGATGAAGTAATAACCACACCTTTAACCTTTTGTTCAACGGTTAATTCCATTATTCACACCGGGGCAACTCCTGTACTTGCTGACATAAATCAGCTCACAATGAATATTAACCCTGACGAAATCATAAAAAAAATAACCTCAAGAACAAAAGCTATCATCCCTGTACATTTTGCTGGACGCGCTTGTGAAATGGACGAAATATGTGCAATAGCAAAAAAACATAATTTAACAATTATTGAAGACTGTGCCCACGCGATAGAGACTGAATACCACGGAGTGAAGGCGGGAAATTTCGGTCGCTTTGGGTGTTTTAGTTTCTATGTAACGAAAAACGTAATCACTGGGGAAGGTGGTATGATTTTGGCTAAGAATAAGGACGATGCCAATAGACTTAAAGTTCTTGCTCTCCATGGTATGTCAAGAGATGCATGGAAACGCTTTAGTGACAAAGGATATAAACATTATCAAGTGGTTGAATGTGGTTATAAATATAATATGATGGATATTCAAGCAGCCATAGGAATTCATCAACTAAAAAGGGTAGAAAATAATTGGAAACGAAGGAAAGAAATATGGAACAAGTATAATTTTGCTTTTAATAATTTACCTTTAGGTATACCAGCTCCAATAGATAAAGGAACTCGACATGCATACCATCTTTATACAATCTTAATAGACCATTATAAAACTTTAATTAAGCGTGATGAATTTTTGGCAAAAATGACAGAAAAAAGAATTGGAGTTGGAGTACACTACTTAAGTATTCCCGAACATAAATATTATCAAAATACATTTGGTTGGAAACCACAAGATTATCCTAACGCTATGAAAATTGGTCGACAAACTGTAAGTCTTCCACTCTCACCAAAACTAAAAAATAAAGAAGTAGATTATATTATCAAAACGGTTAAAGAAATAATTCACTAATAATTTGTTGCCCTCTTTTTTTTGGCATTGTTTTAATAATAAATTATTTTAATTAAATATTTTTTCGCCAAAAATTCATCGTATCTTTTAGTGTTTTTGCAAGTGGGATTTTTGGTTGCCAGCCAAGCTCTTTTTTGATTTTGGCAATGCTACCGGTTGATTTTTGCACATCAGACGGACGCAATTTGCTTTTGTCAATTTGAATATCAATTTTAACTTTAGAAAATGAAAGGAGTATTTTTAAAATTTGTTCTATTGAGTGGGGCTTAGCGGTGGCGATATTGTAAAGTGATAATTTGCCTTTTTCCATAATCTTTTTGTAAGCCAAGACTACCTCACGCACGTCTAAAAAATCACGCTTAGCGGTCAAATCCCCAACTTTCATTGTGGTTGCTAATTTACTTTTTTCAATCCGGGCAATTTGGCAAGCAAAATCCGGCACCACAAAGCCCAATTTTTGCCCAGGTCCAGTGTGATTAAATGCCCGGGCAATAACAATATCTAAATTTTTATCTTTAAAATTTAAAGCTCTCTTTTCCATTTGCGCCTTGCTTTCTGCATAGTCACCAATTGGCTTAATGGGGTCAGTTTCTAAGGCCGCTTTGTGACAATTGCCATAAACCATACCGCTTGAGGCAAGTAAAATCCTCACCCCTTTGCCTAATTTCTTTGCGGCGTTAAGGATGTTAAGGGTGCCGTCCACATTGACTTTGAAGGTCAAATTGCGCCTACCAGTTGTTTTGGCAAAACCAGCTAAATGATAAATTTGGTCAGGCGCAATTTTTAAAATTTTTTCTTCAACTTGTTTGGCTTTTGTAATATCGCACTGCGGTAAATCCAAACCAAAAATTTTGTGGCTTTTTTTGGCAAGAAAATCAAATAAATATTTGCCGACAAAACCGCGGTGGCCGGTGATTAATATTTTTTCGCCTTCGGCTCTCTTTCTGCTGCTTGGCATTCTTACTTTCTTTCTTTGAAAATCCTGGCCAAATCTGCTTCAACCATTATTTTGACTAATTGCTCAAAAGAAACTTCTGGTTTCCATTTCAAAATTTTCTTGGCTTTAGAGGCGTCGGCCACTAAATGGTCAACTTCCGCCGGCCGGATAAATTTTTTATCAATTTTGACGTATTTTTTCCAATCCAACCCAACTGTATCAAAAGCGGCTTTCACAAAATCTTTGACGCTGTGCGCCACGCCCGTGCCGATGACAAAATCCTGTGGTTTGGGTTGCTGGAGCATTAAATACATTGCACGGCAGTAGTCGGGGGCATATCCCCAGTCGCGCTTGGCGTCTAAATTGCCCAATTTCAAATCTTTCGCCAGGCCTAATTTAATTCTGACTACCCCATCGCTAATTTTTCGGGTGACAAATTCCAAACCCCGACGGGGACTTTCGTGGTTGAAACATATTCCCGAGACAGCAAAAAGATTATAACTTTCCCGATAATTGAGTGTAATGAAATGGCCATAAACTTTTGCTACGCCATATGGGCTGCGCGGAGAAAATGGCGTTTGTTCGTTTTGCGGCGTATGAGGAGTATTGCCAAACATTTCCGAGGAAGAGGCCTGATAAAATTTAGCTTTTGGTTTTATCAATCTGACCGTCTCTAACATTCGCGTCACGCCCAATGCGGTAAATTCTCCAGTCGAAAGTGGTGAAGTCCATGAGGTCGGCACAAAGCTTTGAGCGGCTAAATTATAAACTTCATCTGGGTTGGCTTCTTTGACTGCCTGAATTAAGGACATTTGGTCCAGTAAATCGCCCGGTATCAAAGTAATTTTGTCTTTCAAATGTTCAATTCTCCTATAGTTGCTGGTTGACGACCGTCTGACAAGTCCAAAAACTTGATAATCTTTTTCTAATAAAAGGTCGGCCAAATATGAGCCGTCTTGGCCGGTAATTCCGGTGATTAAGGCGCGTTTTTTTGCTGGCATATTACTCTTTCTTTGAAAAATCCGTAAGATGGCCGAAGAATTTTATTCCCCCCCGCATCAAAAACTTGATGTCTTCCAATCCTCTTATAGAAATGATTTTCTTTAAAATAAATTTGGGCGTTAAAAATGATTTGTAAATCCCGCGGGTCAGGGCCATGGCTGCTGATGCCGAATAAGGAATTTTCATTATCGGTTCTCTCATATCATACCTTGACCAATCCTTAGTTTTCAACCAATTGTTTTTTTCACACTCCTTGAAAAGCGCCGTGCCCGGGTAAGGGATGACAATGGTTGCTTGTAGAGAGTCAATAAGGCCTCTGCCGAAAAGGTCGGCAGTTAGGGCAATTGTATTTTCGGCCTCTTTTTTGCTTTCCCAAGGATAGCCGACCATGCAGGTGGCGTGCGGCTGTAGGTGGCCGCCCGTGCGGCGATTAGCCTCTTTGGCCATTTGGCAATCGCGGACTATCGCGCCGGCCGGAATGCCTTTGTTAATTTTTTCTAAAGTTTTTTCGTTAGCTGATTCCAAGCCGTACAATAAAAACCTAAATCCCGCTTTTGCCATCAAGTTATAATCTTCCTGCGTCAAAATATTGGCGCGCATATTGCAGTCAAAATATATTTTTTTATGGTAGCCGCGCTTGAGCATCCCCTGGCAAAATTCTTTCAGCCATCCTCCGACTGGGAAAGTGCCGGTGTCATCCATAATTTCTTGAACTTGATATTTTTTAATTAATATGCCAATTTCGTCCAAAACATTTTTAACAGAGCGCGTGCGAAACTGCGGATACAAAATAGTCCAAGCGCAGAATTTGCAGCCGCCGTCGCGGCGCCACCAGCAATCGCGGCCGGCCATTACATAGGTGCCGGGCGTGCGCTTGTAGTTGCCATTTTCATAAGCGTACAATTGCCATTTTGTTAGCTCACGGTCGATAAAAGGTAAAGAATTTAAATCATGGTTTAATTGAAAAGACCCGGTAGTTTTTATTTTTAAGTTGTAGTTTTGCGTTTTTAGTTTTGAGTTTTGAGTTTCTCTATGCCAAATTCCAGGTTCTAATTTTTCTTTTTTGGTCAAGTGATTGGCTAAATTCAACATCAAAAAATCGTAGTCGCCGCCGGTTAAAATATAGTCAACTTGGCAATTTTGCATTGATTCTTCCGGCAGGGCCGTTACATGGTCGCCGACCAAGACAGTTATGAGATTTGGGAATTGCGACTTGAGATAATTGATGAATTTCCAATGCCGTTTGACGACCGGCGTTTTGGTTTCGACCATTATTAAATCCGGCTTTTCTATTTCTAGCCAATTCCAATATGCTTCTTCGGTTTTCTCCTCCGCAATGCCATCCATCCAAATAACCTCGTAACCCTTGCTTTTCAAAAGCGAGGCGGCCTGCGCCGGCACAACAGGATAAATATAAGTCGGCGAGCTAAAAAATTGGAACTGTCTATTTTGAGATAAAAGTGGAGTTCCGTGAGGATTGGGAAGGGGAGGATAACAGATAGCGATTTTCATTCTTTTGCTTTCTATGCTTGACTTTTTACTCTCTTAATGCTAACATAAAAAAGTCACAATGCAAGCCCTTTGTGTCTGCGAGCGTGGGACACAAAGTTGAGCTTGTTGAAATTTGACAACTCAAAAACAAAAAGGAGATGGTTTGATTGGTAGCAGAAAAACCGGCTGTACAAAGATTGGGTATTTCATTGGCCAGTTATCTTCCTTGGGCAGCGTATTTTCCCGGTTGGGCAGCACGCAAAGCTAAAGAGGCAGGCTACAGTTTTTTGCAAGTTGTGTCCTTCCGCGGCGTTGACCCGTATGTTAGTTTATTTAAGCTGCCAGTCAAATATTGGGAAAGTGCCTGGAACGAAAATACCGGCTTGTATTCTGTAATTTCGGGCAAGTTTAGGCACGATCCTAAAGCCCCAACAATTATGGATTGGGTCTTTTTTCACCCAACTGGGGACTGGAATTATTATCAAGAATATCAAGAGTCAATAGGGGACTTTTCCCTTGGCAGTCGCCAGATTGTTCATCATTTAAAGACTTCCCTTGCCCCAAATCAACTCTACGAGCCAAACCCGGGTGAATGGCTAACGGCTAATGAAATAATTGCCAAAATAAGAGCCGATAGTCATTGTCTTGTTTTAGACACCTATCACCTGCGCCGTTTGGCCAGAGCAGATGAAATGGTTGATAAACCGCAGGGTTTATATTCATTTCCATTTTCCATGCTGGGCAATTGGCCAGATTCTCTGCGCGAGCTTTTGCCCCACGCCGCCGCCATCCACGTCGCTCCCAAACGAGACGATAACGAACTAGAAAAGTGTCTGGCTGGCCAATATACTGAACTGGAAGAGATGATGGTGGCTATCAAAAAAGCCGGTTTCCAAGGCGACTACGTGGTGGAAGCCACCATTGGTCTACGTGGCTTAAATCCGAAAAAAGTCGTAGACACCATGGCCCGCTTTCACGATTGGGTCGCCCCACGCATTTAGTACTTTGCCCGCTGACAGCGTTACGCTTCAGCGGGCTTTTTTTGATAGCGCATTTTGCTTTTTAAATTTTTAGTTGAAAGTCCGACTACAAAACCAATGCCATAAAACACGTGCGTGAGAAAAATGGCTGGCGCGGTCATCACGCCCAAAATTATATTTCTATTTTTAAAGGCAATTTGTACAACGGAAACCAAAAGGCCGATTGCATAAATCAATAAAATCGCCAAGGCAATGGATAGTGGTGAAATTGTCCAAAGCGATTGGTTCTGCGCCCCTAAAATTTCCCCGCCGCTGCCAAAAACTATCAGCGGCGTGCGGCCCAATCCCCGACTTATTAAAAGTCCGGCGGTTGTTAAAAGCCAAAGCACAAACAGCGAGGGCGCAAAATAAGCCGGCCGCAAAGATGTTTTGGGAAACTTCTTGGCAAAATAGCCGCGATGCACCGAGTAGGACAGCACTTGTTTCAAGTGGTCGGCCAAAGTTTTACGGCGATGATGGTAGACAACTGCTTGCGGATCGTAAATGATTTTTTGGCCTAAAGTATAAACAATTTGCTGGCAAAGTTTGGTGTCTTCGCCCGGCCAAAATTGGCTGGCAAAGCCGCCGACTTTTTGTAAAGATTCCTTTTTGATCAAAAAGTTGACCGATGGAAAATCATCAACTTCGCGGATGGTGCCGGTCGGCAAATAGCGAAAGCGCGCCGTGCCGCCGCCAAACAAAGATTCATAAACCGCGCCCGAAACCTTCTCCCAAAAACCGGATTTGGCCGGCGTGACCGCCGGCCCGCCCACTGCGGCCACGGCCGGGTTTTGAAAATGCCGCAAGGCAACCTTGAGCCAATCGCTGGCCGGATAAGCATCATCATCCAAAAATGCCAAGATGCTACCCGTGGCATAGTTGAGCGCAAAGTCTCTTTTTTGCGCCGGGCCGATTTTGCCGGTGGCAATAACTTTCATTTTGTCTTCAACATTATTTTTTTTCGCTTTTGTCAACAACCCTTTTTCTTGACGGCCGATTTGGTCGGGCAAAATTAAAACTTCGTAATTTTTCAAATCAATATTAAAAATATGAGGCAAAGATTCATACAAATATTGGTTGACTTGGTTGAGCGGAATGACAATAGTGACTTTTGGCTCCAGCCATTGGCGGCCAACGGAAATGTATTGGAAACCAAGCTTGTACATTTGTTGGACATTAAATAAATTTCTGCCGTCCACCACCAGCGGGGTTTTTAACAGCAGTTTTAATTTTGGCAAATTAATTTTTTTAAACTGCGACCATTCGGTCAAAATTATCAACGCATCAGCACCATCAGCGGCCTGTAAAGCGGAATTGGCGAAAGCAACCTGCGGAAAAATTTTTTTAGTGTTTTCTGCTGCTTGGGGGTCAAAAACCAAAACTTCAGCTCCTGCTGCTAACAGTTCTTCAATAATTTTTAAAGCCGGCGCTTCGCGCACATCATCGGTGCCGGCCTTGAAAGCTACGCCCCAAAGCGCGATTTTTTTGTCTTTCAATTCGGGCAAAAGCGTAAACAATTTTCCCAAAATCCATTTTTTCTGCCTTTCATTTTGTTCTAAAGCGGCCTGCAAAATTTCAAATTGAGTATAATTTTCATCAGCAATTTGAACGAGTGCTTTGACATCTTTAGGGAAACATGAGCCACCCCAGCCAGGTCCGGCATCTAAAAAGGCGCGTTTGCCGATTCGTTTGTCCAGCCGCATGCCGGCGGCAACTTGCGTCACATCGGCGCCGACCTTTTCACATAGATTAGCCACGGAATTGATAAAGGAAATTGAGGTGGCCAAAAATGAATTGGAGGCGTATTTTATCATTTCGGCGGTTTTTAAATCCGTAAGCAGTACTGGTGCGGCAAGCGGCTGAAAAACTTTTTTTAAAATTGTTTTTGCTTTTTCAGATTCCCCACCGATAACAATTCTATCTGGATGCATAAAATCAAAGATAGCACTTCCTTCTCTTAAAAATTCTGGATTAGAGACGACATCAAATAGTCCATCGTAATATTTTTTTACAAGTTTACTGACCAAATCACCAGTCCCAATAGGCACAGTTGATTTATTGACGATGATTTTATAGTCTTGTTTTTCTTTTGGTAATTTGGCCAAAGCTTGCCCAATTGACACTGCTGCATTTTCGACTTGTGATAAGTCGGCACTACCATCTTCTTTTTCTGGAGTGCCAACAGCAATAAAGATAATGTGAGAATTGGGGATTTCTTTTTCTAAATTATTAGAAAAAGAAAGTCTTTTTGACTCTGCCTTCGCAGCACACTCCCCCTCGACAAGCTCGGGGTCGTAATTTGCCTTCGTAGCACTGCCCCTTCGGGGTAAAGTGAGATTTTTTTTGATTAAGTCTTCTAAGCCCTCTTCAAAAATAGGCGAAATTCCTTTTTTAAGTTTTTTAATTTTCCTCTCATCAATATCAATACAAGAAACTTTATTGCCAATTTCAGCCAGGCAAACGCCTGTAACCAATCCAACATAACCTGTGCCTATAACCGCAATTTTCATTTCGTCGAAGACTCCTCAATGTAAACTTTTAAACCATTCGATGGTTTTTGGTAAGCCCTCCTCAAGAGAAATTTTCGGTTGCCAATGGAGTTTATTTTTCGCCAAAGTTATATCTGGTTTTCTTTGTTTGGGGTCGTTTTCTGGCAGGGATTTATAAATGATTGACGATTTGGACCCGGTCAGTTCGATTACTTTTTTGGCTAATTCTAAAATTGTAAATTCTTCTGGATTGCCTAAATTCACAGGTCCGCGACCTTCTGATTCCATCATTTTTATTATACCTTCTATCATGTCATCAATATAGCAGAAACTTCTTGTTTGAGAACCATCGCCATAGACAGTTAAATCTTCACCTTTTAAAGCTTGGACAATAAAATTGGAGACCACTCGGCCATCATCTGGACGCATTAGAGGTCCGTAAGTATTATGACAACAGACTCCATTGCCTGCAATGAAATTTTCAAACCCAGGCACTGAGAAATCGTAGACGTGGGTTGTAGCAAGACATTTTCTAATTGTTTTTACTTGGGCCCAAACCAAATCACCAATCCTTCTGGCATTTAATGTCTGTTTGACTCCTCTATCCCAATTAAGAATATTAAAATCATTGAGTTTACAAACAGTTAATCTATAAAAGGGAAAAGTTTTTTCTCCATATCTTTGTTTATAGGTGGTTTTGTATTTTCCTAATGAGGCAACAATCCCAAAACGCATTAAGATAATATTTAAATCCGAAGCCAGGCCTGAATCGGAAGTGTTAAAGGCTAATTCTTCACCTACCATCTTGCCACTGTGAGTTCCATCCCCATCCTTATATCCTTCTAAGAAGTATTTTAATCTTCTTAAAGGTAGCTGAAGTATCCAGTTGGGAAGTCTTTTGGCACCAATTAGGCCGAAAATTTCTTTAAAAATAAGATAAAGAACTTTTGAATGGATAAAAAGAGAAGGAGGATGCTGTTCTCTTGGTGGTTGATAAATGGCTTTAACACCAAAATTTTTTTCTAGTATTTTTTTTGCTTTTTTGAGAAAAGGAATATCTGAAGAAAATGTTAAAAAATAACTTTTGTTGTCTTTCCAATGAAAACTCCCTTCAGCCACAAAAAAACCGAGTAGCCAAAGAATATCATTTGTAATTTTAATTTCATTTGGCACATAAATATGAGCACCGCCCGAAAAAACTTTCAAAGACGCATCATGAGGTAGCTGAAGGTTTAATTGCTTGACGATTGAAAGAGGCAGGAAAGATTGGTGTTTGAATCTATTAGAGGTGTCAACTATGCCATTTCGATATCTTTGGGTTTTGTAACGGCCGCTTTTTTCAATGAGTCTGTTGATTTCTTCCCTTTTTTGGATGATTGTTTTTTGGAGTGCTGACGAAAAGAGAGTGTATCCCCACAGTTTATTATTGTCTAATCTTTTGAGAAAATGTTCAGCTACATTAATTTGAGGAAAATCTTTCTCAATAACGGGTATCTTAGCAGGAATAGCAACATAGTCTCCCTTTCTTAACATTCTAACTGGTTTCGCCACTGGCTGACCAACTTTATCTTGGGTAAAAACACTATGGTCACCCGTCACTTTCACTTTTCGTCCGTATCTCAAGGACAATTCATAAGTATCAGCTAAACAAGGATGTTTGATTATGGCTGATACTTGTCTAAGTTTCATTTTTTTACTTATGGGGTCGAAAGATGGAACGTAAATTTTTCTTTTTTGGACATCTCCTTTTTGTTCCAACTTTTGAACATATTTTTCAATAGTTTCTAAATAAAGTTTGCCATCATTCAATACAAAGACTGGTTGATCTCCAAGGATGCTATTAAAAATCCTAACAATCCCTGTATTTAAACCATATTTTTTGCGATAGTTATAAGTTAAAGCTTCGGCATATCTTTTGCCTTCGTCATAACAAGAGCGAGGTCCGTAAGGATTAACATTACCAAAATAAGTTTCCTTTTGTGGATGTTCTATTGGGTCCCCATAAACTTCAGAAGTTGAGGCTTGGATAAAACGAGCCTGGTGCGCTAAGGCCAAATCAAGCATATTTTTGGTTCCATAGGAGCAAGTTAAAAGAATTTCGAGAGGATAAATCGGGAAATCAACCGGTGAAGCTGGACAGGCTAAATTTAAAAGATAATCAATTTTATAAGGGAGATGAAAAGAAATAGCTTCTGGATTTTGGGGTTGTCCTAATGAAAAAGTGACGGGTTTAGAAATGTCGTGACGAATGAAGATAAAATTTGAGTTGGAAAATAAAGGAGAAATATTTTTAATATTTCCCGTAATTAAACTATCCAGACAAATGACTTTATTGCCTTCATTCAACAATCTTTCGCATAAATTAGAACCAATAAAGCCGGCTCCTCCAGTAACAAGGATAGTCTTCATAAAAACCTCCCATAAATCCCCCGTAAACCCTTTGTAACTTATGTATGTATTTTAGTCAAGGGTGATTTTGAATATAAAAAAGCCCCGCGCCGGATAGCGCAGGGCTGACAAAGCTAGATCTGATCTTTCCTTCCTTATCCGATAGGATGGTAATCTTCCAGATAATTCTTTAGGAAGGAGGGATGCCAGGCAAGCCAAATGAGCCAGACAGAATTAGAGGTACATCCACGGTATAGCGCTCCATCTTTCTCTCCTGACGCAATGCGTCTGAGCAGTTCGGGAAGGGGGATGTACTCTAGTTTGTAGATTGGCTCACTCTTGTCTTGTTTGAGCTCTTCGATCTTTTCGAGGTCTACCTCTACAAAATAAAGGTCTGACCACGAACAGACGAATGATGGGCTAGGGTTATGCCATGGGTTCAAGGGTTGATAAACCTTTAAGATGGCAGAATTTGCTCCAGCCTCTTCTCCTGCTTCTCGGCGAGCAGTTTCTTCTAGCGTCTCGCCAAGAAGTTTTTCGAGAAAACCCATCGGCGTTTGGCCAAATACTACGGATTCTTGGCTGTTCGGGTCGCGCGGGTCGTCTGCGTAAGGACGAGGCTGATTAATAACACCGATCATCGGCATGCCATCTTCTTTTCGACGCCCCCAAACGACTAAGTTCACGTTTGGCGCCTCCCATACGCCCGGCCGATCGAACTGCGGCATACCGTTTTTGTCACAGACAACCAAGGGTTTGATTGTCTGAAACGGGCTTTTGACCTCCCAGTCTACTTCCGGCGGAACTGGCTTGCCATCGACCGTCAGTTGATTGACATTGCTACCTCGACCGGCGAAAAAACCAGGTCTGAGTTTCTCTGCTTCGCTGTTTGATACAGTTTTTGGTGGCACATCGATCACTCCTTTTTGTGAGGTTTTCTTCCTTCTAGCTTATCAAATTCAAGATTTGCTGGTGTAAGGCACCATTGGAAGCCAAAAGAGCAGGTTTCCATGGATTCCAAGGTTTTCCTTTCAAATCAGTTACTCTGCCCCCTGCTTCTTCAACAATCAAACAGGCAGCAGCCCAGTCCCAGGGTTTAAGACCAGCGTGCAAATAGACATCCATTCTGCCAGCTGCTAAATCAGCTAAATCCAAAACGGCAGAGCCTCTAATTTTGATTTGCAAAACTAAAGGAGCAAGATGTTGGATAAATTTTGCTCCCTCTTCTCGTGCCTTGATATCCCATGGCCAGTCAGTCAAAACAACTGCTCTTTTGAAATCACCTACTTTTGAGACGAAAATTCTACGTTCTTTTACAACTTCAAAATCTCCTTTGCCCTGTAAGACTTCATATGCACCTTTTCCTTTTTGGGCAAAGAATAATCTGTGTTCCAGTGGGGCATAAACTACACCTAAAACTGACTTTCCCTCAAAAGTTAAAGCAATTGAGATGCCAAAATGGGGATCGCCTCGGGTGAAATTCACTGTTCCATCTAAAGGATCGACTATCCAGCAAAAACCATGAGAAATTTCCTTTTCACCTTCTTCTTCGGAAAGAATTTGCCAATCAGGATAAGAAGATTTTAAAGCTTGTCTGATAAAATTTTCAGATTCTTTATCTGCAGTAGTGACAATATCCAATCCGCCCTTACTTTGAGTTTTAACTTGACCAAAATAACTTCTGACAATTCTGCCAGCTTGTCTAACTGTCTTAATAACAAAATCCAACTCCGCTGCTTTTTCCATTTTTAATGTTCGCCTCCTTGAATAACAAATATTACCATTTTATTGTTCTGTTGTCAACTTATTAACTTTTACTTTTTAACTTTTAACTTTTAACTTGATATGCGGACGGTCGTAATAGTGCAAAATTTTCGCCCGGTAAAAAATGGCGGCGGTATCTCGTAAGATATTAAAAATTGTTTTGGCGCCTATGGAAGAAGTGGAGAAGTTATATTTCATCTTTACCGGTGCTTCAAAAATTTTTTTAAAGCCAAATTGACGGGCAATCACGAGCAACTCTAAATCAAAGGCATACTGTTTGACCAGTGCTCGCGGTAAGATTTTTTCCAGAACCGTTCTTTTAAAAACTTTTAAGCCAGTTTGGGTATCGCGGATATTAAGATTAAATAATAGTCGAATTAAAAACTGATACAGACGGGAGTAAAAACGTCTTTTTAAAGGATAATTAACTACAGAAGCCGGATGTCGTTTGGAGCCGATGACGATGTCAGCGTCAAAAACCTCAAGCAATTTGATAAATTTATCAATGGACTGCGCCTGAAAATCGCCGCCGGCGTCAAAAAAGGTGACAATTTCGCTTGTGGAATTTTTAACGCCGTGCGTTAAGGCGTGGCCCTTGCCGCGGTTTTGTTTGTAGTGTAAAACGCGCACTTTTTTTGAGCTTATTTTTTGCGCTTGGCTGACTGTCTTGTCCGTGCTGCCGTCGGACACAACAATTATTTCAAAGGGGTAAGTCAGCGTTTTTTCCAAGATATTCAAAAGCCGCCGCAAAGTGGTGCGGATATTTTTCGCCTCATTGTAAGCGGGAATGACAACTGAAAGTTTCATCTTTTGCTTCAATTATACTAACAAAAGTTGGACAATTGTAAAGAAAAATCATTTTGCTTGAGGGCAATTTAGCTTTTGGACAACAGTTGGGAAAGCTGCGGCTTTTTACTTAAGATATACAGCATTACCAGCGCGGCCAGCGTCAGGCCAAAAACTAAAATTAATATTTTGATAATGGTCAAAAACGAGTCGTGATAAAGCCAGATTAAAACCGGCTCCAGCAGGGCGATTAAAGTCAGCGGCCAGAGGAACAGTCGTTTTTTAATTGATAAAAAGTAATTGACAAAGGCGTAGCTGAGAGAATACAAAAGGATGGCCAAGCCAAAAAGCGGCAAAAAGCGGGCAACCGAAAGATATTGACTGCCGAAAAGCGCTTTGACCGCAAATTGCGGAAAGGCAAAATAAAAGGCAATGACGGCCAACCCCAAAATCATTATTAAACCCAGCGAGCCAAAAAGCAGACGCCAGTGTTTTTCGCCTTTTTCATACAAGCCGGTGACCATCGGAAACATCACGCCCGTAATCGGCAGGGAAATAAACATCACAATTTTGCCCATAGTGGAAAGCGCGCCGTAATAGCCAGCTTGCTCGGCTGATAAGAAGTGTTTGACCAAAATAATGTCAATATTGACAAATAAAGTCAAAATTAAAAAAGCCCAAAAGACATCTTTAAAATAGCTTTTGATTGCGGCGGTGTCAATTTGCGCCTGCTCGCGGCGAAAGTTGAAAGACATATTTTTCAATGCCACAAAGCTCAAATAGTAGGCGGCGGCCACGGCAACGATTAAAGCCAACAGCGCGCCGTTGACATTGAGGCCGAAATAAACCAAAGTCAGGCCCAACAGCAATTTGATGAACGGGTCAATGCTGATATTGAGTGAAAGTTGGGTGAATTTTTGCAGGCCCTGCAAAATGCCGCGAGTTACCGCTATTAAAAACATAAAAATAATGGCCACACCCAGCAAAATGGTGGGCAGGCGCGAGGGGATATTTAAAAATTTATTAATCGGGCCGGCAGCCGCGGCTAAAATTACGGCGACAGCCAGCGCAATGTAAAAAATATTTTTAGATAGCAGGTAAAATAAGCTTTGAATTTTGCCAATTTCATTTCTGGTTTTGAAAGCGGCGGTAAAGCGGATGGCGACAGTTGCAACTACGCCGGTCGGAATGGTAATCAGCGCCATCAAAGAAAAAAGTGCCACTAAAACTCCGTAATTGGTCGGCCCCATCATTCTACCCATGGACATAGCAAACAAATAATTAAAAATTGAGCCGACAATCGCGCCGATAAAAAAAATTGATGAGGACCTCAAAAAATGGCTGGCAAAAATTCTTTTAAGCATTTTCTTTATCATAAACGGATAAAAATGCCTTGTAAAGGAGACGATTTTTCGGTATACTGCGAGTGAAGGGGTCGCATAGCGGTTTAATATATTGATAACGGTTGCCCATACCGATATAATAGGTATATGAGATACACACAGAGAAAAGGTGATTATGCTGTGGCTAAAGCGATAGCAAGTTTTACTAAATTGGGTTATGATATCCTATTGCCATTAACCGAATCGGCATCTTATGATCTTGTTGTTGAGCAAAATGGGCTACTAAAGAGAGTCCAAGTAAAATATTCTAGTGATCACGATGTGGATCTAAGACGGATACATTCTAACTCAAATGGTTACGTTGTAAAAAAAGCAAAAATTAACGCTTATGACTGGTTATATATTCTCAGTTCAGATGAGAAAGAATACTTAATCAAAGAATGCTTGTGTGGAAGAAGATCAATAACGCTCAATGATAAATATATCTTAAAGTGAATCGATTTATGGAGAGGTGCCTGAGTGGTTTAAAGGGATAGTTTTGAAAACTATTGTGGCCATTTTGGCCACCGTGAGTTCGAATCTCACCCTCTCCGTTTGTGTCAAACATTAAGGAGGAAAAATGGTCAAGCACAAAAAAATGACAAAAACAAAAGTCGTCCACAAGCATGTTGCTCAGCCCGAGGCGGGCCGGTCTCGGGTCGAAAAAATCGCTACTTCCGAGTCGACGTTTCGAGAATTGTCTGCCATCTCTTTTCAGACCGAACATTTTGAATATCGTGAAAAAGGCATTTTTTGGCTCATCGGCATTTTCATTATCGGCATTATTTTGCTGGATATTTTCTTTTTCTTAAAGCTGTATTTGGGCATGGTAATTGTAATTTTGGGCATTGTCGTTTTTATTCAACGGGCCTTTGAAAAGCCAAAAAAGATTGCCTGCAAAATTAGTAAAGACGGCATTGTATTGAAAGACAGAGTTTATTCGTATTCCGTTTTCAAATCTTTCTGGATTTCCCAACGCCAACCGCAAAAACTCTATTTGCAGCAAACCAGGCGCTTCCTGCCTGCTTTGACAATTTTAATCACCGGCGAAAGCGACGAAAAAATATCCTTCTTTCTATCCCAGTATCTGCCCAAATTGCGCACGACTTCAGAGGACTTTGCCGACAGATTAGCCAGTTTATTGAAGTTTTGAATTTGATTAAATCTATTTTGGAGAGGTGGCTGAGCGGCTGAAAGCAGCGTCCTGCTAAGACGTTGAGCTCGTAAGGGCTCCGTGAGTTCGAATCTCACCCTCTCCGCCTTCGGTCCGCCGAAGCGGACCTACGGCCTGGCTACGCCGAAGCTACGCCAAGGCGAGCGTGACACAGTCCGCCTTTGGCCGGACGCAGTCAAAGCCTTCGGCGTGACACAGTCCGCCTTTGGCCGGACGCAGTCAAAGCCTACGGCGTGACACAGTCCGCCAGTAGGTTCGCGACCGCGTGTCGCTAAAGCTTTAGCGGTGGCGCAAGGAGACCTTCACCAATAAGATAAATATATGTATTATGTCTATAGTTGAAAATGTAAAGATGGTTATTACGTAGGTTGTACAGATAATCTTAAAAACAGACTTTCACGACATCAAAAAGGACACATACCAGCAACGGTAAATCGTTTACCTATGAAATTAGATTTTTATTTCGCAATTAGAGACAAATACAAAGCTTTTGAATTTGAGAAATACCTTAAATCTGGCTCGGGCAGGGCTTT
>PCRM01000013.1 GCA_002771215.1 Candidatus Nealsonbacteria bacterium CG23_combo_of_CG06-09_8_20_14_all_40_13 | reverse complement strand
GACTCCCCTCTGGGTAAAGCCCTATTAGGCAAAAAAACAGGTGATGAAGTTGAAGTGGTTACCTCTGAAGGCAAATTAGAATACAAAATCTTGAAAATCGAGTAATGTGAGAAAAAGATTTTAAAATTTTAATCAAAAAAGAAGCTTGAAAAAAGCTTCTTTTTTGCTATTATTAAATAGCAATGGAAAAATTTTGGGTCGACCAGATTGTTGAAGAAATATTAAAAGTTAAAAAAGCTAATTTTAATATCGCCACCGGCATTACTCCTTCAGGTCCCATCCACATCGGCAACATGAGAGAAGTCATTACTGCCGATATAATTTTTAAAATTTTACAAGCAAAAAAGCATCAGCCGACACTTTTCTACATAGCCGATGATCTCGATCCCTTGCGCAAACTATATCCATTTTTACCAAAAGAATTTGAAAAATATATTGGGATGCCGCTGTGCAACATTCCCTGCCCTTGCGCCAAGCATGAAAATTATGCCCAACATTTTTTAAAACCATTTTTTGCATCCGTCAAAGCTCTCGATATCCCATTGCAAATATATTATTCTTCTAAACTCTATAAAGACGGCAAAATGACGGACGTCATCGAAGAAGCGCTGAAAAATACCACAAAAATCGTCGACATTTTATCTAAAGTGACCGGCAGGAAAATGCCGGCCGGCTGGTCGCCGTACAATCCGATATGCGACAAATGCGGCAAAATTACCGGCACAAAAGTTTTGAATTTTGACCTTGATCAAAAACTGGTTTTTTATGAGTGTTCCTGCAGCCACAGGGGTCAGGCGAATTTTGCAAAAGGCGAGGGGAAGTTATCCTGGCGTGTGGACTGGCCGGCGCGCTGGAAAGTTTTGGACATTAAAATTGAACCGATGGGTAAAGACCACGCCGCCGCCGGCGGCTCGTGGGATTCGGGCGAAATTTTGAGCAAGGAAATTTTCCACTTCCCCACTCCCTACCCAATATTTTTTGAATGGGTTCACTTGAAAGGCAAAGGCGCAATGTCCTCGTCGCAGAACATTGCTTTCGAAGCGGCTGAAATGCTGAAAGTAGCTTCGCCGGAAATCTTACGCTATTTATTTGTCCGCTCCAAACCCAGCAGACACATTGATTTCGATCCCAAAGATGGACTGCCAAATTTAATTGAAGAATACGCTAGTCTGCAAAAGAAAGCTAAAACCACTGTCGAAAAAAGAGCCATGCAGCTATCGCAGATTTCCCAACAGGCCGCACTCATCCTTCCCTTGAATCATCTGACAACGGTCATCCAGGCATCAGCTGGCAACTTTGCCGAAACTAAAAGATTACTTAAACAAAGTGGACATCAGGAAATTATAAAAAACGAAACCGTGCTGAAAGAGCAAATTGCAAGAGCAAATTATTGGCTGGAAAATTATGCCGATGAAAAAATGAAATTTGTGATACAAAAGACCGTGCCGCAAAACATCAAGTTTAGTAAGGGACAACAAGAACTCTTGAAGAAAATTGCGGATTATTTGAAAAAACAAAAAATCGAATCGGACAAATTGCATAATTTCATTTATGAAACAGGCAGGCAATTAGGACTGTCGCCAAAAGAAACTTTCCAGCCATTTTATCAGGCAATTTTAGCAAAAGATTTCGGACCAAAACTAGGTTGGTTTTTAGCCCTTTTGCCAAAGGATTTTGTGCTCAAAAGGTTGCAAGAGGTCCCCAGATAAAAGATTAATAGAAATAAAAAGGTACAAAAATAACTTTAAAATATGATTGAAATATAATCACGCGTAATGTTGTACGTATTTTCGTAATTTCCAAATTTTAATTTTTAATTTTTTTTAATTATAAATTATAAATCGCATATCATTGCTGCAGCAATGATATGCGACCAACAAGAAATGACTAAAAAAAGAAAAAAGACGATTAGTTACCAAACAACTTCTAAGATGGTTATTGAAGGTTGGTGGAATCACAACTATATCTTTGCTCAATCCCCAACTGCCATACCTTCTCTTGAAAAGCTATCTGGGAAAGCAATCAAAACTGAAAGAAAGATTAATACGTTTAAAAGAAAGAGGATGGATTAAAGTCAAACCAAAAGCCGATGGTTTTTGAAGTCAGATTAGTTGAAAATGGGAAGATTAAAGCCTTAAGATATGAATTGGGTGATCTACAAATTGAAACTCCTACTAGTTGGGATGGCAAATGGCGTGTAGTCGTTTTTGATATTCCAGATAAAAAGAAGGTTACGCGCGAAGTGCTGCGAGCTAAATTGAGACACTTAGGTTTCTTTAAGTTGCAAGAGAATGTTTTCATCCATCCTTATGAATGCAGGAAGGAAATTGAAATAATTAAAGAAGCTTTTGAAATTTGGCCTTACGTTAACTTCATGGTTGTCGAAGAGATCGATCAATTGGAGGAGTTAAAAGAGAAATTCCAATTGTGATGTACAAACCAGTTTTTTTATTTGAATAGAATTTGAATAGAGTGTATAAAACTTGATCTAAAAAACAACCCGAAAACAAAGACACAGAATTGACAAATCGCATAAAAAAGCTCCAGCATATGTATGCGATGCGTGAGGGAAAAATTAGAGATATAAAGGGTGTTGACTTTTTGTAATCAACGTGCTACAATCTATTCATCAAGCGTTGCTTGAGTACCAAAAGGTCAGGTGAAGACCTAAAAATGCAAGGAGGATTACTGTGAAAAAGGAGATATCTATAGATCAAGCATTTCATGTTGCAAGAATGATTGCAGAAGCAGTCTTGCAATCAGATATCCCTGCCGCAGCGCTTCAGTGCGTGATAATAAGCAGACCAAGCGAATTGTGTGTAGGTACGATTAACCTTATTAGAGATTTGGTTCCAGCTGATCTCCTCACCGTTTTTCCTGTTCAGCCCGGCACACAAAAGTCGTCCTAGGCAAATCTCCAAACAGGACTGAGCAGACCTACTGCTTCCGCCATGTCGAAAGACCTCTGGCGGTTTTTTTATTTTCGTTTGAGAAAAAACGGAGGCGGTGATATAATAAACCAAAAGTAAATAATTTTTATGGAGCTAAAATGCTTGACATAAAATTTGTTCGTGAAAATTTGGTAAAAGTTAAAAAAGCGCTGGCCAAAAGGCAGACAAATTTTGATTTAGAAAAAGTAGTGAAACTGGATGACGAGCGCCGGGCCTTGCAAAACCGCGTGGAAACATTGCGGGCGCAGCAAAATCAATTGGCTAAAGAAGGTAAATCCGCCGGCCGGCGGACTGATGAGGCGGTCAAAGTCAAGCAAATGCTTAAAGATTTAGAACCGCAACTTGCCCAGGCGCAGGAGGCATTTAAAATTGAAGCGGTCAAAGTGCCTAATATTCCTTTGCCCGATGTGCCGGAAGGCGAAGATGCCAGCAAAAATGTGGTTGTCAAAAAAGTTGGCGAGATAAAATTAAAAGAAGGAAAAGAACATTTTGAAATCGGCAAAGATTTAGATCTCATTGATATCGACCGCGCCGCCAAAGTTTCCGGCAGCCGTTTTTATTATTTAAAAAACCAAGCGGCTGAACTGGAATTTGCGCTTATAAAATACGCTTTGGATATTGTCAAAAAAGAAGGCTTCCAGCTCATGATTCCCCCCATTTTCATCAAGGAAGATATAGCTTGGGGCTCGGGCCATTTTGAGGCGCCCAATGACGATGCTTATCATATGAGAAGTGATGATTTGGTGGCGGTCGGCACATCCGAGCAGTCAATTTTGCCCTATTTTGCCGACGAGATAATTACCGATTTGCCGCAGCGTTTTGTTGGTTTTTCAACTTGTCTGCGCCGCGAAGCCGGCAGCTACGGCAAAGATGTGAAAGGAATTTTCCGCGTCCATCAGTTTGATAAATTGGAAATGTTTTCTTTTTGCAAGCCGGAGGATTCACAAAAAGAGCACGATTTAATTGTGGCGCTTGAGGAAAAAATTATGCAGGGTTTGGGATTACCTTATCAGGTGGTAAAATTGTGTGGCGGCGATTTAGGTCTGCCTTCGGCTAAGACAATTGACATTGAAACTTGGCTGCCAGGCCAGGGAAAATACCGCGAGACCCATTCCTCATCAAACTGCACCGATTTTCAAGCCAGACGCTTGAATATTAGGTATAAATCTCAAATCTCACCTCTCAAGTCTCAAATCTCATACGTTCACACTTTGAATGGTACTGCCGTTGCCATCGGCCGCACACTAATTGCCATTTTGGAAAATTATCAGTTCTTCGACAAAGCTCAGAATAAACTTGTGGTCAAAGTGCCGGAAGTTTTGCAAAAATATTGCGGATTTAGAGAAATTAAGAGTAAAAAGTGAAGCTCATCATCAAAGGCAGAAAAAAATTTAAAGTCCCTCAAGATTTACGTTCTTATATTGAAGATAAAATTTTAAAATATGAAAAAATTTTACCCAAAGAAGCGACAGTTGATGTAATGATGGCCGATGTGCGCGGACCACAAGGTGGAGTAGATAAGGTTGTACATTTGACTGCCGTTTTTCCAGGTGAAAAAAATCCTTTTCAAATCGAACAAGTAACCGATGATTTTTTCGGCAGTGTTGATTTAGCTCAAGAACGCTTGGAAAAACATATTTTGAAATATAAAGAGAAAATTAAACAAGGCTCTCGCTATCCAAAAAAATATTGGGTGGC
>PCRM01000015.1 GCA_002771215.1 Candidatus Nealsonbacteria bacterium CG23_combo_of_CG06-09_8_20_14_all_40_13 | reverse complement strand
TAATTCAGACCTTATCGGTTCTAGAAGTTTTTCAAAACCAATTCTTAAATCTTCCTCTGTTTTGGCTTCACGAAGCAGATTTTTTGTACTGGAAATAAGATTGTCCGCTAATTTAGGGAGTGAATCGTGATTATCAAGATTTAGATTTTGAGATTGTTTTTTTGCCATAATTACTATTTCATTAAATCATCAAGCGAGACGCCAAGCGCGTCCGCTATTTTTTTAACTGTTTCAAAAACCCTTGGAAATTGCTTGAAAATTCGTCCACCGAAGCGAGGGGCGAAGCCCCGAGCGGGGCGGAAAACCGAAACTTTACAAATTGTTCCCGTTACCTTCCCCCATAACAACTCCTTCCTGATTACAGAATTTCATTCTGTCACTAAGGAGCGTCGTGTTAGGGGCATGCTTTTTGCAAAAGGGACTGCGTCCTCTACTTGCAGAAGCGGAAACTACGGGACGCACCTGTCTTCACTGCGGCCGCTTTAGGCGTACTTGTTCAACAGGTGGCTCCGGGGCTTGGATTCGGACCAAGATTAATGGCTTCAGAGGCCATCGTCCTACCGTTAGACGACCCCGGAATAATTAAATCAATTTTTTATAAATTTCCAAAAAAACTTTTGGGCTGCAGGCGAAGAAGCCCTCGGCGAAGCCCGTCTCGCCTAACATGTCGGCGCGGTATTTGTTTAAAGCCAGTATTGCCTCATCATAAGGTCTGGACTGAAGCTGGCTTTGGTATGCTCTGACGGCCAAGGTTTTTTTCTCCGCTTCAGCTGTGATGTTGACCAAACGGTTGATAAAAATCGGCGTCCAAATTTCATAAAGATACAATTGCGCTTTGAAATCAGGCATTTGCTGTAAAACTTTGGCGAAAAGTTGACAGACCTGATGATGGTCGGGATGATTATCCCAAAAGGAAGGCAAAAAAACCACCTCCGGCTGAAAATCTTTAATCAGATTTGTAACGGCTAAAATTGAACTTTTGCCAACAATCGCTTTGTCGTCTTCAAACCCCCAAAAAATGAGTTTTCCCACGCCAGTAATTTTTGCCGCCTGCTGGGCTTCTTGTTTTCTTACAGCAATCAAAGATTTGTCTTTGACGCGCCGGATATTGCCGCGGCTGCCGTTGTAAAAATAGACAATGTGGATATTGGCGCGCGCTTTGACCAGTTTAATTAAAGTGCCACCCAAGCCAAAAACATCATCGTCAGGATGAGGCGCTAAAACCAAAATATTTTTGCCGGGGATATTTTCCAACAATTCAAACCCAAAATGCTCTGTGGCTGATTGATATAAAACGCCGAAGTTAAAAGCTTTGCGCAAATTGTTTAGAGATAAGGAATAGTCAAACCATTTTTTCATAAAGCTGCTCCGTCTGATTGACCATTTTGGCAAGTGAAAAAAACTCGGCTCGCTTTTTAGCTGCTTTGCCCATATTTTGCCTCATTTTCTTGTTTTTAGCAAGGATTAAAATTGCCCAAGACAATTGTTGCGGATTCTTGGGCGGCACGAGCAGACCCTCAACCTTATCTCTGACAATTTCACCAAGTCCACCCACCCGTGTGGTGATTACCGGCAGACCCAAAGCCATTGCCTGCACAACCGTGCGGCCGAAAGATTCTGACAAGGACGGCTGAATATATAAGGCAAACTGGCTCAATTGGCCTGCCAAATCGTCAACGTGGCCGATGAATTTAACGTCGGCCTTTAACTTGTTATTTAATGATTTCAATTTTTTTTCCAGCGGGCCCGAGCCGATAATATGAACTTCAAGGGTGGGTAAATCTTTGCGTACTTGGCTGACGGCCGCAATTAAGTACTCATAGCCCTTGTGCTCATTTAAACTCCCAACTGAACCGATGATAATTTTGCCTTTTGTTCTGCCAGTGGGCGCAATCGGCGTTTCAACCCCGTTGTAAATAACTTGCAATTTCGGCAGTTGGGCGATATTTGTTAGGAACAAAAAATCTCTAACTGCCTTGGAAACAGCCACAATTTTGACTGCCTTTTGGGCCACTTTTTTCAGCAGCCAAAGCTGTAATTTCTCGCGTAGCATATTTTTTAAATGATAATCTTTGGTCCAAAGATGTTCAGTATAAATAAGTTTGACGCCTAAATCAGTCAATTTCAAAGCTAAAATTCCGGCTCTGGTGCCGTGCGCGTGCAAAATTATTTTTGCCTCCTCCGGAGCAGATGCTCCACTGGAGCGGAGCTCTGGCTCGGAGAGAGGGCCTCCAGCCCGGAGGGAGTTTTTGGCAGATGATATTATTTCTTTGATTTTCAAAATTGCTTTTTTATCAAAAGCGCTTGGCAATTCCACCGGATAAACTTTAACGCCAGCCAAACTTTGAAATTTGGCAACAATGGGGCCGGACGGGCAAATGACCGCAATTGCAAATTTTTTCTTGTTTAAATTTTTTGCCAAATCAAAAACATGCAGGGGACCGCCTGATAAAGATGAGTCGGCAATAATTTGAAAAACTTTCATTTTCATAATTGCCGCTTTCAAATTGGTAAAAGCGCCAGAGCGTCCTGCAGTCGGTTGACGCAGACGCCCTTGCCCAACACCTGCATCATTTCAAACAGGGGCGGGGTGACTTTTTTGCCGGAAAGTGCGTTGCGCAAAGCGGAAAATAAAAGGCCGGCGGACAAATTTAATTTGGCTGAAAGAGCTCTGAAGGTTTTTTCCAAAGCTTCGGCTTGGAAATCGGTAACTTGAAATTTTTCCATTTCGGCCAAAGATATTTCCAAAGCATTTTTCAAATCTTTTTTGTCCAGTTTGTCAACCAGCAGCTGCTCGGGCTGCAATTTGATTTGTTTGGTAAAGAAAAAGTCGGACAAAGCCACGGCTTCATCCAATTTTTTAATCCGCTCTCGAATAAGTCCGACCACATTCAAAAGATATTCTTTATCGTAATTGGCAATATCCACTCTGGCTTTTTCATAAAAAGGCGCCAGGCGTTTCAAAAGTTCTTCCTTGGTAAGTTTGCGGAGCCAAACGCCGTTGAACCAGTTTAATTTTTCCAAGTTGAACACGGCCGGCGACTTGCCCACTTTTTCCAAAGAAAAGTCGGCAATTAGCTCATCAAGCGAATAAATCTCTTGCTCGCCGCCCGGATTCCAGCCCAAAAACGCCAAAAAATTAACCAGCGCTTCAGGCAAATAACCCTTGGCTTCGAAATCATCAGAAATAGAAATCGGATCTTGGCGCTTGCTCATTTTAGTTTTGTCGGGATTTAAAATTAGCGGTACGTGGGCGTAAGCCGGCGGCTGCATGCCTAGCGCCTGCAAAATTAAGATCTGCTTGGGCGTGTTGGAAATGTGGTCCTCCCCGCGAATGACGTGGGAAATTTTCATCAAGAAATCGTCAATGGCATTGGCAAACATAAACAAAAAAGTGCCGTCGGATTTTTGCAAAACAAAATCGCCAAATTGTCCGGTTTGAAAACGGATTTCCCCGCGTATTAAATCCTGAAAAACAATTTCCGTTTGCGGGACTTTGAAGCGCACGGCCGAGGATTTACCTTCTTTTTTGCATTGGTCAATGTCAGCGGCGGACAAATTGCGGCAGCGACCGGCATATTTGGGCGGCAGGCCCTTTTTCCCCTGCTCTTCTTTTTCTTTGGCCAGCTCTAAATCGGTGCAAAAACAGCGGTAAGCTTTGCCTTCTTTTAGCAGCTGGTCCAAATATTTTTGGTAAATTGCCAGCCGTTCGGATTGGTAATAAGGGCCGTATCGGCCTTTGACAAAAGGGCCTTCGTCCCAAGCAATACCTAGCCAAGTGAGGCCTTCGGTAATATCCAGCTCAAACTTCTTACTTGAGCGCTGTTGGTCGGTGTCCTCAATTCTTAGCGCAAATTGGCCCTTGTTTTTGCGGGCGAATAAAAAATTATACAGGGCTGTGCGGGCTGTGCCGATATGAAGTTTGCCGGTGGGCGAAGGAGCCAGACGCGTTCTAACCATTCATGCCTCTAAAATATTTTGAAAGTGTTCTATTTTTGCGGGGGTATTATTGGTTTCAATAGAAACGACATCCACTCTGATGTCTTGGCCGGGAAAGCGCGCCGACAAGGCGCGCGCCAGATTAAAAAGCTTGCGGCGTTTTTTAAAATTAACCATCTCGTAAGGCGCGCCAAAGTCCAAATTTGACTTGGTTTTCACCTCAACGACTACTAAATAATCACCATCTTGCGCCAAAATATCAATTTCGCCAAAAGGAAAGCGCAAATTACTTGCCAGAACTTTTAGTCCCTTTTTCTGCAGATATTTTTTGGCCAGATTTTCCCCGGCCTGACCCAGCTTTTTTCTTGGCTCCACCCTTCTCCTTTTGGACTTTAGTTTTTAATTTTAAAGAATCGCGATTACGCAGATAATAAAGTTTGGCCCGACGCACTCTGTTTTCTTTGATTTTTTCAATTTTAATAATGGTGGGAGAATGAAGAGGAAAAGTTTTTTCCACCCCAATTTTGCCAGAAGCAATCCAGCGAATGGTAAAAGTTGAGTCCAAATCTTTGCCCTTGTGAATTTTGATGACAATGCCTTCGCAGGTCGCCACCCTTTCTTTGCCGCCGATTTGGTCCTTTTGCGCGACACGAATAACATCGCCGACGCGAAAAGCCGGCAGGTCGGTTCTTAAAAATTCTTTTTGTGCTTTCAAAATTTGTTCCATTATTTCTCTCCGAGCCAGCGGCTCTCGTTATCTTTTTATAATTTA
>PCRM01000034.1 GCA_002771215.1 Candidatus Nealsonbacteria bacterium CG23_combo_of_CG06-09_8_20_14_all_40_13 | reverse complement strand
GACGAAATTTGATAGACATGGCTAATAAATTCGATTTCTCTCTCACATTGCCAAGGTAAAATAAAAACACTTTTTTGAAGACGATAAAAGCCTAATCTTCTAAGTAATGCTCGGAAGGCATTTCTTCCCTTTTTAAATCGCTCCGGGATATCAAAGATAACTATTCGCCAATACCCATCCCATTTCTTTAAAGGTTTAATTTTCATTTGGTCTAGATCATATTTTAAAATTTCTCTTTTGCCTTCTTTGGTCAAAGTGACCATCATTTTATCTTTTACTTCATTAATCTCAACCCAGCCCTTTTGGTTAATTTTTTTCAAGACGGAATAGACTTTTTGAGGATCAAAACTTCTCCGTGGAACCGGTTTTTTCATATTAGTAAAATATTTAAGAACTTGAACGGCATTAGGAGCCACAACAGCCAAGGTCAAGACCGCTCCCATGCCTAAAGTTTTAAGTATTTGGTAGGTCAATTCTTTTTGTTGGGGACTCCAGCGAAACTTTTTAAATTTTTCTTGTTTGAAAATAGCCATTCTAATTCAAAACTATCAAATAACAGAAATAACGTCAAGAAACGAAAAACGATCGTTGGACGTTTGAAAATTTAAACCTGAAAAATGATGGTTAATTTTCCCAGCTTGGATAAATAGCTAGATTTGGAGAAATAACGGGCAAAGATAGGTTTTAGACAAAAAATCAAATATAATGAAAAAAGGAATCAAAGTCAATTGTAAATTTTGCATTGTCAATTATCAATTTGAATTATTATGTTGGATTTAACCAATTTATCACAATTAAAACAATTTTTGCACGACAGCCATCTCTGGCTCAACAAGAAATTAGGTCAAAATTTTTTAATTGACAGAGAAGTGTTGGCAGATATTGTCAAAACATCGCAGCTTTCCAAAGACGATACGGTGGTTGAAATTGGACCGGGGGTGGGAACTTTGACGCAAGAATTGTGCAAAAATGCAGGAGAGGTTTTGGCGATAGAGAAGGATAGGGGACTAGCGGCCATTTTAGCCAAAAGCTGTAAAGATGATAATTTAAAAATACTGGTGGACAACGCGCTGTTTGCCATTGCCAAAATTCATTTTAAAAGATACAAAGTCGTTGCCAACTTGCCCTACAATATCTCCTCCCCTACCCTGCGATTTTTTTTAGAAAAACCAAACAAACCGCAAATGCTCGTGCTTTTACTTCAGAAAGAGGTCGCACAACGTTTGACTGCCAAGCCCGGTGACTCCAACCGGGGCATTTTGACTGTCATGCTTGAGTTCTATGCCCGCGCAGAAATCGTCAGGTCAGTCCCCTCCACCGCCTTCTTCCCTATTCCTAAAGTTGATTCTGCCATAATAAAGATTGACACAAATGTAAAACGGCCGCAAAATATAAACGAAGAAATTTTTTTCCGGCTGGTGAAATTAAGTTTTCAGCAAAAAAGACGCCAAATTCACAATTCACTTTCATCGGGATTGCGGTTAGATGCTGGTAAAACCGGCGAAATTTTGGCCAAAGCCGGCATTTCGCCAGTCCTGCGCAGCGAGGATTTAACTCTTGATGACTGGCTGCGGCTTTATGAAAATCTGCCCAAGGGGTAGCCTTTCATGAACAACAAGGAGGAAGATGCAAAATTGGCAAAAGCTGTCGACATGCTATCACCCAAGTGTCCCTCGTGCGGGGAAATAGCAATTATGATTCTCTGGTCGTGTGGCTGCAAGACGGTTGTCTATGGTGTACACAAGGAGAGCTGCGAACGAAAAGATTGCTTTAAACAGCAGGAAGTACATTGTTCCAACCCAAACAAAGATCGCCCCGATTGGCACTAAGGGTATCCCCTCTCTTTTGTTTTTGACCCTCCTTATTTCCACACGAAGGAGGGTTTTTCTTTTTCTTCAATTTTCTGTTAGATTAAAAACAAAGGAGATTTGTTGTGCTAGCCAAAGTTAAATCTGGCGCGACACTTGGACTGGAGTGTTACCCTATTGATGTAGAAGTTGATATTTCCAATGGGCTGCCGTCATTTTTAATTGTCGGCCTGCCCGATAAGGCTGTGGAGGAAAGCCGGGAGCGGGTGCGTGCCGCCATCAAAAATTCCGGCGCAATTTTTCCCAACAAACGCCTTACAGTTAATTTGGCGCCAGCGGATTTGAAAAAAGAAGGACCGGGTTTTGATCTGGCGATTGCTTTGGGAATTTTGGCGGCTGCCGGACAAATTAACCAAGAGAGTTTGGATAATTCTTTATTTTTAGGCGAACTGTCTTTAAATGGCAATTTGCGCCACATCAACGGCGTTTTGCCAATTTCCTTGATGGCAGAAAATCTAAAATTTGCCAAAATATTTTTGCCCGCAGCCGATTGCGGCGAAGCGGCTTTGGCCGAACAAATTGATATTTTTCCTGTGAAAAATTTGAAAGAATTAATTTTTTCTTTGAAAGGCGAGAAAAAATTGCCCATTTTCCAAAGGCAGAAAGAACAGGAAGTTAAACAAAATGAACTGTTTGATTATGATTTTGCTTACATCAAGGGTCAGGAAAATGTCAAAAGGGCGTTGGAAATTGCCGCCGCCGGCGGACATAATGTACTGATGTCTGGTCCGCCGGGAACAGGTAAAACATTGCTGGCAAGGGCATTGCCGACAATTTTGCCCAAGCTTACCAAAGAAGAAATGCTGGAAGTAACCAAAATTTATTCTGTGGCCGGCTTGACTACTACAAAGACGTCCGTCATCAAAGTAAGGCCATTTCGCAGTCCGCATCACACCGCTTCTGATGTTGCTTTGGTTGGCGGCGGACAAATTCCCAAACCGGGCGAAATCACGCTGGCTCACCGCGGCGTGCTATTTTTGGACGAATTTGCCGAATTTCCGAGATTTGTTTTAGAATCGTTACGTCAGCCGCTGGAAGACGGCGTTATCGCTGTCTCTCGCGCGTCGGGCACATTTAATTTTCCAGCCCAATTTATTCTGGTGGCCGCCCAAAATCCCTGTCCCTGCGGCTATCTAAACGACCCGGTTAAAAACTGCATTTGTACACCAAGCCAAATTATTCGTTATCAAAAGAAAATTTCCGGGCCGATATTGGATAGGATTGATATCCATATTGATGTGCCGCGCATCCAGTACGAAAAATTAGCCAGCGAAAAAGTGGCGGAGGAATCAGCCAAAGTGCAAGCTCGCGTACAGGGGGCAAGAGATATTCAAAAGCATCGTTTTGTTCAAGAAAATGAAATTAGAACTAATTCCGAGATGGGTTTAAGGGATATTAAACAATACTGCTTCTTGGATGAAAAATCACAAAATTTACTCAAAAGCGCCGTCGATAAACTGGCTTTGTCCGCGCGCGCCTACCACCGAATTTTGAAATTAGGCAGAACAATCGCCGATTTGCAAAATCAGCCAAATATTCAAATTGCCCACATTGCCGAAGCTTTGCAATATCGGCCGAAAGAAAACGCTTTTTAGAGCTCTTAAATTATCCCAAATGAAGCCAGTGGAAAACTTTTGCCGAAAGTTCAAGCAAAATGGTGGTTTTATATGACAAAATACTGGCGGTAATTAAAATTGCGATTATCAATCCCATAATGTAGGCGGTTTTTCTTAGGTCTTTAGCAATTAAGGCGCGGTCGCCGATGAGCGGTGCTGGCATTTCAACTTTAGCCGGCGCTGGAAAAGTAGCCGGTTTGTTTTGAACAGTTTTTACCGGCTGCTGGATGACTTGTTTCGGCGCGGACGGCTGGCTTTGGGCAATTTGTTTCAAAACTTCAGAACGGACATCCCTTTTAAATTTCTTCTTTTTTTTGGACATTTTATTCCTTAATTATTTTTTACACGACTTGTCACAATGTGTCGCTACTTATCACCACTTTTCATTTTCTCTTATCTCTATCTCCACTTTCTTGTCTTTTTGAGCGAGGTGGAGGCGACGGGCGGACTCGAACCGCCGTACGAGGTTTTGCAGACCTCTACCTAACCACTCGGTCACGTCGCCTCGTTTACACTGAATGTATTGAAGTGGAGCGGGTGAAGGGAATCGAACCCTCGTACCTTGATTGGCAACCAAGTGCACTACCATTGTGCTACACCCGCCTGCATTCAATCTCTTGACGAAATAAGAATCTCTTCGAGAATCTTTGTTTTCGTTTCGCTCAAAATAGATGATTATTTCTCTTCGCCAAATAGATTTCATTCCGTCGGGCAGGCCCGCCTATCCCTTTTACATTTTACAACCTTGACAAACGATTTTCAAGAGGTTATTATCTTGGTGTATGGGAAAAATTTTGTTGGTTTTGCAGATTATTATTTCCTTTTTGCTGATGGCATCCATTTTGCTTCAGCAACGCGGCACGACATTAGGCGGCGCCTTCGGCGCCGAATCTGCTATTTTCCGCTCGCGCCGCGGCCCAGAAAGAATACTATTTATCTCAACCATAGTTTTCGCCGTTTGTTTTGTGATACTTGCCCTGCTTAGTTTGCTCAAAGATAAGTTTGGTTGGGTTTAGGAGGACTCATTTTAAAACTTAAGTTAACCTTAAGCAACGTTTTTCAAATCATCAAAAAGTTATTCTCCTATCTCATCAAACCCTTCAAATTTGTCCTTCGCAGTTTGGGAAATTGGACGCCGTTGCGGAAATTTAAATTCGCTTGGCAGGCGTTTTGCGTTTTGGAAAAATATATTATCGCTATTTTATTATTAGTAATATTGGCGGCCAACGGAAAGTTGATTTGGGATTTTTACAAAATTCCCAAACAATATGTGCCAGTAGCCGGCGGCACTTTTATAGAAGGAATTGTCATTAAAAATCCGACTTTGGCGATGGAGGAGGCCAAAAATTTAACCAACTGCGGCTTGACCGCTTACTCAACCGATGGCAAAATCATTCCCGCTATTGCTGAAAGCTGGCAAATTTCGCCGGATGGCAAAGTTTATACCTTCAAAATTCGTCAGGGCTTCAATCTGGAAGAAATCAAAAATGCCATTGACAAGGCCAAGTGGCAAGGGGTGGAAACCAAAATAGACGGCCAAAATATCCAATTAACCCTTGCGCAACCTTACGCACCGTTTTTGTCCTATACCACGCAGCTGATTTTGCCCTACGGACCCTTTCAAATTGAAAAATCAACCAAGACAGAAATAACTTTGAAGCGCAACGATAATTTCTATCAGGGTAAGCCCTACCTTAACAAAGTTACCCTCAAATTTTATCCCACTGACGCCGATTTAAATATCGATTTTAAGCTGGGCCGGCTGACAACCGCGGCTGATGTAGATAGCAAAAGAAATTATAAAACTTATCAATTTCCTCTTCCCTACTCTCAAATGCTTTTTTTCAACTTAAAAAGAGAGATTCTGCAGGACCGGACAATCCGCCAAGCCATTGCCCAAAATACGCCATTGGACAAAGATATTGAATTAACACTTTTAACTAACGATAAAGATGCCAATGTGGCGCAGGCAGAAAAATCAAAAGAGGACTTGGCTAAATTACGGATTAAATTAAATATTATCAGTAAAGACAATTTAATTTTGCAAAAGGTTGATATCCCCACCAGAAATTTTGACATTTTGCTTTACGAAGTTAATTTGGGTTCTGACCCGGATTTATATCCGCTTTACCACTCTTCGCAGATTTCCGAGCAGGGAATGAATTTATCCTCTTTTTCAATGCCGGTTGTTGATAAAATGCTTGAAGAAGCCAGAACTACACTGGATGAAAATGTTAGAGCTGCCGACTACGCCAAGGTGCAAAAGATTTTAGATCAGGAAGCCCCGACAATAGTTTTAAATAAAGAAACTTACAATTGGACTGTTTCCGCAAAAGTTAAGGGCATTATTGAGGGTCCCAGAATGTCTGCCGCCGGGCGGTACTTAAATATCTGGCAGTGGTATATTAAAGAAAAGAGAGTGAAAAAGTAATAATTTTTCCATCTTTAACGCTCGCCTGCGCCACGCAAACACGCAATCGCCGTAATGTATGAAAAAAATTGGTTTTCGTCGGGTGTTGCTCGTGTCTCGGCTAGCCATTAAAAGCTATTCTCCATCCTAAAAGATAATCCTGGGCTAGTCTGCGACACGGTTTGCTTCGGCTGCAGGCTCGCTTTTTAACATGCTCCGAGACACTTTTCTTAGCCAAAAACCTCACTTAAATTAGAATTTTGGCTAGCGCCTCGCTAACTTTTTGTCGAAATATTATAAAAGATATTTGTTATATTAAAGAAAAGAAGGTGAAAAAGTAATTTGCCGGAGTGGTGAAATTGGTAAACACGTCAGCCCCAGGAGCTGATGCCCATAAGGGCTTGTGGGTTCGACTCCCACCTTCGGCACCAAACTTCAAACGCAACATAATGCTCTTTTTTCTTGACTCTTTCATAAACTTCATCTATGATACAAATGCCACAGAATTGGCAAAAAGCACCTTGAAAAGGAGACTAGCGAAGATGAGCAAAATCAACTTTCCGGAGGGGCGGGTTCCTGAGATGAAGTGCCCACAATGCGGTTTGATGATGGAATATAAGGGAGTGTCAAGTACTTCCAATCTCTTTGTCATGAACTGCCGTAAGGAAGGATGTGGTTATCAGAGCCCAATGTTTCATGTGGAGAGCAGAACTTCTGCGTCTCCGAATAACTTAGAGGAGATGAGTAAAAGTGCAGAAACCGACATTTAAGCGGGAAGTTATCGAGATACCGCAGACACTTGAGCAGGCTACCAAAGTTGTGCGGCAAATTGGCGAGAAGAAAAGGGAAATTGATGAAATTCAACTTGTTTTTAATAACCAAGTTGAACAGCTAAAGGCGCAAGCGACAGGTCAGTCATTACCGCACGAACAGGAGCTTTCGCGACTGGTTGAAGTACTTTATGCTTTCGCCGCAAGTCACCGTGATGAGCTGACCGACAGAGGAAAGAAAAAAACTGTTGAGTTGCCGACCGGCTGGTTTCGGTGGCGGCTAAAACCGGCCTCGGTGGTACTCACCAAGGCTGAAAAATTAGTGATTGCCGCCTTGAAACAGATGGGATTGGAGCGTTTTGTCAGGACCAAGGAAGAAGTTGACAAACAAGCAATCCTGAGAGAGCAAGAGGTGGCAATAGGGGTAGCTGGTTTCAAGATCAAGCAGGATGAATTCTTTGAAGTTCGGCCCGCCGATCTTCGCGTCACTATCTCCAAGAACACCGACAAACTGAAAAAAACGCCAAGCGGCGAATAATTGATTTTACAAGCTGAAAGGAGACAAGATGGCAATGAAGATCAAGATTGTTGCTGTTCCGCCAGGGGAAGCGCCAGAATGGGTGCGAGAAGAATGGGTGGGATTAGTTCTTCCTGTAGATGAGACTCCTATTACCACATTTTGCACCGTAATCGAAGTGGTGAGTGGTAAGCGTGCAAACCTCGACATTGAAGTTTATAGGATAAAAAAAGAAGAGGCAATCGGTATCTTAGGCAAAAACAGCCCGGAAGCCGCCGATTGGTGGAAGAGAAACCGAATTATTGCTGATAGTGATTGGTTATTGTTTGCACAGGGGGTTTGCGAAATAGTAGAGGACTAAAAGTGTTTCATCCTTCGACCCGAGCATGTCATAAAACTGCTCTTTTTTATTTAAAAAAACCGCCCAAGTTATTTGGGCGGCGAGGGGGAGAGTTAGACATTGTCATTCATAAAGGCGAGGCAGCTAGTGTCGGCGCAAGTGATTCTTTCATCAACATCATCATAATGATGTTGATGTTCGTCTGAAGAAAGATAAAAAAGTGTAATTTTGGCCAATGGTCCTTCGCAAAACTCACATTGGTCATCTCTGACCGGTAGCCGACAAACTTCAACTCTTGCGGCGCCACCAGAACATCTTTGGGCGGCGGCGCTTATTCGCCGAAGATGTTGTACGGTAAACATTTTTATCCTCCTATTAAATTGTGAATGAGCGGGTAATTTCAATAAAGAAATTCTTTATTGACGAAATTTATAATAACATATAAAGATAAATCTGTCAAGATAATTGTAAAAATATTGACATCACGCTAAGCGGGATAATTGTCAAGCTGAGCTTGACAACCTGTTAATTTGGACTTATACTCTGTTTGACAGATTAAAAGGTAATTATGACCAGACAACGACTAACAATTACGTTAAAAAAAGATGTAATCCGTGCGTTGGATCAAACTATTGACGGCGATAGAATTCGCAACCGTTCTCACGCGATTGAATATTTACTGTCAAAAACTTTAGCGCCGAAAATCAAAAAGGCCTTTATTTTAGCCGGCGGCGCCGGCGTAAAAATGCGTCCGTTCACCTATGAAATGCCCAAAACAATGCTGCCGGTCAAAGGTAAACCGATTTTAGAGCATATTATTGATAAACTGCGCGAACACAATATCCGAGAGATAATCATTTTAGTCGGTGCGCTGGGCGACAAAATAAAAAATCATTTTGGCGATGGGGCAAAATTTGGCATTTCCATTGTTTATATTGAAGAGCTGAAAGAGGAAGGCACGGCCGCGCCGTTGCGACTGGCTAAAAATTTATTGGGCAACGAGCCATTTTTGCTGCTTTATGGTGATGTTTTGGCCGATATTAACTTGACAGATTTTATTGATTTTCACAGCGCGCACGGCGGTTTAACCTCAATCGCCTTGACCTCAGTGGCTAAACCATCAGAGTATGGCGTGGTGTGTCTGCACGGCGACAAAGTGGTTGATTTTACCGAAAAACCGCATAAAGCTCATACTCTTTCTCACGTGGTTTTTTCCGGCATTCAAATACTCTCACCTAAAGTAATTGAGATGGTGCCGAAAAAGGGTTTTTCGATGTTGGAAAATGATCTATTGCCAAAATTGGCCAAAAGCGGCCAACTTTACGGCTATCTTTTTGAAGGACGTTGGTATGATGTCGGTACGCCGGAAATTTATGCGGAGGCGGTGAAGGAGTGGGGGAAATAAAAGTTAAAACTAAAAACGCAAAACGCAAAAGTTAAAATATTCGCTCGCCGCGCCAAAAAATTTCTCGCTCTACAGGAGCGGTCAAGGCCTTCCTGTGGCGTTTGCAAATAAATTTTATTGTCTAGCGGCTCGCTTTCTCTGAAATTAAAGTTGATAAAAGTTCTATTTTAAGGTATAATTTTGATAGCGGGCAGGCCCGCCTGCCATCGCAAGCAGGAGGAATTTGCTTAGGTGTTGTGGGCAGGTGGCGGAATTGTTGAGTATTAAATTCCTTAAGTAAATACAAAATCCGCCGTAATTTTAATGAAGGTGGAGTATACGCGCCGGGGTGCTGGAATTGGTATACAGACGTGCTTGAGGTGCACGTGCCCGAAAGGGCGTGGAGGTTCGAGTCCTCTTCCCGGCACCAATCCGCCAGCTGGTGGATAGTCATTAGTCATTGATCTTCAGTCATTAGTAAAAATTCAGAAATAGGATTTTTTGAGATTTCACATTTATAATTCATCATTTATCATTTATTTTCAAGAGGCCGAATACCCTGTGGCTTGCCACAGGGACGAAGGCCTATTTGGAAAAAAACTTTTCGTAGGATACTCTGCGGCAAGCCGCAGAGTAGTTTATAATTATTTTAGGAGGTCGATATGGCGTCACAAACCCCCATTGATTTATCAAAAGTGAAAAAAGACGACGTTGATAACGAGATTTTGCGGGCGGGGATGATTGCTGAGCTGGACGCGGTTAACCAATACGAACAGATGGCGGCGATGACAGACAATGGCAATATCAAAAAATTGCTTTCAGATATTGCCAAAGAAGAAAAAACTCATGTGGGTGAATTTGAAGCAATGCTTCTAAAGAGCGATATGGAGCAGATTAAGGAACTGGCCGCCGGCAAAAAAGAAGTCGACGAACTTGCGAGCTAAACCGGAAAAAATTAGATTTCTAGATAAAAAAAGAGCCACCCCGTCAGGCGACGGAATGACTCAGTGTTAAGTTAGGTCTCCTCTGAAGGTTGTTGTGCTTGTTGGTAGCGGATCTTTCTGCACCAACTGAAGCCCCAGAGAAAGAGTACACAGGGTTTGTCTTTGTGTGTGCAATTGCCCAATAAACATTGTTCAACGTGGTCTGGGTCGAATTGGTGAGAAAGAGCCAATTTGACCAACTCTCTTACCCGATTAAAGCTCAGGTTCGTGGGTGGGACGTCCGTCGCTGTCAAGCTACCATTGAGTAGGTTTTCCCCTGGTACCATGTAGTACCATTCGGGAATCTCGGAAATTCTTTCCGTAACTTCTAGCTCTTTCCAAGGAAGGCGCGTCATCCGTCCTTTTGCTTGCGACTCTGCAATCCGGACTATTCTGACAATGTCTCTGATATTCGGGATCTGGCCTTGATTGGTAAAAATTTGGATGTGGCCAGTCTTTTTTTGTTGGATGACAACCGCAGAATTTAAATCCTTAGATCTGGCTGCCCTTTGGATCTCAGGGTTGTCAGAAACAATACTGACAACTTTGTAGATCTTACCACCAGCCTCGACTTCGTCTACGATTGCCTCAATAAGTTCTGCAACTGCCTCTTGGTAGCGCAGTTGCTGGGCATATAGAGCTTCAATACCTCTTGTCGCCCAGTTTATAACCTCTAAGGGATTTATCCCTTGGAGGTACATCGCTTTTATTACCGATGCAAGATCGGTAAGACCGGCAGAGGCGTACGCGTCGTTGTCGAGGGTTTCTTTGAGCAAAAGGCGTAAGGCAGGATTTTCTCTAATGTCCAGTTTCTCTGCAACCAGTGTTGCAGCACACAGAGCTTCGCCTACTCGCTTCTTGCCATGCTCGTCGAATCGGCCGCGGCCTGTGCCAATAAACAGAACTCCCTCTTTTTCGTATTCATCCGCAGTTTTGCCATTTGGGCATTCGCCTCCAGTCCTACAAAACTCGACTGGAGCCTGCGCGACGCCCGGGAACATTTTCTCCCCGAACAGACGTAAGAGAAGGAAGGCCACGATTTCATCCAGATGTGGATTTTCGTGTGTTACGAGCTTCACAACAGATACTGGTACTGCCAATTTTGGTACCCCCTTTGATAAGAATATGTTCTCAAAGAACAAGAACTAGATTATGATACCATATTTCCATACTTTTGTCAAGCAAATAGCAGAAAAATGATTAAATTAGAGCTTTTTTAATCAATTTTCAAAAGCTCTAAAAATAAATCGCTGGGGATGTCCACTTTGCCCAAGTGCTTGAGACGTTTTTTGCCTTTTTTCTGTTTTTCTAATAATTTTCTTTTCCTGGTTACATCACCGCCATACAAAGGCGCGGTAACATCTTTGCGCATGGCGGGAATATCTTCACGGGCGACGATTTTTGCACCAATTGCCGCCTGCAGGGAAACTTTGTATAACTGCCTTGGCACTAAATCTTTTAATTTCTTCACTATATTTCTGCTGGTGGATTCTGATTTTGAGCGGGCAACAATTTGGGTCATCGGCTCAACTTTTTCGCCGGCAATTAAAATATCCAACTGAACTAGATCGGCATCTCTATAACCTGAAAACTGATAATTCATTGAGGCATAGCCCTCGGATAAATTTTTTAGCTGGTCGTAAAAACCAATAATAATTTCAGACAGCGGGTTCTCGTATAGCACAATTACCCGGTCTCCAAGATATTTTATCTCTTTATATTGTCCGCGGTGAGATTGCGCTAGCTCCATTGCTTGACCTAAATATTGTTGAGGGGTGATAATTTCCAAATCAACATACGGTTCGCGATAGCCGTGCTCGGTTACTTGAATGTCGACCGTCGGAGAAGTAACTATCAGCTCTAAGGCAGATTCTCTTTCTAATCTTTCTTTGGTAATTTCTAAGTGAAACAAGCCCAAAAAACCGCAGCGAAAGCCAGCCCCTAATGCTTTTGACCGTTCAAAATTAAAAGAGAGAGAGTAATCATTTAATTTTAATTTCCCAAGCGCGTCAGCTAATTTTTTATGGTTTTCACCCTCAATGGGGTAAATGCTGGCAAAAACCATTGGTTTTGGCTGCTGATAGCCGGCAATTTTTAAATCTTGCTCAGGGTGGGCGATAGAGGCGAGCGTGATAGTGTCCCCTACCATTATTTTTGAAATTTCTTTAATGCCGGTTTTGAGGTAGCCGATCTCGCCGGCGGATATTTTAGAAGCTGTAGCAAACTGCGGCTTAAAATAACCAAGTTCTAAAATCTCCCCTTCTGTCTCCCCTATCAAAAATTTAATTTTTTCGTTTTTGGCAATTGTCCCGTCAAATACCCGCACGTAGGCAATAACGCCCTTATATTGGTCATACAGCAAGTCAAAAATTAAGGCCTTTAATGGATTTTGTAAATTTTCAATTGGAGGAGGAATTCTTTCAATAATGGCTTTTAAAACATTTTGGACATTTTGTCCTGTTTTGGCGGAAATTTGCAAAATTTCCTCTTTTTGAAAGCCCAAACTTACCAGTTCTTCTTGTGTTTTTTCGATTTGCGCGGCCGGCGAGTCAATTTTATTGATTATGGGAATGATTTTTAAATTTTGTTTTTGCGCTTTTTCCAAATTGAAAAGCGTCTGTGCTTGAATGCCGGCCGTGGCGTCAACTAAAAGCAAAGCGCCTTCAACAGCAGCTAAAGCTCTGGAAACTTCGTAGGCGAAATCAACGTGGCCCGGAGTGTCAATCAAGTTAAGGATTGAATCTTTCCAAATCATTCTCACTGGCGCCATTTTAATTGTTACTCCCCTTTCGCGTTCCAAATCCATCATATCTAAATATTGGGCGCGCATTTTGTCTTTAGGCACAGTGTTGGTCAACTCCAAAAGCCGGTCGGCCAGCGTTGATTTGCCGTGGTCGATATGAGAAATAATGACAAAATTGCGGATTTGAAGATTATTCATAAAATAGCTTTTTTGGTAATGAATCTCGTTTGCTGCAGATTTTGCATTTGATTATTATAGGTTAATTTTAGCATGAAACTTTTAAATTTGTCTAAAAACCTTGACAAAAATTAAAGTATATACTATAATCATTTTGTCAAACTGAAAAGTTTGATGAACATTAACTTATCTAATGGTAACTTGAGAAAGGGGGATGGTACAGAAGCTATAGTCACCAGGGCGCGGGTCAATTTGACCTGCAATTGCCCTGCGGGACGGTTTGTCTCACGTGACCGAATTAGCCGCTTCTCCCCCCTTTCTCAAATTTTTCGGGATTGGTGATTTGCGTTTGTAGAGAAAGACGGGCTATAGCTGGAGCTGCAGACAGAGGGAAGCCACAATGGGATAACCCAAGTAACGGCTCTGTTTGTGGCGAAAGCCGACCAAGGTCGTTTCTATGCGGAGATGAGACCCATCACGCACGTCGCGACTGGAAACGATCTGCCCCCTTTCTTTTGCACTTCATCAATCCCGCGTTTCTTGGCCTGGGTAAGGGTCGGTAAGAAGGTTCTGTCTCTTTTGTCGGAAGTAGGGCAGATGGCGCGAACCGGCCTATGCACTAAACGCATGGGAGATAAATCCGGCAGAAAGGCTATCTTGCCACCGGTTGTCGACGCTGGTGGAAACACAAGTGACAAGCCGGTTAAGTAGGGGAACCCCCTCCGCCGAGCCGCCTTTCTCGAAAAATTGCTAAAAACTCTCTCCCTTCCCAGGCCAAACTTTTCCTTGCACCTTCTCTGGCGCCGCCCCAAGTGGTGAGACTTCATATAAGTCACCTCCACCACTTGGGGCTTTTTTATTAAAAGAAACTATCACCAGTACTAAGCCAGTGGTAGTTTCTTAGAAATCGCTAAACTTTACTTTTACTAAGATTTTCCTATAATTTAGACGATCGTCCGATTTATGTGAAAATTTAAACCTGGGAATTTGATATTTTTTTAGTTTAGATTCAATTTTCGCTACGATCGTGGGTTATCTTTAAACTTTTGGATTGAAAAATTTAGCTGAAGGTGTTAAAGTATTGATAAAGCGGCGTTAAGGGCGACTGGCTCAATGGCAGAGCGACTGGTTTACATCCAGTAGGTTGTAGGTTCGACTCCTACGTCGCCCACCATACTGAACTTTGACAATAATATGAACCAATGAGATAATTAAAACAAGATGAGTATTGTCAGTTCGAATAAAAGAAAACAAGCTTGGTTTTTAAGGAAAGAAGGAAAAAGTTATAATCAAATAAATACACTTTTAAATATTCCGAAGAGTACATTGTCAACTTGGTTCAAAAATTATCCTTTATCAAGAGTTATTAAAAAACGGAACATTTTAAAAACCAAAATTATTTGGGCAAGAAATATTACGAATTTTAACAAAAAAAGATCGCAAATTTTAAAAGTTGAACATAATAAATTAATTAATAGTTATGCGAAAGAAATTCCGAAATTAAATAAGGAGAGATTATTTTGGATAGGTTTAGGATTATTTTGGGCAGAAGGTGGTAAAAAAGAAAAAAGTGCTGTAAGATTTAGCAATTCAGATCCTAAAATAATTCAGTTAATTATGAGGTTCTTCATAGAAATTTGTAAAATAGATAATTCTGTTTTCAAATTCCGAATTCATTTACATCCAAATATTGAAAAAGAAAAAACGCAAAAATTTTGGGCAAAAATTCTTAAAGCTAAAAAACAACAATTTTATAGACCACAGATTGTTATAAGTAAATCAAGTAAGAAAAAAAGAAAACATAACACTTTACTATATGGAACATTACATATATATATAAAAAAAGTAGAATCGATGAGAAAATTAAAAGGTTGGATTAAGGGTTTATCTTTAAAAATATAATATGCCTAGGTAGCTCAGTGGTAGAGCACATGACTGGTTTTCGGTCCGTCCCGTCGCAAGGCGGGGATGAAAATTGGGTGAATTCGGGGAAACTTCGACAAAATGTCGAACAATCCCGAGCCAAGCTCTGATGGGCTGTGGTATCAGAGAAGGTGTAGAGACTAATAAGTGAGTCCCAACAATAATCTTATATTAGCGCCCAACTCCGACGTTACGTCGGAGATGAGATAGTCCACCTCGTTTTACTCGGTGTAAACTAAGTTTATATTGAGAGAAGAAACGATTAATTGGAAAATCATGGTGTCGTCAGTTCGATTCTGACCCTAGGCACCTTCGGCGCTTCGCGCCGGGTCAATTAGTCAACAGTCACTAGTCATTAGATAAAAATGATAGATTTTAAAAAGCTTATTCAGCCCAGTTTTATTTTCAATTATCAGCCGCAAACATTTACTTTTTTTTGGTATTCAGTTATAATTTTTTCTGCGATGGTATTGTCAGCCGTAACGGTCGCAATTTTTTTAAAAACCCAAGGAAAACCTTACCTTGAAAAATTAAAATCTTCAATTTTTAGCTTGCTTTTATGGACAGGCGGATTTGGTCTGGCGCTGACCTTTTTTCACTGGCAGGCAATTCCCTATTTGTCCATGCGTTTCCTTTTTGAGATTTTGTTTTTAGTTTTTATCGTTTGGCTGATTTTCATTTTGAAATATCTGATTTTTAACTTTAAAAAAGAAAAACAAGATTTCAATCAAAGACAACGTTTTGAAAAATACCTGCCCCGAGCGCAGTCGAGGAGTTTACCTAAAAAGTAAAAATTAAGAAAAAAAATGAAAAAAACAACCAAACAAGTAGATAACACATCCATGGCCCAACTGGTAGAAGAGATGGGTCCTTCTTTAATCCCTTTTCGCGGAGGCGATGTTATTGAAGTAAAAATTTTGGATATTTCCAGAAACAAAATTTTAGTGGATGTGGCGGGTTTGACCATGGGGGTTATTCCGCAGAGAGAATTTTCAACTTTAGTGCCAGAGATGAAAGAGGGTGATAAAGTTTTGGCTTACGTTTTATCAATGGAAAATAATGAGGGCAATGTGGTGCTTTCTTTGCGCCGGGCAGATAGAGAACGAGTTTTTAGAACTTTGGAAGAAAAATTCAAGGAAGGTCAGCCGGTTAGTGTTTATGTGACCAAAATTACCCGCGGGGGCTTAGTGGTAGATTACGGCGGATTGGAAGGATTCACTCCAGTTTCCCAACTTGCCTACAGCCACTTTCCGCGCGGCGCCCATTCAGAGGGTGAAATTATCAGCCGGCTGTCTGGATTGCTTAACCAAACCTTGCAAGTAAAAATTTTGTCATATAACAAACGTTCCAATAAATTGATTTTTTCTGAAAAAGAAGCAACCTTGCAAACGCAGAGCGAGAAAGTCCAACAACTAAAAATTAACACTGTCATAAAGGGGATTATTTCTGGCATCGCCGATTTTGGCCTTTTTATCAATTTAGGCGAATTTGAAGGTTTAGTGCATATTTCGGAAATTGCCTGGGAAAAAGTATCTAATTTGAGAAATATGTTCAAAGTGGGGCAAGAAATTGAAGTGATGATTATCGGAGTTGAAAAAGGCAGGGTTTTTCTGTCAATCAAACGTCTTTTGCCCGATCCTTGGGCGAAAAAAATGGCCAAATATAAAATTGGCGATAAGGTTTCTGGAGAAGTAACCAAATTAACATCTTTTGGCGTGTTTGTGAAAATTGATGAAAGCTTAGACGCTCTTTGTCCTTTGGAAAAAATGGGCAATGGCATTAAAGAACCAAGCGAAATTTTTCAGCTTGACGAACAATATGATTTCCAAATTGAATCAGTTGACTTAAGTAGTCATAAAATAACGCTGTCCCAGGCGAAGGTTAAAACTAAAATAAAAAAGAAGGTGAAGAAAACAAAGTAGTTCATTAACAATCTTTCCAATCAAAAAAGGAGGCAGGGAGCATTGAAGAAAAGAGTAGTTTTGGTTGTATTTGGCGTATTGGTACTAGTGGGTGTGCTGTCAAAGGCGGCATCGGCGGAGTGGTTCAAAGGCATCGTCCATTTTCACTCCAAATATTCTGACGGAACTTATAACCTTGATTCGATTTGGCAAGGTGCTCAAAAGCATAATGTGAAGTTTATTTTTATGACCGAACACGCTGATTGTTTTGGGCAAGGGGTTGGCTGGCATGGCGTGGCCAAAGGTCATCTTCATGACAATAATAATCCTTACGACGATTATATCTCACGCTGCTACTGGCTTTCTGGCAAGGGTTCACCGCTAATGATTGGTGGTTTCGAATTTCCCCTTAAAGATACTTCGTTAAAGTGTCATGCTTTAGTATTGGCTGCGGATAAGGAGCAAGGGGAAAATAGTAAATACTGGTACTTGCCGGAAGCCGGCTACGATGAGATTATGTTTTCATATCAAGTTGCTAAACGGGCGAAAGCTTTAGAGTCCTCTGTGGATTTTGATTTTTCCAAAGATTATATCCCGGTGATTGTTTTAGCCCATCCTTCCTTGTGGAATCCGCCTTTTGATTTTGATAAGTATAAAGAAAAAATATTGACTAATCCGGAAGAGTTGGTCGAGAGTTACCCTGAGTTTGCACCCGTCGCTACTATTGAAACATTCAATGGCAGCTCTGACGAACAAAAAGACCTCGATTTGTATATGAAATTTCTCCAAAATAACCTTCTTGTCGGGGTAACCTGCGGCAACGACAGTCATGGGGTAGACACTGATGGTTATTTTACTTTCATTAACGCAGATAAATTGGCTACTGGCTTTTTGACTTGGGCAATTTCTCGCGGAAATACTTACGCCTCAATTTGGGAAGGACAATTGGAAGGACTATCCTATCAAATTGGCACCGATGAGGCAAGCATCAATACCGTCTACCAAAAGGTAGATTTTAATTTCCGTCTGGTCTATCCGCGACCAATTAATGATTCCAAGACCATTGTTTTGTACCGCGATGGCGTTGAAGTGCCTGATTCGCGCAGAACCATTCCAGTCATACCCTTGGTTACTCGTGAGGTCGAATACTCCTTCACCGATCAAGTAAAGCCCGGCGCTTACAACTATGTCATCTACAGCCCAGGCCAGCTGATTACCTCACCAATCCAAATTTACGTTGATGAAATGTCAGAGGAAGAGAGGAAAGCGCTGGAGGAAAGCTTGAATGAGAATGAGGGGGCGCCAAATGAACCATCAGTGAATATTGTTCTTGGGCAAAATGATCCTTATCAATGGCTGGATGAAAGTTATCCAAAAGACAGACCGAAATATTACACTAATCGTTTTTATTGGCAAAGTTGCGTTTATGCTTATTTATATTTTGCCAATTTGTCTCCCGGGCTTCACACTTGGAAAACCGTCTTTATTCGTCCTGACGGTAGTGTGAGTTGTTCAACGGATGATTCAAAATATATTAACTCCTACGACGAACAATTTTCGGAAGTGATATACTTCAAACCATCTGGTTTTGATTTTGACTGGGTATCGGGCACTTGGCGAATTAAATTTTGGCTTGATGGCGAGTTGGTTCAAACAGTCACCTATGAAAACATCGGCGATGGCTTCAAATGAGTTATTTTTAAGAGGCTGAATACCTTGTAGCTTGCTGCGAGGATGAAGCCTATTTAAAAACAAACTCGCCCCTTTGGGGATACTCCGCAGCTTGCTGCGGAGTAGTTTATTCTCATTTTTCCGGCCGGCGCACTTGCGCCGGCCTTCTTTTTTTGCTAAAATAAGCTTAAAGTTATGCAGATTAAATACTTAGGTAAAGATAATTTCGAAATTAAAGACAAAAAAGCCACAGTTTACACGGGTGAGCCAACCCGTGTCAATGATGTTGAGCTTGCTGGCCCGGGCGAATATGAGATTGCCGGCATTTTCATTGATGGTTTAAACGACGGTATTTACATTTTTAATTTAGAAGAAGTGACCGTGGCACATTTGGGGCAACTCTCGCGCACCTTAACAGATTCTGAAGTTGACAAGATTAACGGTGTGGATATTTTAATGGTGCCAGTTGGCAAAGACAAAGCTTTATCTCCTAAGTTGGCGATTGAGGTGATTAACCAAATTGACCCCAAAATTGTTATTCCAATGGATTTGGGCGCCCTTGACGAATTTTGTAAGATGGAAGGTGTTAGTTTGCCCAAAGAAGCTGTTTTTAAAATTGCCAAAAACGATTTGCCGCAAGAGGAGGAGAGAAAGGTTATTGCTTTATGCCCGCAGACAAAATCCTAAAATATCTTACCTCTGGCGAAAAAATTCTTCTTGTCATCCATAAAAGCCCCGATGGTGACACTATTGCTTCATCTCTTGCTTTATATGCTGTTTTGAAAAAAATGGGCAAAGACGCTGATATTGTTGGCAAAGACGAGATTCCCGCACTTTTTTCTTTCCTACCCAACGCTTGCAAAATTCAAAATGACTTTTTGCAGGGCGACTATGATTTGGTTATTGTTTTAGACTGCGGCGATTTGAAAAGAACAGGCTTTCCTCAAAGATTTTTGCAGTACGCCAAACATAAAAGACATCTTTTAAACATTGACCATCATCCTAAAAATGACCTTCACAAAATTGCCAATTTGAATATTGTTTGTCAGGAAGCATCTTCAACGGCAGAAATACTGTTTGATTTTTTTCAAGAAATAAATATTGACTTTGATAAAAATTTGGCCACGTGCCTTTTAACCGGATTATACACAGATACTGGCGGATTTAAACATTCCAATACGAGTGAAAAAGTTTTAGATATTGCGGGTAAACTTTTGTCGTATGGCGCCAATTTAAAGCAGATTGCTAAAAACATATCTGTGAATAAATCAGTTACTGCCTTGAAATTGTGGGGAATCGCTTTATCTCGAATATGGCAAAATCAACAATACGGTTTGTGCACTTCAGTTATAACGCGGAAAGATTTGCAAGATTGCCGTGCTTGCGAAATTGATATGGCCGGTATTGTCAATTTAATCGGCAGTATTGCCGATACTAAAATAGCCATATTTTTTTCAGAAACTGCCGATGGCAAAGTGCGCGCCTCGTTGCGGACTGAGGATGATAATATTGATATTTCGCAAATTGCCAAGATTTTCGGCGGCGGCGGGCATAAAAAGGCAGCTGGATTTACAGTTGAGGGAAGGTTAAATTATAAAGAAGGTAAATGGCAGGTAATTTGAGCCGGGGTGTCGGAATTGGTAGACGATACGGGCTTAAAACCCGTTGGAGGTAAAACTCCGTGTGGGTTCGAATCCCACCCCCGGCACCAAGCGCTTCGCTAAAGTAAAAAGTAAAAGTTAAAAAGTAAAAACTACAAAAAATCAATCCATTCGGCAAGCTCAGGATTGATGCTGAGTTGAGTCGAAGCATCAATTGGCGGTTTGAATTAGTAAAAGAAAATTTTTTCATATCATTTGTTGCAGAAATTTTTGGGAATTTCTGTTTTTTTTCTTGAATTTACCCAATTTATACTTGACACTTCGACTTTGGTCAGTGTCAATAGTGAGCGATGTCGAACTATTGACAAACCCTCTTTTCTGTGCTATAATTAATTAGTTTTCAGTAAAGATAGTTTTCGCTTGAAACAGGTTTGAACCTTAAAATATCCTCCTAATCTCTTCGTGGGTAGCGTTTTTATGTTTTTCTCGGTAGCGACTTGGTTGAGAAATCTATTTTCTTTGCTAAATCGCTACCGAGACGGTAGCCGCTCGAGGATAACCTTGGGCGAACCCTGAAACAGGAGATGAAAACTATGTTAGAGGCAAAACAGGAAAGGGATTCCAAGCAGAAGTTCTCGCTCGGCTACTCGGTCATGTTTCCGATGGAGATGACTCGGGAAGCTCTTCGACAAATCTTCGGTTGTGACCTTCAATGGGCACAGACCGACATTGTTGCTGAGCCTGTTTTTCAAGCTCGCTCGATGTTCGAGATGTACGAAGAAATGTTGGAGGAAGAATATAGGTGTGTTCTCCACGACGAGGTCGCCCGTATCGTCCACATCAAGACATGGGTTGGTCAAGTCGATGGGAAGTACATCAAGATCGAAAGTCAATGTTGGCTCTATAACAACCAATGTATGTGGGAGCCGGAGATGGCTAAGATTAAGATCGGTGAAGTGACCCATGAGCTCTACTACCAGAAAAAGTGGGAGAACGATCGTTGGGTCTCTACCTGCCGTCTAGAAAAGGCCGAAATTGAGGCCATCTGCGACTAACCCTCTTACCCTCCAAACCCAAAGGGACTTCCAAACGGAAATCCCCCTCTGGTACAGGCCCCGAGCGCTTGCGCGCCGGGGCCCTTTTTTTATCCAAAAATATTTGCTCTCTTAAGAAAAATCTGATAAAATTTAATCAGAAACAGCTACCAAATGAGGGTAAAACCTCGTGTGGGTTCGACTCCCGCCCCCGGCACCAAGCGCTTCGCTAAACTCAATCCTTCGATAAACTCAGGATTGACCCTGGATGAAGTCGAATGGGTCAAAATTAAAAAGTAAAAGTTAAAAACTATGGAGGTAAAAATGGAAGATTTAAAAGGTAAAGTGGCTCTAATTACTGGGGCAAGAAGAGGTATGGGTAGAACCCATGTTTTAGCTTTAGCCAAAAAAGGAGTTAAGGTAATTGTCACTGATATTGATTTGGCTGATTGCCAAAAAGTGGCTGACGAAATTAAATCACAAGGTGGCCAAGCACTTGCTCTAAAATTAGATGTTTCTAAAAAAACGGACGTCGAACAAGTCGTTAAAAAAATTGTTGAACAATTTGGTCGTTTGGATATTTTAATCAACAACGCTGGGATAGCGCAGTTTAAGCCATTTTTACAATTAACAGAGGAAGAATGGGATAGAACATTAGATATCAATCTTAAAGGTCAATTTTTCTGTTCCCAGGCAGCGGCTTTAGTAATGAAGGAAAAAGGTGGAGGAGTAATTGTCAATATTTCTTCAGTGGCCATGGGGCAGCAGGGGATTGGTTTTCCAAATATTGCCCATTATTGCGCCTCCAAAGGTGGAATAGTCGCTTTAACTGAAGCGCTGGCGGTTGAACTTGCCCCTTTTAAAATTCGAGTTAATGCCATTGCCCCAGGCATGATTGAGACACCAATGATTGAACCAGTCAAAAAAGACCCTAAAACGTTGGAGGGGCTATTGGCTAGAGTACCCCTTCATCGAATAGGTAAACCTGAAGAAGTATCAGAATTAGTCTTGTTTTTGGCTTCGGATTCCTCTTCTTATATGACTGGTTCAACGGTGGTTATTGACGGTGGCTGGTTAGCAGGGTAGATTTTAAAGTAAATTTATGAAAAAAACAATAGTTAAAATTAGCATAATTTTTAGTTTTCTGCTGGTGACGGGTTTAATTTTTTATTTTTATTTTCCGCAAATTTGGGGAGAGGCGGTTTATCCACTGAAATACGACGAATACATTTTAAAATATTCCAAGCGTTTTAATATTCGCGCAACTTTGATTGCAGCAGTTATTTTTCAGGAATCGCGCTACAATTCCGATTCGGTTTCGCGCGCGGGTGCCATCGGCTTGATGCAGATTATGCCTGGCACCGGCCGTTCCATAGCTGGAAAATTGGGCGAGCATTTTCAAATCAATATGCTTTATGACCCCGAGACAAACATTCGCTATGGCAGTTGGTATTTGAAAAATTTGTCTGACAAATATGGCGGCAATACTGACTATCTTTTAGCCGCCTACAACGGCGGGCCGGCGGTGGCGGATAGGTGGCTTGCGGCCAGAGGCGCGCCGGCTGGAGAAACAAAAGGTTTTGTGGCTTCTGTTAAAAAAGCAGAAAGCATGTATGTTACACTTTATCCGGTACTTCAAGAAGGACAGGATGTTAACTTAAGGGTGGTAGTGCCTCCCCAGCCGACGCTTTGGGAAAAAGTTAAAAAAGGGTTGTTGTTTTATAAATAAGATATCGCTCGCCGCGCCCAAAAGTTGTCCCCTTTACAGGAGCGCCCTCGCTGCTGCTCGGTCTTCCTGTGCGGTTGCTAGCCAACTTTATGGGCTAGCGGCTCGCTCCTTCGAGTTTTATCTGCGACAAGATTTGCTTTGGTACGGAATCAGCTGTGCCCCTTCGGGGCTACAGGCTCGCTTCTTGGCTATAGCCCACATTGTCCAAAAATTGTCAATTATGCAAAGTAAAATTTTAAGAGAAAAATTTATTAAGTTTTTTCAAAGCAAAGGACATAAACTTTTGCCCGCTTCTTCTTTAATTCCTACAGACCCTTCAGTTTTGTTAACTACGGCGGGAATGCAGCAGTTTAAAGATTGGTTTTCCGGTGAGGTCAAACCGAAATATGGTAAAGTTGTTACGGTTCAACCCTGTTTTCGTACCAGCGATATTGAAGAAGTCGGCGACAACAGCCATCTGACTTTTTTTGAAATGATGGGCAATTTTTCCTTCGGCTATGCTCACCTTGTGCCGAGCCTCGGTGCGAGGCAGGATAAATCCTTCGGCAGTTACTTTAAAAAAGAAGCCATTGATTTAACTTACGAATTTCTGACCAAAGATTTAAAAATTAATGCACAAAGAATCACCGTGACCATTTTCCCGGGCGACAAGAATAAAAATTTGCCTTTAGACAGCGAATCGTTTACGTCAGCCAGGCAAATTTTTGACGATAAGCAAATTTTAATGGGCTCTTCGGAGGATAATTTCTGGGGTCCAACCGGCGATGAAGGCCCATGCGGTCCGACTTTGGAAATTTTTGTTGATGGGATTGAAGTTTGGAATTTAGTTTTTAACCAGTACTATTGCGATAAAAATCGCCGATTAAAACCGCTGGCTTTAAAAGGCGTTGATACGGGAATGGGTTTGGAAAGATTAGCGGCGGTGATGCAGGGGGAAAAAAGCGTTTTTCAAACTGATATTTACTCGCCGATTTTGGCAAAAATTGACAATTTATTAATAGAGAGTAAGAATGTTGATTTGCCGCGCAGCGCCTTGATTTTAGCTGACCACATTCGTGGTATCACTTTTTTGTCGGCCGAGGGAATTTTACCAGCCAACAAACAGCAAGGTTATGTCCTGCGTCGCCTCATCCGCCGCGCTATTTTGCACGGTTTCTTACTGAAACTTAAGAAAGATTTTTTAAAAGAATTAGCGCAAGTAGTTATTGCGCAATTAGGTGAATTTTATCCTAATTTGGTTAAAAATAAAGAGCAAATTATATCAGTGCTGGCGGGCGAGGAGGACAGATTTTTGAAAACATTGCAGAGAGGATTGGCAGAATTTGAAAAAATCAAAAACAAATCGCAAAAAGATAAAATTATTTCTGGCGCCGCTGCTTTCAAACTTGCGGATACTTTTGGTTTTCCGATAGAACTTACTGAAGAGCTGGCGCAAAAAGATAATTTCAAAGTTGCCAGAGAAGATTTTGCAAAAGCAATGGAGATGCAACGAGAAGTTGCCAGAAAGTCCCAAAAAGTTTCCAGCGGCTCGGCCAACCCAAAACTGCACACTGCCTGCCATCTGCTCCATCAAGCTTTACGCGAAGTTTTAGGGCCGCATGCAAAACAAGCGGGACAAGATGTTACTGGTGAGGTTTTGCGTTTTGATTTTACTCACCCGCAAGAACTAACTGATGAACAACTACGCAAAATAGAACAAATAGTTAATCAAAAAATTAAGGATAAGTTGACGGTCACAAGCAAATTGACGACCGTCAGCCAAGCAAAAAAAGAAGGCGCTATAGCGCTGTTTGAGCAAAAATATGCTGATAAAGTGACTTTATACGATATCGGCGGCTATTCCAAAGAACTCTGCGCTGGCCCTCATGTCAAAAATACTGGAGAACTCGGTCATTTTAAAATTCTATCTGAAAAATCCGCCGCCTCCGGAGTAAGAAGAATTAAAGCCCGCCTTCACTAAAGTTACGGCGGGTAAGCCAAAGTGGACTAAATTTTAGATAAAAAATGGCCCCCCGCAGCGAATGCATTGGGGGGCCTTTGGGGTAGAAGGAGATGTTGAAGGAGTTGGGCTAGGCGACGAATGTTGCTTTGGGTTTGCCGTTTTCTGCCTCTTTGAAGGCGACAGACGTGGCCGTCTGGCCGATGTATTGGGCCTTATCCACCTCCAGACCTTTGGATTCCCAGACGAGACTAACCTGCAGCCTCGTTCCGCCCTCCCAGCCTTCCTTTACTCTGTTACGGAAGAGGAAAGCCTCATGGACGGCCGCCAGCCTCTCTTCTGGGTCGTCAGGAAGAATCCAATCAATCCCGACGACCTGCATGGCTTCCATGATCTTGATCTTGTCCGGCTCGTCAAGCCGGAGATAGGCGTCTCCCCACTTGCTGAACAACGGCATGATAGTTCCGAAGAAAGTGCCTGGAAGCCGTTTGAAGCCTGGCAACTTTTTGCCGTTTCCGCGACGTGGCCGTGCGGACTTTGCAGGGTTGAAGAGGATATTTTCGCCCTCCATCCGTTCCTCGCTGACCTGGTTATTTGGGACGACGACGCCTTCAGTGTTTGGCAAAACTACGAAATCTGTGGCTTGCCAACCCTTACCTTCGCCATCGACGTGTTGGGGAGTGTACTCCACCGACTGTCCGGGCGCAAGACATACAAACCCTTTGGGCCGGCAGGCCATTTTCCAGTGGATGAAGACACCCTTGTCTTCAGGAAGGGGGTGGCCATGTTTGTCGAAGTACTCGCGGGCTTCCGGTGAGGCCTTAACGTAGCCAAAGCCGTGTTCCCCCCACCAGAGCACCGTCCCGGCAATCCTTACTACTTCTGTTTCTGTTGTTAATGCCGCCATTTTTTCATCTCCTTATATTTGGCGGTGCTATCTGAGGAATCAGCTTGTCGGCCTATCCTCAAAACATAATATCATAGCACAAACCAAATAAAATGTCAAGCCCCGAAAATTCGCTAAAGGCGGATCAGCCTCATGCTGAAAATCCCAAGCACCAAGCACCAAATTACAAACAATATCTAATGACCAAAATTCTAATGACCGAAACAAGTTTGGAATTTGGAATTTGAGATTGAAAATTTGTTTGTGATTTGTAATTTGTAATTTTAAAAATGAGGTCAATTTATCCTATCCGTCACCAATGTATCTTAGCCGGCGCAGAATTTTAGGTAAAAAGTCCTGTGGGAAATTTGCCTACAATAGACAAAATTATTAATTTTATCGGATTTCATCTGTGTTATAATAAAGCAAAGGCATTTATGGGTTTTTTTGATTTTCTTAAAAGTAAAAAAATAGAGGACCGTTTTGCCATTTCTTTGGATATTGGCACTGAATTTGTTAAAGCATTAATTTTTGAAGTAGAAAAAGATAAAGCCAAAGTTTTAGGCGTGGGCAGATACCGCCAAAAGCTTTCGGATATGCAAGGCGGGATGGTAACAGATATTTCAGGAGTAATTCAAAACTGTCAGGCCGCGATTGAAATTGCCGGCAAACAGGCAAAAATTATTCCCCGACAGGTGATTGTCGGCATCGCGGGTGAACTAGTTAAAGGTATGACGACGCGTATAAAATATATTCGTGAAAATTCCAAAATCAATATTTCTATGCCAGAGTTGAAAGAAGTAATTTCCAAGGTGCAAAAAGTCGCCTTTGACAAGGCGCGCTCGGTGCTAGCTTGGGAGACAGGCCGGTCGGAAATTGATGTAAAATTGGTTAACGCGGCTGTGGTGGATGTTAAAATTGACGGCTATAAAGTAACTAATCCCTTGGGTTTTCAAGGCAAAGAAATTGAGGTGGGAGTTTACAGCGCTTTTGCGCCGATTGTGCATTTGGGCGCTTTGCAAACTATTGCGGAAGCGCTGGATTTGGATTTGCTTTCAGTCGTTGCCGAACCATACGCAGTGGCCAGATGTTTAGCCAACGCCACCACTTCAGATTTCTCCGCTATTTTTATTGATATGGGGGGCGGCACATCTGATATTGCTTTAGTGCGCCAAGGCGGTCTGGAAGGAACAAAAATGTTTGCCCTCGGCGGTCGGGCTTTTACCAAACGGCTGGCCGAGGTTTTCTATTTGTCTTTTGGAGAAGCTGAAGAAGTCAAACTTGATTATTCAACTGGCAAAATGCAAGAGCAGGCAAAAATTGCCAAAGTCAAGCAAGCACTTTTTTCAGATTGCCAAGTTTGGCTTTCTGCCGTAGAATTAACTTTGGAAGAATTTGGGGAAGAACTTTTGCCGACTAAAATACTGCTGTGCGGCGGCGGAAGCTCCCTGCCCGATATTGCACAAGTTTTGGAAAATTCCTCCTGGTACGCTAATTTGCCTTTTCCCAAAAAGCCGCAGATATTATTTATCAAGCCGACAGATGTAACCAGCGTTGTGGACACAACGGGAAAACTTAAACAATTGCAAGATGTCACGCCCATGGCCCTGGCTAACTTAGCCATTTCCTTGGTCGGACAGGAAACAATTTTTGACAGCATTTTATCAAAATTAATTAATTCGGTCAAAACTTAAAGAATAATATGCCCAATACCATTTATATTGAACCAGACGAAGAAATCACATCGGTCATTGATAAACTAACGAGCGCCGCCAGCGCGCAAGTAATATTGGTGGTGCCGAAAGAAGCCACTATTTTACAGGGTTTAGTCAATCTGAAACTTTTGAAAATGGAGGCCAAAAAATTAAGCAAAGAAATTGCTATTGTCACCTCTGATAAAGTCGGCCGCAATCTACTGACGCAAATTGATATTCCGGTTTTTGACAATATTAAAAGCGCCGAGCCGGTTATTTTGCCCCAGCGGCCCCAGCCGGCAGCCCAGGAAGAAATTGTAATTGACAATTCCAAGCCGGAAGCTTTGCCCAAAGATGTGAAAATTCATCATTTCCAGGAAAGACAAATGCCGGAGCCCAAGCCTGTAGTCGAAGTGATGCCAGCGGCTAAAGCGGGTGAAAAACCTCTTTCTAAAAACAAGTCAAAATTAATTATAGAGATAGTGGCCACCGGCGTTATCCTAATTTTAATTGCTTTGGGTCTCTTTGCTTTTCTGCCATACACTGTCTTGAATATAAAAGTTTCAGTCAAGCCATTTGAGAAAGAAGTGGCAGTGACTTTGGACAAAAACGCGGCCGGCGTCTCCATTGATAGTGCCACAGCGCCTGCCAGCTTAATTGCCAAAGAACTTGAGCAATCAAAAGATTTTCAAGCCACCGGCAAAAAAGAAGTGGGGCAGAAAGCCAAAGGCACAATTACCATTAGCAATAAAACCGGCGAGCCCGTTTCACTGGGTTCGTCTTCAAAAGTCAAGGCGGCCAGCGGTTTGATTTTTGTAACTTCTTCAGCAGTTAATGTGCCCGCCGCCACGGCAAAAATTGACAGTTCCGGCAACGTCAGTGTCACCGCCGGCAAAGCAGATGTTGTCGTTGAGGCCTCTGAACCGGGCACCAAGTACAATTTAGGACCAACTTCTTTCACAATTTTAGATATTTCCGCTGCCAAACAAGCCAATGTTTTTGGTCAGTCATCAGCGTCTTTGGCCGGCGGCACCACAGAGCAAATAACCATTGTCAGCTCTGACGACATTGAAAATGCTAAAAAGAGTTTGCAAAATGATATTTTTAATGCGCTCAAGGATGCGATTAAAAATGAGAATCCTAATTTGCAGATTTTAGAGGATGTTTTTTCTCAAGATGTGGAGAGTTTTCAGTCAAGCGTTCCCAGCGGCACCCAAACAGATAATTTTAAAGCAACGATGAAGTCCAAGGCCAAAGCGCTAGCTTTTGAGGAAAAAGATTTCCGCCAAGTGGTGATGGAAAAAGCCAAAGTTGATATTCCAGCTGATTCAATGATGGTTGTTTCTGCTCAAGATGAAATTACTACAACTTTAAAAAGCAAAGATATAGAAGCAGGTCAGATGACAGTAGCTGGAAAGCTTTTGAGCAAAATTGGACCCAAAATTGACACAGAAAAAATAAGAGCGCAAGCGGTCAATAAAACATTTTCCAACCTTGCGCCGCAAATCAAATCGGTCGCCGGAGTTGAAGATGTTAAAATACAAACTATGCCCGAAAATTGGCTAAAAAGAACGCCTTTGCTAAAATATAATATCAAGGTGAAATTGGAGTATGACTAATGAGTTTTTTAGGCTTAGATGTTGGCGATAAAAAAATTGGTGTTGCTATTTCTCATTCGGAAGTTTTAGCCAATGAATATGCCACATTGGAAAATAATCCGGAGATTTTTGAGCAAATTTCCAAGATTTGTCAGAGTGAAAACATGGAAAAAATTGTTGTCGGCCTGCCAATTTCTGCTTCCGGTGAGGATTCTGCACAAGCAAAAAAAACCCGCCAGTTTGCTAAAAATTTGCAAGGCAAGATTGACCTGCCGGTGATTTTGGAAAATGAAACTTTAACTACTATGGAGGCCGAACAAATATTATGCGATGAAGGACTGACAGTCGCGCAAGCCAAAGAAAGAGTTGACCAACTGTCGGCCAAGCTGATTTTACAGCAGTTTTTAGAATCACAGCAGGAGCAAAAAAATCGGGATTTAGAGGAAAAAATCTAAACGATTAATGTTTAAAAAAATATTAATATTAATTTTAATTATATTTTTTTCTGCGGCGGTAGGGCTCTCTTTTTTTATTTTACAGGAAGTTAAAGCTCCTTCAAGCGCTAACTATACGGCTGTTAATTTTGAAGCAAAAAGCGGAGAGCACGCAACAGTCATTGCTAAAAATTTGGAGAAAAACGGCCTTATTTCTTCTTGGTGGGTTTTTGCGGTCTATGCGGCAGTCAAGGGCAACAATGCCAAAATGAAAGCCGGCGAATATCAATTTTCGCCATCGCAGAATATGAAGGAAATTTTAAATATTTTGGTCTCGGGCAAAGTTTCCGAATATCAAATTACCATTCCCGAAGGATGGAGCAACAACCAGATTGCTGAACTTCTGGCCAAGCAGAAAATTGTTAAAGCGGCAGATTTTATGGCGCAGGCCAAAGATTTGGAGGGTTATCTTTTTCCTGACACCTACAAACTTAAACCGGATTCAACCTCATCGGAAATAATTATCAAAATGAAAGAAAATTTTGAGAACAAGACAAAAGGGCTGTATTTGACTAAAGATAGTTTAATTTTAGCCTCCATTATTGAGCGGGAAGCTAAACATGATGAAGACCGGCCCAAAATCGCCGCTGTTTTTCAAAATCGTCTGGCCAAAAATATGAAGCTGGAAGCTGATCCAACCGTTCAATATGCCAAAGGCAGTTGGGATAAAATTACAGCTGCTGACTTGAAAATCAATTCTCCATACAATACCTACGAAAATCCGGGTTTGCCGCCGACGCCCATTTGCAATCCGGGTTTAAAAAGCATCCAGGCCGCTTTAAATCCCGCCAACGTGCCCTATTTATATTTTTTCAATCTTAAAGACGGTTCAGCAATTTATTCGCAAACTAAGGAAGAACACAATTTACGCCTTAAAGAGCACCAGGACGATATCAATAATTAATTTTCAAAACATCGGACATTCAATCTCTTTTTGTATTGACTAAAATCAATTGCTGCGCTATCTTTCAAATGGTAGGATATGTGAGTAAAAATGTTTGACCGGATTTTTGGATTACTGTCTCATGATATCGGTATTGATTTAGGCACGGCTAATAGCCTTGTGTATGTCAAAGGCAAGGGTATTGTTATTAATGAGCCGTCTGTTGTTGCTATAAATCAGAAAAATAAACAAATATTGGCGATAGGGGAAGAAGCCAGAAAGATGGTCGGCCGCACGCCCTCTCATATTGTTGCCGTGCGTCCTTTAGTGGATGGCGTGGTTTCCGATTTTGAAGTAACCGAACAAATGCTGAAATATTTTATCAGCAAAGTCCATAAAGAGCGTTTTTCATTAATTCCCCGGCCGCGAGTGGTCATCGGCATACCATATGGTGTGACTGAAGTTGAACGCCGCGCGGTGGAGGAGGCCGCCACCAACGCGGGCGCGCGGGAAGTATTTTTGATAGAGGAGCCGCTGGCATCGGCCATCGGCGCGCGGTTGCCCATTCAAGAAGCGACCGGCAGTATGATTGTTGACATCGGAGGCGGCACGACTGAAGTAGCTGTCATTTCGCTGGGCGGCGTGGTTACTTCCCGTTCCAACCGAATTGCTGGCGCTGAGATGGATCAGGATATTATTAATTACGCTCGTGACAATTTTAATCTGCTTTTAGGCCAGCGCACTGCCGAAGAAATTAAAATTACCATTGGTTCGGCCATTCCCTTCGCTGAAAGAAAAGAAACACCGATGCGCGGACGCGATTTAGTGACTGGGCTGCCGAAAGAAATCAAAGTTAATGATGAACAAATCCGTCAGGCCTTGTCAAAATCACTGCGCAATATTATCGAAGCAGTGAAAGCTACTATTGAAGAAACTCCGCCCGAATTAGTGGCTGATATTTTGGACCGCGGCATAGTGCTGTCCGGCGGCGGCGCCCTTTTGAAAGGATTGGACAAACTGTTAAGCGAGGCCACTTCAACCAAGGTTTTTATTGCTGACGACCCTCTGACCTGCATGGTTCGCGGCGCTGGCATTGTCTTGGAAGATTTAGATTCTTTGAAGGAAGTGCTGCTGCCAACCTCATTTGTCAAATAAACTACTCCGTAGCAAGCGATAGGGTATTTATTCTCTTGAAAATAAATGTTTAAATTACAATATTTAGTTTTGATACTTTTAATAGCGCTTATCGGCTTTTTCCTGTCTTTAAAAGGCTGGCTTTCGCCGGTAAGAAATTTGACCTTGTCGGCAATCTCTCCTTTTACCATGGGCATCGACAATTCAGTTGGCAGTGTGCGGGATTTTTTTAAATCAATTTTAGATGTTAAAAATTTGGCAATTGAAAATAAAAAATTAAATGATGACAAACTTAATTTCCAATCGCAGCTGTCTCATCTGCAGGATGTCCAACGGGAAAATCAAATTCTTAAAGAAGAGCTGGGTTTTGCCAAAAAACAAAATTTGCAGTTGGTTCCTTCACAAATTATCAATCGTACTTCTTACAGCTCGTCCAGCGTTTTAACAATTAACAGAGGTGAGATTGATGGCGTATATGACGGTTGCGCTGTTTTGTCATCAGGATTTTTAGTTGGGCAGGTGATGAACGCCTCCAAGACCTACGCCGACATTTTGATCGTGGCTGATGTCAATTCTAAAATTCCAGTGGTGCTTTCACGCTCAAGGGGAACAGGTATTCTGCATGGCGGATTAGAAGGGCTGATTATTGATGATATCCCGCTGGATGCGCCAGTGGAGAAAGATGAAGATGTGCTGACTTCCGGTTTGGGTGGGCAGCTGCCAGCCGGCTTGCCCGTGGGTAAGGTAACCGATATTCTGCCTTCCAAGGGTGAAATTTTCAAAAAAGTCAAAGTAGAAACTGCTCTATCATTTTCGCGTTTAGAAATAGTTTTTGTGGTAAAAAAATGAAATATTTTTTAAATATTTTAGCGATTATAATTTGCGTCATTTTACAGCTAGCGCTGCTGTCTCATTTAACCATTGCCAATGCCTCATTAAATTTAATTTTAATTGTGATGCTTTGCTTCGTTTTTGTTTCCAATTTCCCCATTGCTTTGTTGTGGGCTGGGCTTACTGGCCTAATTTTGGATTTAGTTTCCCCTTACTATTTTGGTCTTTATACGATAGAATTGGTGTTCATTTTTCTAATTAGCGCTTATTTGGTTTTTAAAATTTTCCACCGCCCAAATTTTCTGGTCGCCTTCGGTTTCTTGTTTGTTTTTTCAATTATTTTTGACATTGCTTTTGGGCTGCTGACTGAGCATGCTTTTAGCGTTCTATTTTTTACCGATGCTCTTTATAACGGTGCCGTTGGGCTGATAATTTATTTTCTGTTGAGGCGCTACTTACCCACTGAAGAAAAAATTAAAGTTGAAAAATGAAAAATATTTTTGGCAATTTCGGTTCTTTTGGTAAGGTTAAAACCCAAAGTGATGATTACATGTATATCTTAGAGCCGGAGGAAGGAACTTCGCCGCTGGAGCAAGAGAAAGACAAGAAAAATCTTTTACCCTTTTTTGCTATCTGCTTGGTTATTTTTTTGGCTTTAACAGGACGTCTTTTACAATTGCAGATTTCTCAAGGTTTGGCCAATCGTTATTTGGCGGAAGGCAACCGCATCCGCTTTAAAATTATATCTGCTCCAAGAGGTGAAATATTAGATTCTAAAGGTAAAATTTTGGCCTCCAACCACCCGGCTTATAATTTGGAAATTTATCCAACCGATCTGCCTTCAGACAAGCAGCAAAGGCTTCAGTTTTATCAAGAAATTTCTCAAATTACCCAAATTCCCATTGATGATTTGAAGAAAGCTGAAAGCGAAAAAGAGAAACTTCAGCCCTATATTTTGCGGGAAAATCTTGACCGTGATACGGCCATGCTTTGGGAAGTTCAGCTTAAAAATTTGCCCGTCACCATTACCAAAACTCCCCAGCGTTACTATTACAATTTGCCAACGTTATCCCACTTTATTGGTTATGTTGGCAAAATCACCGAGGAGCAGTTAGAGCAAAATAACGAATATAATTTTCAAAGTGTGGTGGGTCAGACAGGTTTGGAAAAAAGCTATAAAAACCAATTAAAAGGTACAGATGGCAGACAGGGACTTGAGGTCAACGCTAAAGGGCAGATAAAACGAACTTTGACTACCATTCCTGCCGTAACCGGTTCAAGTTTAATGCTATCGGTTGATTTGGATTTGCAGAAGTTTATTACTGATGATTTGCAAAAGGCGCTGGACGAGCTTGGCATTCAACAGGGGGTGGTGGTGGCAGCAAATCCCAAAACCGGCGAGATTTTGAGCATGGTATCATTGCCGGCTTTTGACAACAACCTTTTTGTAACATCAGGCAATAATGAACAAATTACCAAGATAATGTCTGACCAAAACAAGCCGTTAATTAACCGCGCCACTTCCGGCGTTTATCCGTTTGGCTCAACTATTAAACCATTTATTGCTTCAGCCGGTCTGCAGGAAAAAATTATAACTACCTCTACAACAATTCAAGACCCGGGCGAAATTCGCGTTGGACAATGGGTTTTCCCCGACTGGAAGGTACACGGTACAGTTGATGTTTATAAAGCCATTGCGGAATCTTGTAATGTTTTTTTCTATTCTGTCGGCGGCGGCTGGCAGAATATTAAAGGTTTAGGTATTGATAAAATTAAGCAGTATCTGACATATTTTGGTTTTGGTTCTAAAACTGGAATTGACATTCCGTCAGACGCGGAAGGCCTGGTGCCATCTCCCGACTGGAAGAAAAAAGTTAAAAATGAATCGTGGTATATTGGTGACACTTATCATGTGTCTATCGGGCAGGGTGATGTCTTAGTTACGCCCCTGCAATTGCTCAATGGCGTCTCTGCAATCGCCAACGGCGGCTCACTTTTAAAACCGCATTTTGTTTGGAAAATTTTAGACAAAGACGGTAAAGTTTTGCAGGAATTTCAGAGAGAAGTAGTTCGTGAAAACTTTGTTTCTAAGGAAAATATTGAGGTGGTCAGAGAAGGCATGCATCAAGCTACTACCGAGGGTTCAGCCAGGCAACTGGGTAATTTGCCAGTTGCCGTAGCCGCCAAAACAGGTACAGCCCAGTTCGGTAATGAAGGCAAAACCCATGCTTGGATAACCGCCTTTGCACCTTTTGAAGATCCGCAAATCGCCATAGTTGTACTGGTTGAAGGCGGCGGCGAAGGCAATTCCACCGCTCAGCCGATTGCCAAAGATATTTTGCAATATTACTTTTCGCGGTAAAAGATAAAATGGGGGACCAAAGCCAAAGGGGACGGTTCTCTTTTACTCTTTAGTTTCAAAAAATCTGTAAATAACTTACAATTAAACTACGCCAAGGCCGCCAAGATTACTAATATCATTTAAATCACTATTTTTTTGATTTGAAAGATATTTTGAGAACCGTCCCCACTACCCACTCTTGCACAAAGTGTTGACTTTCTTTTCAAGATATGATAGATTTATTTGTTGAGCGTAACTTGACAATTTAACGTTTTGAAAAAAGGAGATGAGGTGATTGCCGACAAAACTGATCCTTAGTAATGCCAGCTGTTGTTTTCACGACCCAACAAGTTTTTTCCTGGCTGCAGATCTAAATTATGATGGTTTGGAGATTTGTCCAAAGGCGAAAACCACATACCAGCTGTTAGCGCGACTAAGCCATCGTTTTAATATCCCAGTTTGCTCCTTTCATGTTCCCTGGTGGACCAGTTATGGCTATCAATGGTGGATGGTTTCGGGGAACAAAGAAGAAAAAAGGGAAACTAAAATCTGGAAAAGAGTTCTTGGGGTTGTGGAGAATAGTCCGGTTTTCAATCTGGCCAGGCGATTTGGCGTACCGATTATCATTCACCCAGGAGTGGTTTACGAATTAAAAGAATTAGGCCGGTTGGAACTTTTGAAAGGTTTAGAAATTCGGCTTGAAATGAATACCATTAAACACCCACTCACTCCTCATGGTGATGATGGATTGCAGGCAGTCATAGATGCTAGCCAAATGCTTAAAAGTGCAAATTTTTTGGTTAAGGGCGTGATTGACTGTGAGCATCTGGCTTTGGAGTTCGGTTGGAGAGGAAAAGGAGACTTTATTCAAAATATTCTCCAGCCAACGATTAAAAAAATACGCGAAGCCGGCATAGAAGTGGCGGAGGCACATATTTGTGATTATGACCCCAAGGTCAAAAGTCTAAAACGAGGGGGTCATTTAGTCCCGGGAACAGGTTCCATGCAACTGATAGACACTATTCCTTATCTGCTCTCCGAATTTCCTAATCTTGATTTGACGGTTGAAGTGGCTCCTTGGTCGATAAAAGAATTCTTGCTGATTTTCTTAGGGTTGGGCAAGAGAAGAGCCCGACCAAGTATTCATCAAAGTGCCGATTTCATCCGGCAACTGGTTTGAAATTTTTCAGGGGGTGGTTCGATGAACCACCCCTTTTTGTTTAATGCTTCGATACCACATTCACTATAAAAAGATTTTATCTTGGCCTCTTGACCCGCTACAATTCCTTCCTGCTTATTGAATTACATTCAATCACGCAGGAGCGTCATGTACGGGGTCTGCGCCCCGCATCATCACTCGAAATGGAACACGGATGAATAATCAGAGTGAAATACTCGAGTGATTGATGCTGGGGCTTGACAAAATTAGAAAATGTTTTAAAATATATTTAAATACATTTTCGGTGATGTTTTAAGGATTAGAATGGTTCAAGAATATATTGTCACTACTGAAGGTTTAGAAAAAATTAAAAAAGAACTTTCTTTTCTTAAAGAGCATAAAAGAAAAGAAGTCATTGAGCGCATCCAAAAATCGCGCGAATTTGGCGATATCTCCGAAAATTCGGAATATGAAGAAGCTAAAAATGAACAAGCTTTTATTGAAGGCAGAATTCAAGAATTGGAAGATATCATCAAACATGCCAAAGTTGTAACAGCCGCTTGTCACAACGGCGTGATTTGTATCGGCAGTAAAGTCGCAGTAAATATTGAAAGCGAAAATTCCACCTTCCAAATTGTCGGCGCTTCTGAAGGCAACCCCTCTCAAGGCAAAATCTCGGCCGACTCCCCTCTGGGTAAAGCCCTATTAGGCAAAAAAACAGGTGATGAAG
>PCRM01000008.1 GCA_002771215.1 Candidatus Nealsonbacteria bacterium CG23_combo_of_CG06-09_8_20_14_all_40_13 | reverse complement strand
TGGGTGATTTAACTATTGCTGCCTCTGGCACAATTACCATAATCGCTCAAGTTAAACCGGATTTAGCCGTCGGTAATTATACCTTAGCCAATAGCGCTACTTTATCTGCTTCTAATGCTCCTTCTATTTCAGCCCAAGTGCAAACTTCAGTATCAGTTGTTCAGCCAGGCGCACCAGAACTTAGAATCAAAAAGTATGTTTCAGCCGATGGCCAAAACTGGTTTAATTTTTCTGAAAATCAGCAAATCCTGCAAACCACCCCTGGTACACAATTAACCTTTAAAATTTTAGTTTGGAATGTGGGACAATCTGATGCTACAGCAGTACGGGTTTCTGACGATGTGACAGTTGGCAATACCAACTATTACATTAACATTTCTCCATTTGAAGGCAATTATGGAACTGTTTCTGCCACTGCCAATAATGTTGAAGCCACCGCTATTTCCCATAGTTTCAATGCGACCGTCAATCCAGTTGGCTTTCCAGTGGGTGATACCCAAATAATGAATGTGGCTCAAATTGTTTCCAATGAACAAGATGTGAATATCGGACTGGCTTCTTCAACGAAAACCATTGTTACAGTAGGTTTGCCCCCTCAAGCGGTGGTGGTTTTGTCTAAATCGGCTTTTAATGAAACTCAAAATGTTGATGCCACGGCCGTTAGGGCGCATCCATCAGATATTATTGCCTACACTTTAACTTTGCAAAATACGGGTAATGCTGAAGCTTTAAATTACCCAATTTCTGATGATATCATCGATATTTTGGAATATGCGGATGTGATTTTCTACGGCGGTGGAACAGTTTCTAATGGTGTAATAACTTATTCATCAGTTAATATTACTCCTTCTCAAATTGTCAATAAAACCTTCAAAATCCAAGTCAAAAATCCACTTTCAGATAATCCTCAAGACGGTTTTCACTTTGATATGGTTATGTATAACTTCTTTGGCAATTCAATGGTCATTTACTTGGAAAGACCACCAGTTCTGCCAGCCGAGATTCGCTTTGACAAGTTTGTGCGTGATTTAACCAGAGGCGAAACTTCTTCTGTCAAAGAAAATGTGGCTAATCCGGGCGATATTTTAGAGTATAAACTTTGGTTCAAAAATACTGGCACTGGTACCGCTTTGCAGGTTAGATTATTTGATGTTTTACCTGCCTCTACTTCATTAGTGCCAGGTTCTATCTTTATGTTTAAAGATGTTCAGCAAATTCCTTTGTCTAACTTAACCGCTGATTGGGTGACAATTGGTGATTTGGGACCTGGTCAAGAAGCTTATATTACCTTTAAGGTTAATACTTCTTCTATGTTGGCTCATACGGCTGTTTTGACCAACCGGGCTTATTTTTCTGCTTTAGGATTAGAGGCGATTATGGCCCAGGCCTCAACGACAATTGAGGTACCGGTGATTAAAGGTGAGCCACAGCCTCCACAAGTTTATCCTCCAACGGCAATTTTGCCACGGGCGCCTGTTCCTAAAGCTTTGCCGCCTACCGGCCCGGGTTTTATAGCGACTGCCACAATGTTTGCGCTTTCCATGGGTGGATTTATATATAGCCGTAAACGCGAAAAATTAATTGAACTTCCTTTTACTGCTTTCAACTGAATTAAGAATAAATAGAACAGAAAAACCCCGCAGCTGCGGGGTTTTTCTGGTATAATAAATTAAGATGGATATTTTAGAAGAGAAAGAAAAATTAAGAAAGCTTTTAAAGATTGACGCCAAAAAGCAGGAGATAGGACAAATCCAGACAGAAATGGCCAGCCCTGATTTTTGGCAAGATAGCGTGAAGGCCTCTGCCAAAACGAAATATTTGAGTGATTTGCAACAGGAAATAACGGAATTTGACCAAGCCCAGAGCGCTGATGACATTGCCAAACTGGCCAACAAAACGCTTTACAGCGGTGAATATGACCAAAACAACGTTTTAATTTCCATTCACGCCGGCGCTGGCGGCACTGAAGCGCAGGATTGGGCGGAAATGCTTTTGCGCATGTTCCGCCGTTTTGCGCAAAGAAAGAGTTACAGCGAGAGGGTTTTGGAAATCTCCCCGGGCGAGGAAGCCGGCCTTAAGTCAGCCACCTTGGAAATCTCCGGTTCATACGCTTTTGGCAATTTGAAAAGCGAAGCTGGCGTGCATCGGTTGGTGCGCATCTCGCCGTTTGACGCCGACCACGCCCGCCACACCTCTTTTGTTCTGGTTGAAGTTTTACCGGAAATCAAAACTGACGGTGAAGTTATTATTGACCCCAAAGATTTAAAAATAGAAGTTTATCGCTCGCGCGGTCATGGCGGGCAAGGGGTCAACACAACTGATTCGGCAGTGCGTATTACTCATATGCCGACAAAAATAGTGGTTACCTGCCAGAACGAACGTTCACAGCTGCAAAATAAAGCACTTGCTTTGAAGGTCTTGCAATCGCGGTTGCTTTCCCTTAAAATACAAGAGCAGAAGGCAAAAGAAGCGCAACTGCGCGGCGAACATTTGCCGGCGGAATGGGGCAGACAAATTCGCTCGTATGTTTTACATCCCTACACAATGGTCAAAGATCACCGCACGGGCTTGGAAACCACCAATGCCAGCGAAGTTTTGGATGGCAATTTGGATAGGTTTATTAAAAGTTATCTTAAAAAGAATAAAGAATAAAGAATAAAGAATTCGCTCGCTCCTGTCATAAAGATCAGCGCTCGGCGCGCCCAAAAGTTGCTCGCTTTACAGGAGCGCCGCAAGGGCTTCCTGTGGCGTTTGCAAGTCAACTTTATGGGCTAGCGCCTCGCTTCCTTGCCGAGAGCTCACTTTTTTCAAACCTTGTCGCTCGTTTCACTCGCTGATAAGAACCTGCTTCGCAGAACCTTGTTTTTTCACTTCGTTCAAAAATTAAAAATTGGAAATTGAAAATTGTTTAAAGGAGTTATATGTTAGATAAATTCAAACAGCTTTATCAGCTGCGCAAACAAGCTAAAGATGTCCAAAGGCAGCTGGAGCAGACCGAAGTTGAAGCCAAAAGCAACGACGGCAGTGTCCGTGTGGTTTTCAACGGCCAGCAAAAAATTGTTGAGCTTGAATTGTCCGCCGATTCTTTGAGGCCGGAAAACAAAGCTCATTTGGAAAAAACCCTGAAAGAAACCATTACCCAGTCCATCTCCCAAACACAAAAAGTTGCCGCCGAGCGATCCAAAGAAATGATGAAAGGAATGGGGTTAGATTTACCTGGAATGTAAAATCAAATTAAAAAGTCAAAAGGCAAAAGGCAAAACCACAAGTCAAAAGGCAAAAGTTTTAAATTTTTAGTTGTGGTTTTTAGTTTTTACTTTTGAGTTTTAAGTTTTAAGGAGCACAAAGTGCGACTGATCGTTGGTTTGGGAAATCCTGGGAAAAAATATCAAAATACCAGGCATAATCTGGGATTTTTGATCATTGATAAATTACGAAATTATCATTTTAAAAATTTAATTTTATTGAAACCGCAAACCTTTATGAACGAATCTGGCAGCGAAGTGCTGCAAAAAGCCAATTATTTTAAAATTAAACCGCAAGATATTTGGGTTATCTGTGACGATATTAATTTACCGTTAGGCCAAATGCGCATCAAGGAAGAAGGTTCCAGCGGCGGGCATAAAGGTCTACAATCAATTATTGATGAGCTTAAAACAGAAGATTTTCCCAGAATTCGCGTGGGCATTGGTCTGCCAGAGCCAAAAATACCAGCGGAAGATTATGTCTTGCAAAATTTTTCGGCTTTGGAAAAAAAGGAAATAGATAAGACCATTGACCAAGTGGCAGAGATTATAGTAAAATTAGAGAATAACAAATGAATTTGCGCTCGGCGCGCCAAAATTATCGTTCGGCTTTCGGCACGAAAAGACGCAGCCATTAAAAATTTAAAGCTAAAAACGCAAATGTTAAAGTTGCAAGATAAAACTAAAAAGCTAGAAATAATTAATTTTTTTACTTTATGTTTTATGTTGCAGTTTTCAGTTTTACCATTTGAGTTTTAAGTTATTTTGTCTAACAGCCTCACATATAAATAATTAGGAGTATATATGGGACAACAAAAGACTAAAAAAATTGAAAAAGAAGAACCGATAAAAGAAGAAGTCAAAAAACCGGCGGAAAAAATAGAAGAAAAAAAGCCGGAAGTGAAACCTGCTGCCAAGCCCAAAAAAGCCAAAGCGCCCCGTGTACGCGGGCAAAAGTGGACAGCAGCGAAAGAGAAGATTGGCCAAAAAGATTACGTCATAGAAGAGGCAATAGAGTTAGCTAAATCTACCAATAATGCCAAATTTGACGCTTCAGTTGAAGTTCATATCAATTTCCAATTGGCTAAAAAATCCAAAGAGCCTATCCGTGGCATGGTTAAACTGCCGCACGGCACTGGCAAGAAACTAAATGTTGCCATTGCTGATGATAAATTAATTGAGGAAATAACCAAAACTAAAAAAACGCCGTTTGATGTGCTATTGGCCAAAACTGAAGATTTGGCAAAACTGACTAAAATTGCCAAGATTTTGGGTCCAAAAGGTTTGATGCCCAGCGAAAAATCAGGCACGCTGACAGCCGACCCTAAAAAAACTTTAGAAGAATTAAATAAAGGCAAAATTTCCTACAAAACCGACCAATTTGGCATTTTACATCAAATTTTGGGCAAGATTTCTTGGGATGATAAAAAGCTGGTGGAAAACTATCAAACAATGCTATCGGTTTT
>PCRM01000039.1:37709-38592 GCA_002771215.1 Candidatus Nealsonbacteria bacterium CG23_combo_of_CG06-09_8_20_14_all_40_13 | reverse complement strand
AAGAAACGCCTACTCAGAAATTAATTAGTGAGAGGTGCGCGATTGAGAAACGCGCTAATTTAGCTGGCAGACTTAGCTTTGAAGCTTCAAAATCAAATAGTGGCTTAATAGCGGATAAACCAGAATTAGTTGTTAGTGAGCCGGAAAAAACCGACGAAGGTATTTTAGAGATGGGCAGAGAAGCAGATATAATTGTTTGCGACGGCTTAAAACAGGAATTAGAAAGAAATGGACTCCAGCCAGATGACAAAACTTTTTATCTAATAGATTTTGGATTACCTCATTTACCTGCCTTGCAATCTGTTTTGCTAGATTATGGAATTGATCCAAGTATTTACACAAATCCATCAGAGCAAACGTTACGAGATAACGCGGGTCATTTTAGAAGATATGTTTCTGTTTATAGAGAACATGCTGAAGAATTATTTACAAAGAGAGAGAGATTAGAACAACCAAAAGGACTAGCATTGTTGGTCAACAGTCATGCGGAAGCAGACGAGAGAGCTGACATAGCTACAGTTCTTCCGTCGGTTGAATTGTTGAGACAAAAAGGCATTACCAAACTTGTTTTGGGGAAAGAAATTTTTTACCACTATGGTGCGCCCGATCCAAAAAATCCAACTTGGCAAGGATTTTTTGAAGCCTCCGAAATAAATCAATATGCTAAACAACTTAGTGAGGCGGGTATTGAAGTCGTCGTTATTGGGTTTGATTATAGGTATAAAGAAAAAGGGGAAGAACAACCACAATCAATAAAATTTGATGAATTTGATCCCTCTTATCGTCCACAAGCTATTGAAATTTATGATTCTTCTGTATGTCAATCGTTGTCCGGTAAACGAATGGTTTTTGATAGGTCATCAGGACGAATTTATAAGATAAT
>PCRM01000039.1:37351-37676 GCA_002771215.1 Candidatus Nealsonbacteria bacterium CG23_combo_of_CG06-09_8_20_14_all_40_13 | reverse complement strand
GGAAATAGAAAAGATGAAAAAGAATTTGCCGCCAAACCGAGCGAAGCTCGGAGTTTCGCCTAAAGCGGAACGAAAAACTTGAAATCGTCCAATCCGAAAGGGTCACTTCCGCAGGCGGGCGGAGGGGGGGTTTGGGGGGAATTCCGCCCGCCCTACAAATTTTGGGCGAAATCTGTTCGAATTTTTTCGAACGCACACCGCCAATTAGAAAATCGACGATTTGATAAAATAATAAATTTTTAATAAGTTCTATTAAATTTTGATTAAAAACCTAGTTTTTTTCTTGCAAAAAAGAGGAAAATAAGGTATTTTTATGGTGAAATGT
>PCRM01000039.1:0-37309 GCA_002771215.1 Candidatus Nealsonbacteria bacterium CG23_combo_of_CG06-09_8_20_14_all_40_13 | reverse complement strand
TGTAGCTCAGCGGATAGAGCTGCTCGTCAAATTTTGCCCTCGTAGCTCAATGGATAGAGCGTCAGATTGCGGATCTGAAGGTTAGCCGTTCGAATCGGCCCGAGGGCGCCATTATATTTGACAGTTTGGCTATTATAAAATATCCTCAATCTACAGGAGAAAATATGAAAGGCGTCATTTTGATTGGGATGCATTGATGAGAAAATACCAAATTTCAAAAACTTTTATAATTGACAGATATTTTATTAAAAATCTGTCGCAAGATTTAATCGCAAAAGAATTAAAAATTTCTCAATGGGTGATTTCACATAGAATGAGACAATATGGACTCAAAGCAAAAGACAAAACTCGAAAGCTGGGCCAAAGAAAATATCATGTCAATGAAAATTATTTCGATCAGATTAATAGTGAAAATGCTTGGGTTTTAGGTTGGCTTGTTAGTGATGGGTTTGTGAGGGGGAACGATAAATCGCCCAGATTTGGAATTAAAGTTTCAATTAAAGATAAGGATGTTTTACAGAAAATTAGAAAGCTTTTATTCTACACAGGAAAATTAATTAAGATGAAAACTCAACTAAAAAAAACAAGAAAAACATATTTTCAAATCGCCCTTTTGATAACCAGCGCTAAATTAGTTAGAAGGATTGAGGAGATTGGTATAAAAACCAATAAATCTACGAAGGAGAATTTTCCAGAAATATTAAAAAGAGATAATGACGAACAAATTATTAAATCCTTCATTCTTGGGGTATTCGAAGGAGATGGCAGTATATTGTGGGATAAAAAAAAGCGTTCACTTCTTTTTCAAATTGTTGGTTCTAAGGGTTTGTTATCAAATATTCAAAAATTCCTAATCAGGTACCTAAATTTAAATCGAACTAAATTGACGCGCAATATTAAAAAAAGCAATCATTTTGCTTTGCGATATAGAGGCAATAAACAGGCTTTGAGAATTTTTGATTGGCTTTATCTAAATGCCCAATATTATCTAAATAGGAAACACAATTTCTATTTAGCCATTAGAAAGGAGTTAATATAATGAAGGGAGTAGTACTTGCTGGTGGTTTAGGGACAAGGCTATATCCTCTTACCTATGCTACATCAAAACACCTATTGCCGATTTTTGATTCCCCTATGGTATTTTATCCGATTCAAACCCTCGTTAAAGCTGGAATTAAAGATGTAATTATTGTGACAGGCGGCCCTTATGCAGGGGACTATATCAGAGTTTTGGGTAATGGCAAAAAATTAGGGCTTAAACATTTAGAATACACATATCAGGAAAAAGAGGGCGGTATTGCTCAGGCCTTATCACTTTGTGAAGATTTTGCTGAGGGCGGGCCAGTCACCGTTATTTTAGGCGACAATTGTACTGATGCCGATATTTCTAAACCAGTAAAAAAATTTAAAGCCAAAGGCTCCCCTTCGGGGAAGGGAGCAATGGTTTTTTTGAAAGAAGTAACCGACCCCCAGCGCTTTGGCGTGCCGGTGTTTCAAACTCAAAACTTAAAACGAAAAACTCAAAACAAGATAACTCCGGAAACGCATAAAATTGTCAAAATCGAGGAAAAGCCCAAAAAGCCAAAATCAAATTTCGCAGTCACTGGGCTTTACATCTATGACAACAAGGTTTTTGATTTTATTCGAAAATGTAAACCATCAGCCCGCGGCGAGCTGGAAATAACTGATGTAAATAATTGCTACGTTAAAGCCGGCAAATTAGCTTGGGCGACACTGGAAGGTTTTTGGTCGGATGCCGGCACCTTTGATAGTTTATTTAAAACCGCAGTTTATTGGGCAAGGAAGAAGGGACTACGAATTTACTAATCAAGCGAAATTACGAATAATTTATCACGTGAAGCGGGACTAAGGTTCTCGCCGAAGGCGATGGTTCTTATAAATTATGGCAAAAATCATTTACAAAAAGGAAAGTTATGAAATAATCGGTTGTTGTTATGAAGTTTTTAACACTCTCGGGCCCGGATTAAGAGAAAGCACATATCAAAAAGCATTAGCGGAAATTTTGAAACAAAAACAAAAAAATTTCAAGAGTCAAGTTCGGGTGTCGCTGAAAATAAACAACAAAGTTTTTGACACATATATTTTAGATTTTCTAATTGATAATGCCATTGCAGTTGAATTGAAAGTCGGTGACCATTTTTTCAGAAGAGATATAGAACAAATATTTTCTTATCTAAAAAGTATGAAATTAAAATTAGGATTACTCATTAATTTCACAAGCAAAGGAGTAAGATTTAAACGGATAATTAACTTGAATAAATGAATATTTGTAATTTTGTTAAATTCGTAATTTAGTAGGAAGTAGAATGATTGAAGGTGTAAAAATCAAAAAATTAAAAATCCATCGTGATATACCCGATGTTCGAAAGACGAAAATGAACTACCCCGTCCCAAGGGACGGGGTATCCCTTCGGGCGAGTTCTTTCGGCGGCTTTCATCCTCGCCCCAAGAGGCGGGGTATTCTCGCCGCCAAAATAAAGCCTGGTTTTCTCGTTGAAGTTTTACGTCAAGACGATAAACTACTTCAAAAATTTGGTCAAACTACTTTTACGGTCGCTTATCAAGGAACAATCAAAGGTTTTCATTTTCATCACAAACAAGATGACCTCTGGTTTGTTGCTACCGGTAAAGCAAAAATAGTCCTATATGACTTAAGAAAAAATTCACTGACTTTTAAAAAAACTCAAGTTATTTTAGCCGGCGAAAATAATTATAAATTAGTCCTGATTCCTAAAGGCATCGCCCACGGCTATCAAGTTTTGTCAAAAGAGCCGGTTTTGCTTTTTTATCATACGACAGAGCCGTATAATGCCGAAAGCCCAGACGAAGAACGCTTGCCTTATAATAGCCCGGAGATTGGATATAAATGGCGATAATTCAAAGTGCAAAATGCAAATCTCAAAATGATAATGTAAAATGCAAAATTGAAAAAATTAAAAAAATCACTATGCAAAAGATTCTAATTACTGGCGGAGCGGGGTTCATTGGGAGCAACTTCGTCCACTTTTGGGTCAAAAAGCACCCCCAAGACAAAATTGTAGTGCTCGATGCTTTGACTTATGCCGGGGACACTGACAATATAAAGGGAGTGCTAAAAAAAATTGAATTTGTCAAGGGCGATATTTGCAATAGAAAACTTGTGAATGATTTGTTGAAGAATATTGACATCGTTGTTCATTTTGCCGCTGAAAGCCACAACACACGGGCTGAAAAACACCCAGAAATTTTTTACAAAACCAACGTTAAGGGGACAAGGACGCTTTTGGAGGCAGCGACCAAAACGAAATTATCAAAATTCATTCATATCTCTTCCGATGAAATTTACGGCTCTATCAAAAATGGCTTTTTTAAAGAAAATGATGCCGACCGGCGCTTTCGCTATTTAAAATCCGATTATCCCAAATCTAAAGCCCAAGCCGACAAACTGGCTCGTGAGTATGCCAAAAAAGGAGTACCGGTAATCGTTGTCCGGCCGACCAACAATTTTGGTCCTCGCCAACATCCAGAAAAAGCCCTGCCTCGCTACATCACTAATGTATTTTTGGGTAAAAAAATGCCGGTTTGGGGTAGGGGTTTGCAGGTGCGCGACTGGCTTTATGTAGAGGATTGTTGCCGAGCGATAGAACTTTTGATTAAAAAAGGCAAAATTGGGCAAGCTTATAACATCGCGGCCAACAACAAGCCCGAAATCAGAAACCGCGATGTCGCCGAAATTTTGTGCCAGGCGATGAAAATTGACCCCAAGGATTGGATTGAGTTTGTACCTGACCCGCGGCCACAACACGACTTTCGTTACGGGCTTTCAGCACAAAAAATAAAACGGTTGGGCTGGCGGCCCTCAAAAGATATTAAAAAACTTTTTGCCCAAACCGTGGCTTGGTATCGCCAAAACCCGGCCTGGTGGAAAAAACTAAAAGCCGAAGCGGAAAAGATTTATAACAAATAGCCATCGCTCGCCTGCGCCGCGCAAACACGCAATCGCCGTAATGTTCTAAATTAATGTTTTTCCCCGGGCGTTGCTCGTGTCTCTGCCTTCACTAAAGTTTCGGCGGACCAGTCGACTTGTCGGAGTTTATCCGCCTTTTGGCGGAACATGGTTTGCTTCGGCTACAGGCTCGCTCGTTTTCGTCTCTATCTCAAATCTCTATCACAGATCTTTTTCTCTTGACTTTTTCTCATATTTATGCTATACTTTAGTGTTAGAATTGAACCTTGAAAATACTCCTTGGAGCTTATTTGGCCAGGGAAACGGCTATTTTATCCTGATTAAATAAGCTCTAAGGAGAGCAAGAAGCGCGTAAATTCCTGAACCTCGCCTCATCGGCAGGCAGGTGGCGCAAAGGAGGAACACCCGAAATGTCTCGGACCACCCTCACCTTAAAAACCCAAAGAAGGATTATCGGTAGGATTACGGAAATTTTACCCGATGATCTCTCTGAGGAAGATGCATTGTTCTGGATTGGACATTCAGCACAACTATCAGAAGGTTTGCGGAATGTGCTGATTCGTTCGAAAATCAACTGGCTTGATCAGTTGGTCCAAGCCGAGAATAATGCTCTCGGCGCTTTCTTCAACGAGACATTCGACTTGTCACAGTTTGCGGCAACACTGAAACAGTTTGGCGAAAAGCGCGTCATGCAATGGGCCAAGCTGGGATTGAAGCCCCACTTTTTACCCAGGATTGTCTTCACGCATGGATCAAAATTTCCCGGCTGGAAGATCAAACCCGAGTCATGGTTCTGGCAGAAGGTGGCGGACGGCTCCATCAAGCGCCGTAACGTCGCTGGCGAGTTGGAAATAGTCAAAGAAGTTCGCTTCGAAGGCACCACCGTCCTCATCGACACCCGCTGCAAGCCGGCTTACGATGGCGGTCGACAGATGTTTGCCAACGACGAAGGCTTCCTTGGTGGAGTGATTGAAGCTCTTCGTACCGAAGGCAAAATTGCCCACACCGACGCCGGTCCGCCAAGCAGTCGGTTTAACATCTCATCCTCAGAATGGGATGAACACATCAGACCAGCGCTCGAGGCCCGTCCGGAGTTCGAAGGGGTAACCTTCCGCCTAGAGCAGACCATCGAGGCCAACGTCATCCCACAGCTTTACATGTGGATACCCCGCAAAAAAGACGGCCGGACCAATACTTGGGTCTGGTTCGAGGAGTTTTTCAGGGGCGCTTCGAGCCGTCTCTTTGGTGGTAGCTCTGGCGGCGGTTTTCTTGCGGATGCGTTCTACTTCAATGTCGATAATCACTGGGGCTACAGGGCTGTGCGTCCCGTGGGAGTTTTGGACGCTTAGGCTTTTTGATCCTTTGGTTCTTTTGGTCTCTTGGACCCCTATCTTTCGGCGGGGAACCTGCATTAGGTTCCCCGCCATTTTTGTAATTTTCTCATTTTTTGATAAAATGTTTTTGGAACAAGTTTGCTTCTTCGGCTATGGCTTAAGAATAATACTTGATTCCTTTTAATGGTTATAAACTTTGCGGCCAAGGCTTCAAAGAATTGCCATTAAAGAAAAGAAACTCCTTATCTGTTTTTAGAAAAGATCTCCGAATTATCGGGGTACTTTCAAATAAAATACAGCCCCAAGAGTGATCAAGGGACAGTGGCTGATTGACGAGAACAAATAAATTTTCAAGGACGCTTCAAACCGTCTCAATGGTGGTAACTCTGACAACGGTGGACTTGCGGATGTGAACTACAACAATGTCGATAATCACTGGAACAACAGGGCTGTGCGTCCCGTGGGAATTTCTCATCAGACCGTTTTATGAGCGGTCTGATGTTTTTAATGATTTAATCCAACCGCCAAGCATACGACCGATTTCCTGTGATTTTTCTTCCATCAGAAGGTATTTCTTTTGGTTAATAATTTTTAATTCGTAACAAAGTCTGAAAAGAATTTTAAGAAAATCCACTTTGGCAGAAGCATTCAGGATGGAACTATACTTTTCATTTTGGTTGGTATATGCAGCCGATGCGACTGATTCTAAGAGCCCAATAATAGTATTTTCTATTTTTGACGCTAAAGTTTCGCGAGATTTTTTGGAGAAATTATCAATGCAAGCATAAAATAGTTTATAAAAGTCATATATTTTTTGAAATAAAGGAATTTCATTTTGCATAATAATCTTTTTTGTAAAATTATTAGTTTAGAAAATTTATTTGCCAGTTGGCAGGAATTTCGCAAGGGTAAATGTAAAAAATCAGATGTCCAAATTTTTGAGCGGAATTTAGAAGATAATCTGTTTAGTTTGCATTTTGAACTAAAAAACAGAACTTACCGACATTCAAATTATACCTCATTTTTTATTACTGACCCAAAAGTAAGAAATATTCACAAGGCCTGTGTCAAGGATAGAATTGTTCACCACGCAATTTACAGAGTTTTGTATCCGATATTTGATAAAGGGTTTATTTATGATTCTTATTCTTGTTGGAATAAAAAGGGAACACATAAGGCGGTTGATAGGTTGGAAAGTTTTACTCGAAAGGTATCGAAAAATTATATTGGCGAATGTTGGGCGTTAAAGTGCGATATCAAGAAGTTTTTTAATTCAGTTGATCATCATATTTTGTTTGAGCTGATTAAGAAAAAAGTTTTCGAAAAAGATACTCTGGATTTGCTTTGGAATATTATTTTGAGCTTTGGAAATCCAGAGAGAGAGAGAGAGTTAATAGGGGTATCCCAATCGGCAATTTAACTTCCCAGCTTTTTGCCAACATTTATCTTGATGTACTTGATAAATTTATTAAGCACAACCTGAAAATTTCCGCCAAAGGCGGATGCGCCTCTGGCGCAAAATATTACCTGTGCTATTGCGATGATTTTGTGGTTTTAGGCAGTGATTTGGAGAAATTAAAATCTTTAATCGAGGTTATAGAGCATTTTTTGAACAACAAGTTAAAACTTAAAGTACATCCTAATAAAATTATTATTCGAAAATTAAAACAAGGAATTGATTTCTTGAGTTATGTAGTTTTGCCCCACTATCGGCTCTTGAGAACCAAAACTAAAAGAAGAATGTTCAAAAGAGCCAACCGAAAAAATCTGTCCTCTTACTTAGGACTATTGCAACATTGCAATAGCTACAAACTGAGTCGCAGTCTTGCCAGCCAGATTTATAAGGAGTATGTTTGAAAAGGAGTTTAAAAATGCGAGTATTAGTTACCGGCGGCAATGGACAATTAGGCCGGGCTTTAAAAAAAGTTTTACCAGAAAAGGATTCTTTTTTTGTTGACAAAGAACAGATGGATATTACCGATAAAAAAGAGGTTTTAAAAAAAATTTTAAAAATTTCCCCTCAAGTTATTATTCACTGCGCTGCCTACACCGATGTTGATGGTTCAGAGTTGAATCAAAAATTGGCTTTCAAAGTTAACCGCGGCGGCGCGGCCAATGTGGCGGCAGCAGCCAAAAAAATTAGCGCGGCGATGGTTTATATTTCTACTGATTACGTCTTCGACGGCAGAAAGAAAACGCCTTATTCTGAGGCAGGCAAAACCAATCCTTTGGGTATCTATGGCCAATCAAAATTAGCCGGCGAAAGGCAAGTGCAAAAAATATTGAAAAAATTTTTCATTGTCCGCACTGCCTGGCTTTACGGCGAAGGCAAGAATTTTCCCAAAACCATTTTAAATTTAACAAAAACCAAAAAAGAGATTAATGTAGTTTCCGATCAGTTTGGTAGCCCAACTTACACTTTGGATTTAGCCAGGGGTCTATCCAAGCTTATTTTGACACAAAAATATGGACTTTATCATTTTACAAATTCAGGTTCTTGTTCTTGGTTCCAGTTTGCCCAAAAGATTTTAAAATTAAAAAATAAAAATAACGTCAAAATTATCCCGATAACAACTCAGCAATGGTCTAAAATTAAGCCCGGCGGCGCGCCTCGGCCAAATTATACTGTTTTAAATACGCATAAATTTCAAAAAACGTTTAAAATAAAACCACGTTCTTGGCAAAGCGCTTTAAAGGATTATATGAAGGAGAACAATGTCTAGTCTTTTACTAATTTTAATCAACATTCCCTTGGGTGTTGCTGGTCAATTTCTGATAAAACAAGCGATTAACCACATTGGTTCTTACAGTAATATGCCAATTGCCACTTTTTTATACAAGGCCTTTACCGCGCCAATGATTTTGCTTGGCTTGTTTCTTTATGTTTTGTCGTCTGTCCTTTGGGTGATGATTTTGTCCAAAGTTGATTTATCTATCGCTTATCCCTTGCTCTCTTTGGGCTATATTTTAATTTTATTTTTGTCTTGGGCCTTTTTACATGAAACTATCTCACCGGTAAGGATAGCAGGCGTTGTTCTAATTATTGCAGGCGTCTATTTCGTTTTTAGAAGTTGAAGATGAAAAACAAACCATGTAAAAATGTTGTGGTGATGGGGGCAGGTCCCGCTGGTTTGTCGGCGGCTTATCAATTGTCTAAAAATGATATCAAAGTTAAAGTTTTTGAAGCCCAAAATCAAGTCGGCGGCATTTCTAAAACCATTGTGAAAAATGGTTTTCGTTTTGATTTAGGCGGTCATCGTTGGTTTACTAAAATTGACGAACTCGACAAACTTGTTAAAAAACTTCTGGGTAGACAGCTAATAGAGGTCTATCGCACCTCACGAATTTTTTTTGACGGCAGATATTTTGACTATCCGATAAAAATTAGCAATGTCCTGAAAGGTTTGGGTTTTTGGAAAAGCACCAAAGTAGTCTTGTCATATCTTTTGGTCAGAATTAAATATCGCCTCAATCCTAAACCGCTGAAAACTTTTGAAGATTGGACTATTGCTAATTTCGGTTATGTTTTATACAGCTATTTTTTTAAAACTTACACGGAAAAACTTTGGGGCATTCCCTGTCGGCAAATTGGCGCACAGTGGGCAGCCCAAAGAATCAAAGGATTATCTTTAAGCAGCGCCATCAGAAATGCGCTAATACCAGCCAAAAGCAAGCCCAAAACTTTAATTGATAAATTTTTATATCCAAAATTTGGGATTGGTAGAATTTGCGAAAGATTAGCGGAAGAAATCAAAAAGCATAATAACCAGATTGCTTTAATGACGACCGTCAAACAGGTAAATCATAAAAATGGCAAGATTATAAGTGTAATAGTTGAAGAAAAAACAGGCGGCGCAATAAAGACGCGCGAAATTGCCGCAGACCAGTTTATTTCCTCTATCCCTCTCACCCAATTGATACGAATTCTCACTTCTGCCGCGCCGCAAGCAATAATTGATGCCTCAAAAAAATTGACCTATCGCGCGCTAATCACAGTTCATATTATTATTGACCGGCCGCAAATTACATCCGATACTTGGGTCTATATCCACGACTCGGCCGCAGGGTTGGGCCGACTGCATGAGCCCAAAAATTGGAGTAAATATATGGTGGCAAATCAAAATCAAAGCTCGCTTGTTTGTGAATTGTGGTGCCAGGAAAATGATGAAGTTTGGCGCAAAAACGATAGCCAATTAATTAAATTGGTGATGAAAGACCTGACAGAAGTTATGAATTTTATTACAATAGAAGATGTAGTTGATGCTTTCGTCGTCAGAACAAGTAAGGCCTACCCGGTTTATAAAATCGGCTACCAAAAGCCGTTGAAAATCATTCAAGAATATCTTTCGCGATTTGAAAACCTCCAGCTTGTAGGCCGCTATGGAACCTATAAATATAATAATATGGATCACTCAATTTTAGGAGGACTGTGGGCGGCGAAAAATATCATTTTGGGTAAAAGAATTTACGATCTTGAACAAATCAACGCCGATTTAGAATATCATGAAGAAAAACAAAATTGAGATTCTAATTTTAATTGTAATTTTGGCCATTGCCAGTTTTTTAATCTTTAAAAATTTAGGGCAGCAAATGCTTTGGAATGATGAGGCAGAGACGGCTGTAATTGCTAGAAATATTTTAAAATACGGCTATCCTTCGCCCTGGGATGGTAAAAATTTAATCACCCAGCAAAACGGCAGCGAAACCGTGCAAATTGGCAATGCCTATTTTTGGGCCTGGCACCCTTGGTTGCAGGATTATCTTACCGCCGGTTCTTTTAAAATTTTTGGTGTCAACAATTTCACTGCCCGTCTGCCTTTTGCTCTTGCCGCTGTGTTATCAATTTTTGTCTTATACCTACTAGTTAAACGACTTTTTCAAAACTCAAGCTTGGCGCTTTTATCCTCGCTGTTACTTTCACTTTCCGTTCCTTTTTTGCTCTACTCGCGTCAGGGCCGATATTACATTTTAGCCGCGCTTTTTGGCCTGTTGGTGCTCTATTTTTATGATAAAATTATTAAAGAAAAAAAAGGAATCTTTGCTCTGGCTTTATTTTCTATCTTACTTTTTCACAGTAATTTTTATGCCGCCGGTGCCTTGTTTTTGAGTTTAATCTTATTCTTTTTGCTTTATGATTTTTCCAAAGAAAGATTAAAAAAATTAATAATAGCCGCTTTATTTTTTCTAATTTTTACCGTGCCCTGGCTTTACTTTTTCTACAACGGCTTGCACGCGCAGCCGACTTTGAAAATGGTTGCAGGCAATATTTATTTGTACCTTAATCAATTTCATTATATTTTTCCGCTAATATTGCTGCCGCTGTTATTTTTTATCTGGCCGGATAAAAAACGAAAGGGCAAATTAAAAAGGAAGGTTTCACTGCTAATTTTTCCAATTTTAGTCAGCTGGATTTTTATGTCTTTTATTTTGGCCCGTTCTGACGCTTATTTATCGCTTCGCTACATCACTTATGTTGTGCCTTTATTTGCCACGATTTTTGCTTTAATTTTGTCATGGCTGTGGCAAAAAAGCCCGGCAATCGCCTTTTTGGTGGCCATAGTTTTCATTTTTACCAATATTTTTTCCTTGGGCTGGCTGGGAATTTTAAATCCGATTTTGAAAAGTGCCGGCGGCAAACAGAAAACCATTGCCGCCCAATCATATCTAAAGGATTATCTTTATGAAATTAACCACAATTATATCGGTCCAATATCCGGCATTGTTAAATTTTTAAGGAAGAATATTCAGCCCGGTGATACTTTAGAAACCAATTATGAGCAGGAATCAATTATTTTCTACACTGACGCCAAGATTATCAACAGAGTTGCCAATCCGCAAAGCCCAGTTTTTAAGCTGACTCACAGTCCTTATACCGCCGATTGGATTATTAAAAGAAAATACTGGCCAGAGATACAAATTCCAGAGAGTTTCCAGGAAATTGAAATTCCTTATCCCGATTTGCCATGGGATAATCTGCCAGAGATTGATTATCATAAATTTCAAAGTGTCTCTGGTTTCCCAAAAGTTAAAATTTACAAGCCAGCTCAATAATCTATTGAAGCAATTACAATTTGGTGCTAAGATTAGAAGACGAGATTTCAGTTATGGCAAATAAAGCCGATAAAATTTTATTTATCTGTCATGATGTTTTAGGCAGAAAAATTTCTGGAGTAGGTATTCGCTATTTAAATCTTGCGCAAGAAACCGCTTGTGCTGGTTATCAAGTTACCCTAACATCACCTATAATGGAGGATAATTTTCAGCTCAAAGGGATCAAGCTGGTTAGTTGCAAGACGGCCGTCAACCAAGAAAAAGAAATTTTGCAATCAGATATTGTTGTCGCTTCAATTTTATCTTTGAAATTGATCAAAAGCGCTTTAATCAACCACAAAATATTAATCTTTGATTTGTACGACCCAATCATCTTTGAACAGCAAGAAAGATTAAAAAACACTCCGCTTTTAACAAGAAAAATCAAACTTGCGCAAATTGCCAGCCAGCTGCAGCTCATGTTGGCCAGCGGCGATTACTTTCTTTGCGCCAGTCACATTCAGCGAGATTGGTGGCAAATGTATTTAGACAAAATGGGGCGAGGTCAAAACTTAATCAGTGTCGTTCCTTTCGGTCTGCAAAAAAATATTAAAGACAATAAGCAAAATATTTACCATAAAATCAAAGGCATCGGCAAAAATGATAAAATCATTTTGTGGGGCGGCGGAATTTATGACTGGCTTGACCCCATCACGCCAATTAAAGCCATGGCAGAAGTCATCAAACAGAGAAAAGATGCCAAACTGATTTTCTTAAGTAGCACACATCCCAATCCCGCCCTACCCAAGATGGATATGATAGAGAAAGCAATTACTTTCGCCGAAAAGCTACAACTTTACAACCGTTTTGTCTATTTTTTACCCGGCTGGATTGCTTATGAGGAAAGAGATAATTATTTCCAAAACGCCTATTTGGGAATCTGTGCCCACTTTGACAATTTAGAAACAAAATACGCTTTTCGCACCAGAGATTTGGATTATTTAAAAGCGGAACTACCGATTGTCACAACGAAAGGCGATTATTTCGCCAACCTTGTAGAAGCTGAAAAAATTGGCTTGAGCGTTGATTTTGAAAAGGCCAGAGCAATGGCGACCGCTATCTTAAAACTTTTGCAAGATAAAAAGTTTTACAATAGCTGTCAAAAAAATATTGTAAAAATAAAATCAAGATTTTATTGGCCAAATGTGGCCAAACCACTTTTAGAATTTTGCCGTTATCCAAAACGAGCGCAAGATAAAAAAAGACCTTTTTGGCTGGCGGCAAAATACTATTTTTATAAAATATTAGCCAAACTTTAAGGATTAAAAATGGCTGTTTCGATGACTAGAAAAGTTGCGTTTAATACCAGTATTCAAGCGGTCGGCAAGATCACTACGACTTTGATTTCTTTGGTAATTATCGGCTATTTAACCCGTTATTTAGGAATTTCCGGCTATGGTCAATACACCATAGCATTTGCCTTTGTGGCATTTTTCTCGACTTTGGCTGATTTTGGTTTTTTTTGGGTGGTGATGCGGGAGATGACTACCGGCCGGCCGCAGAATGAAGTGGTCAAGGTAGTGTCCAATGTTTTTACTTTAAGAACCTGCATGGCGCTCGGCATTTATCTATTGGCTTTTTTAACCAGTTTTGTTTTCCCCTACCCACTGATGGTCAAATTCAGCATTGGCATTGCGGCCACCAATATGCTCTGGCTAACCTTAAACCAAACCTTAGTTGGCGTTTTTCAGGCGAATTTACGCGTTGACAAGGCAGTGTTAACCGACATTATTGGTCGGCTGGTAATTATGGCTTCGGTTTTATATTTGATTCACATTAAAGCCGGTCTAATTGCTATTTTGGCCGGTTACTCCTTGGGCAGTTTCATCAACTTAATAGTGTCGTTTACTTTGTCCAGACAGTTTGTTAAAATTCGTCCGGCTTTTGATTTAAAAATTTGGAAAAGTATTTTTACAGCTGCCTGGCCCATGGGCGTTTTGATTGTGTTGGGTATGATTTATTTTAAAATGGATTCTGTTATTTTGTCCGTTTTCAAGTCAAGTGACGATGTCGGCATTTACGGCGCGCCTTTCAAAATCTTAGAAATTTTAGTGGCTCTACCCTCAATGTTTATGGGCGCCGCTTTTCCAGTGCTGTCTAATTATGCGGCTAAAGGCGACGAACGTTTCCCATCGGCTTTTCAAAAATCATTTGATTTTATGGTAATTACTTCATTACCGCTGGTGGTGGCTGGCGTATTATTGGCTAAAAAAATTATGAATTTCGTGGTTGGCTCAAACTTTGCTGCAGCTTCTAAAATCTCATTTTTAGGCCAGACAATTACCACCTCTTCAACTTTGCAAATTTTGCTTTTCGCGGTAGGCATCTCCTTTATCTCTTCTCTGTTCGGCTATTTAATTATCGCGATGGGCAAACAGCGATATTTAATTTGGCCCAATGTGGTTTGCGTCGTTTTTAACATTGGGCTTAACTTATTTTTAATTCCTCACTACAGCTATTTGGCGGCTGCCATCGTTTCCGTCGCCACCCAAATTTTAATTACTACTTTATCTGCCAAAGTTGCTCTTAGCTTAATTAAAATTTCCCCGCAAATCAAAATTTTAGGTAAGGTTATTGTCGCTTCTGCAGTGATGGGCATTTTTTTATACTTTTTTTCCTCTTTAAATCTTTTTGTTTTGCTTTTGGCTGCTGTAATTATTTATTTTACAACTTTGTATTTAATCCGCGGTATTTCTAAAGAATTAATTATATCAATAGCGAAAGGAGCGTGATGCGCATCGCCATTGATATACAAACTACCGCAGGGCAAAAAACAGGGTTTGGTTTTTATGTTGAAAATTTAGTTTCAAATCTTAAAAAATATGACCCAAAAAACGAATATATTTTGCTAAAACCTAAAGATATTGCCGACCTCTCAACGCCTCGCCGTTTTGTCTGGGATCAATTTCAAATGCCACGCCTAGCCAAAAAGGCCAAAGTTGACCTTTTACATCAACCTTGTTTTTCCACGCCGGTTTTTTATTCAGGCAAAAAAGTGGTGACTTGCCATGATTTAATTGCAGTTTTTTTCCCGCGAAACTTACCCCTCGCCTCGCGTTTATTTTTTTCCAAATGGATGCCCTATTCCTACCGCAAAGCGGATATGATTATTGCCGACAGCGTTAATACTAAAAAAGATTTGATGGGTATATTAAAAATACCAGAGGATAAAATTGAAGTTGTCTATTTGGCCGTGTCGGAAAAATTTCATCCTAACCATGAAAAGAAAGATATTGAAAAAGCCCTTCGTCGTTACAAAATTACCCAGCCGTATCTGCTGCACGTGGGCACCTTAGAACCCCGCAAAAATTTAGAATTTTTAGTGAAGGTTTTTTCCAAAGTTGTGAGTTCAAATCCCAACTTTCATTTGGTCATCACCGGCAAAAAAGGCTGGTATTATAAGGGTTTGTTTAATTTAGTTCAAAAATTAAATTTGGACCAAAAAGTTATTTTTACCGGCTACGTTCAGGACGAAGACCTGCCTTATTTATACGCGGGAGCCAGCGTTTTTGTTTTTCCCTCGTTGTATGAGGGTTTTGGCCTGCCGCCTTTAGAAGCGATGGCTTGTGGCTGCCCGGTTGTTTCTTCCGATACTTCATCAATGCCCGAGGTCATTGGCGAGGGCGGCATCCTTTTGCCGCTTAATGACGCTAGTTTGTGGATTAAAGCTATTGGCGAAATTTTAAGTAAAGAAAATATCGCTTCTTTTTATCGTCAAAAAGGGCTGCAGCAGGCGCGGAAATTTTCCTGGCAAAAGACGGCTTTAAAAACAATTTCAATTTATGAAAAGATTTATCAGGGTGCAAAATGAAAATTGCCATTGACGCTTCGCGAACAGTTAACGAAAAAGCCGGCATCGCAAAATATTTAAACAATTTAATTCAAAATCTGGCCAAAATTGACCATAAAAATCAATATTTGCTGTATTTTATTTTTGCCAAAGATCCAGATGGGACAAAAAAGAGAAAAATTGAACAATTCAAAGCTTTAAATTGGCAAACTAAAATTATCAAAATGCCCGGCCGGCTGAAAGAATTTCTTTTGAATCAAAAAATTATGCCTTTTCCAGATTTATTTTGCGGTAAACAAGATGTAATTTTTACGCCGACTTTTATTGATTTAGGACGGGCGGGCAAAAAGCCGCAGGTTTTAACAATTTATGATTTGACCTATTTTAAATTTCCTTCGCATTTAGGGGGCAAACAAAGCGCTTTTGCCAGGGCGAAAACCAAAAGCGCCTGCCAAAAAGCGGCCAAAATCATCGTCATCAGCGAGCATACCAAAAAAGATTTAATCAAGATTTTAAACGTACCTAAACAGAAAATTGTGGTGACCCACTTGGCCGCAGATGCTCATTTCCGGCCAATTAAAGATGAAAAATTGCGCCGGCAAATTTCTCAAAAATACAACTTGCCGGCAAAATTTATTTTGACTGTCGGGACACTGTCGCCGCGCAAAAATTTACCAATGTTGTTTAAGACCTTTTTGCAACTGCCGGCAAAATTGCAAAAGGACTATCATCTTGTCGTCGCCGGCCAAAAAGGTTGGAATTATCAAGGAATTTTTGAGGCCGCCGCTAAGTTAAAAAATGAAGTTATTTTTCTTGACTATGTTGACGATAAAGATTTACCTGTAATTTATAACTTGGCAGAAATTTTTGTCTTTCCGTCGCTATATGAGGGTTTTGGCCTGCCGCCGCTGGAAGCAATGGCGGCCGGTGTGCCGGTTATTTGCTCCAATACTTCTTCTTTACCCGAAGTGGTTGGCCAGGCCGGCATTCTTTTGCCGCCCGAAGATATTGCCGTTTGGGCCAAAACCATCACTGAGACAATTGGCAACAAACAATTACAGACCTCACTTGCGCAAAAGGGGCTATATCAAGCTAAAAAATTTTCTTGGGCTAAAACCGCTCAAGAAACTTTGAAAGTTTTTGAAGGGCTAGCGAAAAATGGCTAAAATTTTTACCGTTGTTTTATCCTGGAATAATTTTCAAGATACCCAAAAATGTTTGCGAAGCTTATTGCAAGAGAGCAATTCTCAAGTGGTTTTGGTTGACAACGCTTCAACAGAAGGTTCTGCTTTAAAACTGCAAAAGCAATTTTCCCAAAATAATAATTTTCATTTTTTACAAAACAAAAGCAATTTAGGTTTTGCCGCCGGCAACAATGTAGGCATTAAATATGCTTTGGCAAAGGGGGCTGACTACATTTTTGTTTTAAATAATGACACCCAAGTGGCCAAATCAACGATAGGCATTTTAAAGGAAACTTTAGAAAAAAATCTTTCAGCCGGCATCGCTGTGCCCAAAATATTCTTCCCCGATGGCAAAAACCTCTGGTACGCCGGTGGCAAAATCTCTTTTATCCTCGGCGGCTCAATTCACAACGTTAAAAGCGATGATTCACAAAGTTCTCGAGAGGTTAATTTTGCCACCGGCGCGGCCATGATGCTCAAAGCTGATTGTCTAAAAAAAGTCGGCTTGTTTGACGAGAAATTTTTTGCTTACAACGAAGACACCGATTTATCCTGGCGGTTTCTCAAGTATGGCTTTAAAATTTTGTACGTGCCTAAGGCCATCGTCTTTCACAAGGCCGGCGGCAGTTTCGGCGTGCGCACTTTTCGCCACCTTTATTTTGACAGCCGCAACAAAATTTTATTTATGAAAAAACACGGCCGTTGGTGGCAATGGTTAATATTTTTACCCAATTTAATCGGTAAAAATTTCTTTCACAATCTTTTTGGTGCTATATTAAAGCCAAGAAAAGACAAATGGCCGCGCGTTGCCGGCGCTTATCTTGGCATTCGCGACGGTCTGCTTGGCCGCTTTGGAAAGAGAATTTAATGTTTAAAAAAATCCTGCCATTTTTAGCGGTTGCGATTGTCTCGATTATTTTTGCTTTTGTAATCCCCGCACTGCAGCAGCGCTACGATACGCTGGCGCTGGCGGCCGTCGTGGGAATCCCCTTTTTGCTGCTGGTCTCAATTTTCTTAATTAAAAATCCTTCAGTTGGCGCTTTGCTGATATTATTTTTTCTGCCGTTTGAACGGATGCCTTCCGTAGAAGTTGGCGGGGTTAATATCCGCATTAACCACTTTTTAATTGGGCTGACTTTTTTAATTTGGCTTTGCTGGATGCTGGCTCAGCGCAAAATGATTTTTCAAAAAAATCCTGCCGGCATTACCATTTTATTTTTCTTTTTGGTCAATTTGGCAACTTTACTTTTTGCCCGTGATTTGAAACGCGCCGCCATGGTGGTGGTTTTTCTGGGTTTTGTCATTTTAGCCCACATATTAATCGTAAATTTAATCCGCTCAAAAGAGTTAATGCGCAAGGCAGTTTTAGTTTTATTTTTGACCTCTTTAATTGTCAGTATTTTTGCGCTTTACCAGTTTTTTGGCGATTTGGCAGGACTGCCGTTGAGTTTAACCGGCTTAAAATCGGGTTATAACAAAATAGTTTTTGGTTTCCCGCGGCCTCATGCCGCTTCGCTTGAACCGCTTTATTTTGCTAATTTTTTGTTTATTCCGTTGGGACTGACGCTGTCTTATTTTTTCCAAAAGGTGAAAATTATCAAAAGGCCATGGCTGTTTGTTCTTATTTTGCTGTTTTTAGTAGTTTTTGTGCTGACTTTATCGCGGGGCGCCTATCTCGGGCTGGCATTTTTCTTTTTAACTTTTGCCATTTTCCAAGCGCGTAAAATATTCACAGTTAAAAATATCATCCAATTTGCGGCAGTGGCGATGATTGTTTCAGCCGCCGTTTATCTTTTTTTGTCCTACAGTGCGCCCAAGGCACTGGACGAATTTTTAGGCCATGCCAAAGTTGAAGATTTTTCGCGGGGCGAATCCGTAGTGGCCAGATTAAAAGCAGCCGATTCAGCTTTTACGGCCTTTCGTGAAAACTCTCTGCTCGGCATTGGTGCAGGCAATTTCGGTCCTTACGTGAAAAACTATCCCAATCAAATTCCCCCCACCGGCTGGCCAATCGTTAACAATCAATATCTGGAAACTTTGGCGGAAAACGGCATTTTAGGGATAACATTTTTAATGTTAATTTTTATCATTTTGTTTGTTCGGTCAATTATGGCTTATTTCAAAACGAAAGATAATTTCTTAAAAGCAACAATGTTGGGGCTGATGGCTGCTTTTGTTGGCGTTTTAGCCCAATTTGTGACCTTTTCCACCATCTACATTTTGGCAATTTGGGTTCTAATGGGTCTGTTGGTGGTCACGCAAAATTTGATATTTGCCAAAGCAAAAAATGTTTAATTTCTATGATATAATTTAATCAAATGACATATTTTTTGTCTTTTATTTTGTTTTTATTACCCGTATATCAAATCAGATTTAATCTTGGTTTTCTGCCAATTAACTTGTTGGATATCTTAATTATTATTGTATTTCTCTGGTGGCTAGGCCGTTCAATTTATATGAGAAACGCCAAAATCCCGCCGGGAAAAATTCTCTTGCCGATAGTTATTTTTACAGTTGCGGCAATAATAGGAATTTTGGTTTCACCAGAGAAAAGAGTGGCTTTAGGGCAGTTGAAAAGCTGGATAGTTCTGCCGATTTTATTTGGGCTGGTTTTGTTTGACCGACTTCAAAGAGGAGATTTTAAAGCGAAACTGAATCTCTTGTACACGGGGCTAATTGCGGCAGGATTATTGGTTGGTTTGCACACAATTGGGCAAAAAATTTCAGGGCAAGTCGCTTTGGACGGCCGAGTTTTGGGCATTTATGGTCTTTTTCCCAAAGAAAATGCCTCGCCAAATTTTTTGGCTTTGTATCTTGCACCGCTGGCCGTCTTGGCTTTGGGAATTGCTATGCCGGCGGCCGGCTGGAAAAAATGGTTTTATTTTAGCGGTGCAATTATTATGATTGGTGCCATCTATTTCTCCGGCAGCCGGGGAGGAATCCTAGCCGTTTTGGCCGGACTTTTGGCGATAATTTTTTATCTTTTACAACGTAAATTTACCCAAAGTGCAAAATTGGTAAAAATTGCGGCGGCAATAGTTGTTGTTTTGGCCTTATTTTTTCTCTGGCAGGTAGCTAAGCCAGATTTTTCCGCCCATTCTGGCCGCGTCGCCTCTTCCAATAACACCCGTTGGGAAATTTGGCAATCGTCTTGGCAAATAATCAAAAGTCACCCAATTTTTGGCATTGGCCTTGGCAATTTTCAAAATTATTTTATTGCCAATTTCCAAGACAAGCCCGGCTACCAACTCTATATTATTGATAAAGCTTACAGCCCGCATAATTTGTATTTGGCGCTTTATCTCAATTTGGGTCTGCTGGGCCTGGCTGCTTTCCTTTGGCTGCTCTATTTATTTTTTCAAAGCCGCAAAGAAGTTTTTCTTTGGCCGGCTATCTGTGCTATGGTGGCTATTTTAGCTTATGGTTTAGTGGACACCCCTTATTTTAAAAATGACCTTTCGGTATTGTTTTGGGCGCTGTTTTTTATCGCTATGGCATTTGATAATTCAGAAAAAATAATAAATAATTAGTTACCCCGTCCGAGGGGATCCTCCCCGACGTTACGTCGGGGAGCTAAGAGGGCGGCCACCGGCTCAGAGAGCCTCTGGCTCGGTGAGAAGCCCTCTTAGTGGGGGTCGGGGTAACGAAAAGGAGGATAGGTGAACAGAAAAATTTTTTGGTTCGTCGTTACAATTCTCGTTTTAAGCATTCTTACTAATCTGATTATTTCCAAAAAAATCACTTTTGCCAAAATTGCCAATCTTTTCAGCAAAAAAAACGGTCAAACGCAATTAAGTCAAAAAGACCCTTACAATGCGCCAGCGCCCAAATTTATTTGGGGCGTGGGTATTATGACGACCCCGACCAATGTGCGTGATGCAGGCGTTTTGGAACAGCTTTTACAAGATGCCAAAAATTTGGGTATTACGGCTGTAAGAATAGATTGGCCTGATTATATAAAGATTGATGATTATGAATATATGGACACAGTTGTCAATGCAATTTTAGCTAAGAATCTAAAGGTAGTTATGGTTGTGGCACAGGACCAAAATCTTTTTCAAAAAGAAAATTATTACCAAATAGGTTACAATGATGCGGTAGCATTAGTGAGCCATTACCAAGGGAAAATCAATTATTATCAAATAGGCAACGAGCCGGCTGGCAACGTCGTCAACCCCAGTTGGCCGGGTCTGACAGAGGAATCGTATAATTTGGACTTGTATCAAAAGGAGATTGCCTGGCTGAAAGGTTTTTCCGACGGTGTTAAAAAGGCCGACCCTCACGCCAAAAGGGTGGCCAATGGCCATTGGCTGCACATCGGTTTTTTTGACATGGCCATCCGTGATGGTTTACAATTTGAGATTCTGGGGTGGGACTGGGATCAGAAAGATAATTTGGATTTGAGTAAAGTTAAAAACGATGGACAAGAATATAATCTTTTGGAAAAATTAAAATCATTTAAAAAAGAACTTTGGCTGACAGAAGTTAATGCTTTCAAAGGAAGCTTGTATGGCGAAGACGCGCAGGTACAGTATTTACAAACCATTATCCCGCGCATTTATGACAGCGGTGTCTTCTCCGGGCTTTTCGTCTTCCGCCTGACTGATGAATCCCATAAAATCGATAGCGATGAAAAATCCTTAGGTTTAATTAAGTTGAAATATCAGGATGGCCAGTGGTGGCTCGGCGATAAAAAGCCAGCCTATTATACTTTTAAAGATTTAATTAAAAAATATACCAAGTAAAATAAAGATGGCTCAAAGTTGGAACATTGGCTTGGACGGTCGTTTTTACCGCCGACAAACCGGCGGCATTGGCCGCTACAGCCAACAATTAGTGCAAAATATGTTAAAAATTGACAGCCAAAATCAATATTTTTTATTTTTGACCAAACAAGATCTACCAGAATGTAACCTTGAAGCCCCCAATTTAAAAAAAATTTTAACCGATATTCCCCATTACTCTTTAGCCGAACAAGTAAAACTGCCTTTTATTTTAAGAAAATATAATTTAGATTTGATGCACTTTTTAAATTTTAATTTGCCTATTTTTTATCAAGGCAAATTTGTGGTGACCATTCATGATTTGACGATGGTTTTTTATCCGGCGCTGCGCCGGCAGCAATCAAAAATCTTTCGTCAGGCTTTCATTAAGGTGCTTAAAACAGCTATTGTCAAAAGTCAAAAAATCATCACTGCCAGCCATTGCGTCAAAGAAGATATTATTAAATATTATGGTGCAAGTTCAGATAAAATTGCTATTATTTACGAGGGTGCTTCTGACACATTTGGGTCGGCGAGCAAATTCCAGCAGGACAAAATTAAGCAAAAAATGGCCATCACTAAACCATTTATTCTTTTTGTTTCGCAGTGGCGGCCGCACAAGGGGCTGTTGCAGGCGATTGCCGCTTTCGAGATTTTACATGAAAAATACTATAAAAGTTTGCAGTTTGTCATTGCGGGCAAGCCCAATCCCGATTTTCCCGAAATTGCTGAAAAAATCCAAGCCAGCAAGCACAAAAAAGACATTATTTTACCCGGTTTTGTGGCTGACGACGATTTGCCGGCTTTGTATTCGGCGGCATCTGTTTTTATTTTTCCCTCATTTTACGAGGGTTTTGGCCTGCCGCCTTTAGAAGCGATGGCTTGTGGCACTCCTGTCTGCGCCTCCAACACCAGCTGCATGCCGGAAATTTTGGGCAGCGCTGCCTTGTATTTCAATCCCCAAAAACCGGAAGATATGGCGGCCAAAATCAAAGAAGCGCTGGAAAATCAAAACCTGCGCCACAGCTTAATCGCCCGCGGCTTCAAGCAGGTTAAAAAATATTCTTTCCAAAAAACGGCAGAGGAAACTCTTAATATTTATCAAAAAATTTTAACCAACAGATAAACATAAACGATATCTTGTATTTTTTGCAGTCCTCACTTAATATGAAAAGTTGGTTTAAAAATATCTTATAATATGGTATTTTAATTTTAAAGGGGAAATCCAAAATCCCGCAAAAGTTTTTAAAGGAGTAAAATGGAAAAAACTTTTCTTTGGTTTGCTTTGGGTGCTTCGGCTCTTGGCATCCTTTATGGTCTTTATCTAATTTTCTGGATTATGCGCCAACCGGCCGGCAACGCAAAAATGCAGGAGATAGCCAAAGCTATTCAGGAAGGCGCTTCGGCTTATCTTAAAAGACAGTACCAAGTTGTAGCCGCCATCGCCATAGTTTTAGCCGCGATTATTTGGTGGAAGTTAGGATTAATCACTGCTTTGGGATTTTTGCTGGGCGGATTTTTATCGGCTTTAGCCGGCGCAATTGGCATGACTGTCGCCACCAGAGCTAATGTGCGCTGCGCGCAAGCGGCGGTTGGCAGCCAGCAGAAAGCTTTTTTCATTGCCGCCAAATCGGGCCAGGTAACTGGCTTTTTGGTGGCCGGCTTGGCACTGCTGGCTGTCACAATGTTTTATCAATGGACCCACAACCTATACGCCTTGGTTGGCTTGGGTTTCGGCGGTTCGCTCATTTCCATTTTTGCCCGATTGGGCGGCGGCATTTTTACCAAAGCCGCCGATGTCGGCGCGGATTTAGTTGGCAAAGTTGAAGCGGGCATTCCCGAAGACGACCCGCGCAACCCGGCGGTGATTGCCGACAACGTGGGTGACAACGTGGGTGATTGCGCCGGCATGGCCGCCGATTTATTTGAAACTTATGTGGTGACCACCGTGGCCGCCATGCTTTTGGCAGAAATTATTTTCAAAACACAACTGATGATTGCTTTGCCGCTTGGTTTGGGCGCCATAGCTATTTTAGCTTGCCTTGTCGGCTCATGGTTTATTAGTATTCCTCAAGGCGCCAAAAATATTATGTTTGGATTTTACAAGGGTTTAATTGTCTCGGCAATTTTGTCGGCTGCTGGCTTTTGGTGGATATTAAAAAATAAAGATATCTCACCAAACTCGAATTTATTTTATGCCGCTTTAATCGGTTTGGCCGTGACTTGGCTTTTGGTTTTAATTACCGACTATTTCACTTCTAAAAAATACCGACCGGTTTTGTCTATCGCCCAGGCCTCACAAACCGGCCATGGCACTAACATTATTACCGGATTGGCTGTCTCTATGTCTTCAACGGCTGGGCCCGTTTTAATCATTTGCGCCGGCGTAATTTTTTCCTATCTTTTAGCCGGCATTTTTGGGGTGGCAATGGCCGCTTTTGCCATGCTTTCGGTGATGGGCATTATTATCGCTATTGATGCTTACGGGCCGGTTGCCGACAACGCCGCCGGCATTTGTGAAATGGCTAATTTACCCGCTCAAGTGCGCAGTAATTTGGATCTGTTAGACGCCGTTGGCAACACTACTAAAGCCACGACCAAGGGCTACGCGATTGGTTCAGCTGGTCTGGCCGCCTTGGTGCTTTTTTCCGTCTACACAGAAGAATTAAAGAATTTTCAATTTTCAATTTTCAATTTTCAATTGAACGACCCTTATGTTTTGGTTGGCTTATTTATCGGCGGTCTTTTGCCCTACTATTTTGGCTCCAAAGCGATGTCGGCTGTCGGCAAAGCGGCCGGCGCGGTGGTGGTGGAAGTGCGCCGCCAGTTTAAAGAACTCAAAGGCATTATGGAAGGCACGGCCAAACCTGATTACAGCCGTTGTGTAGCTATCGTGACGGCGGCGGCACAGAAAGAAATGATTTTGCCGGCGCTGCTGCCGGTACTCTCGCCGATTTTAGTTGGCTGGCTACTTGGTCCCGAAGCGCTGGGTGGCCTTTTGGTCGGCTCCATTATCACCGGCATTTTTGTCGCCATTTCTATGACTTCCGGCGGCGCCGCCTGGGACAACGCCAAAAAATACATTGAGGAGGGCAAATTGGGCGGCAAGGGCTCCTTTACCCACCAAGCCGCCGTGACCGGCGACACGGTTGGTGACCCCTACAAAGACACGGCCGGCCCGGCCATCAACCCAATGATTAAAATTTTAAACATCATTGCGCTTTTAATTGTTCAATTTATAATCTAAAATGGCTAAAAAAAATAATCATGAACCGTTAATTTGTGCGATTGACCGTTTTGAAAACGGCGTTGCTGTTTTAAGTTTTGGCCATGGACAAAAATTGGAAATCTACAAAAAATTTCTTCCCAAAGATGCCAAAGAAGGCGATGTGCTGCATGTGGAGTTTTTAACAGCAGAGCAAAAAACCAAGAGAACCAAGGATCTAGCTAAAGCCATGTTGGATGAAATTTTTAAAGGAAGTTAATGGTCAAAGCAAAAGTTGCGATATTACTTAAGAATAAATTTAAATTCTCGCTCATATTAATCGGCGCTTTTGTGGGACTTATCATTTTGGCATTTGCTATATTTTGTCTTTATTATTCCGACAAAATTTATCCCAACACATTTATCGGCCCTTTGTCTTTGGCCGGCCTGACCAAAGAAGAGGCCAAACAAATTTTGAAGGATAATTTTGCCAAAGAATCGGCGCAAGTTATCACTTTGAATTTGGATGATAAAAGCTGGCAGTTGAATCCTCAAGATTTAAACCTGACCTATGATTTAGATAAAACAGCAGATGCGCTCTATGCGATTGGCCGGCGGCCTTCATTTTTAGAGAGTATCAAGGAACAATTTTTATCCATTTTTTTAGACCATCAGCTGGCGGCTGTTTATAACTTGCAAGCGAAAACATTGACTGATTTTTTAAATAAAATCAGCCAAGAAGTTGATATGCCGGCCAAAGATGCATCCATTGTTTTTAAAACAGAAAGTTTGGCAATTCTCTCTGAAGCAGATGGAAAAAAATATGACCGCGAAGGGGTTGAGCAACAAATTGCCCAAATTTTTGGTACTCTTCTGCCACAAAATAAAATTGGTTTGACCGTTGCGGTGGACAAACCTAAAATTTACAAAAAAGATATCCAGGCCGCCTGGCCGCAAATCCAAAATTTTATTGATAAAACCATTATTCTAAAATCTGATGACCACAACTACACTGTTTCTGCCGCCGATATTGCCAAGTGGATTAAACTTTCGCCGTCAAAGGCAATCGAGTCCTCTCAAAACGAGGCGGTTTCGGCGCAAGCTGTAAAATCAATCTCTTTAATCACAATAGGGGTGGACCCGGCCAAAATTAAAGGTTATATTGAAAGCTTGGCGCAAGACATACATTTAGAGGCGGTAGACGCCAAATTACGGGTGACAGACGGCAAAGTTGGCGTTTTCCAGCCCTCGCAAGATGGTTTGGCTTTAGATAAGGATAAGACCTTAAGTTTATTGTCTGAAGCAGTGTCAGGAAGCGCCAAAAAGACAACTATTAATTTGCCCACCAAAGTGCTCAAACCCAAAATCACCCTTACCAGCATCAATAACTTAGGTATTGAAGAATTAATGGGCGAAGGAACGTCCTCTTTTAAAGGTAGCCCCTCAAATCGAATTCACAATATTACAGTGGGGGCCAATTTATTTGAAGGCGTCTTAATTGCCCCAGGGGAAGTTTTTTCTTTTTTGAAAATTTTAGGGGAAGTTTCCGCCTCCAGAGGATTTTTGCCGGAATTGGTTATTAAAGAAGACAGATTAGTCCCTGAAACAGGCGGCGGGCTTTGCCAAGTTTCAACCACGATGTTTCGAGCGGCTATCTATGCCGGCTTGGAAATTGTTGAGCGCACTGCCCACGCTTTTCGCGTCAGATATTATGAGCCACCGGTGGGCATGGACGCTACGATTTATGACCCGGCGCCGGATTTAAAATTTAAAAATGACACAGCCGATTATATTCTCATCCACACTAAACTTGAGGGAACAAACTTGACTTTTCAGTTCTTCGGCACCAAAGATGGCCGAAACGTGGAAGTTCAAGGCCCATCTATATATGACTATCGTTCACCCGGCGAGCCAGTGTATATTGATGACCCCTCTTTGCCAGCCGGTGAAGTCCGACAAGTTGAAAGAGCAGTCGCCGGCGCCACAGCCTCCTTTAACTGGACTGTCACCAAAAATGGCCAAATCCTCCATAAAAAAACTTTTGTTTCCAAATACGTGCCTTGGCGGGCAAAATTCAAACGGGGCACTGGTCCAGTAGCTGAACCAGTGCCGGCAGAAAATCCGCCAGCCGACCAACAGCCAGCTCCCGCCCAACCGGCCCCAGTTGAACAACCAGCGCCAACAAACTAAACTTACCCCTTCACCTTTTCAATAATCTTTGCTATAATAAATTTAATAATTTAATAAAGCGCAGTATTCAACGCTATAATAAATTTAGTAATTTAATAAAGCGCAGTATTCGGCGCTATAATAAATTTAATAATTTAATATATCGTCCGATAGGCGCTATAATAAAAATACTAATTTTAATTTAAGGATAATAATGGAGCAAAAAACTCAAATTTCCAAATCTCACAATATAATTAACAGTAATTACTATGCCGTTTTAATGGCTGGCGGTTCGGGCAAACGATTGTGGCCAATGAGCCGAATTAGCCGACCAAAACAATTTCACGCTTTAACTGGCGAGAAGACTCTTTTGCAGGAGACTTACCTGCGTCTTAAGCGGGTATTAAACCCGAGTCAAATTTTTGTGGCTACCGCTGCGGTTTATAAAGATGAAGTTATAAAGCAGTTGGCAGAACTGCCAGAATCCCAATTTATTATTGAGCCAACTTCAAAAAATACTGCCCCAGCTATTGGTTTTGTCGCTACCAAAATATTAATGCGCAATCCCAAGGCAATTATTACTACTATCGCTTCCGACCATGTTATCCAAAATCCCGAGGAATTTGCTGCAGCCCTCAAAGCTGCTTTCAAGGCCACAAGTTTAAATCCTAATCATTTAATAACTATTGGTATCAATCCTCGCCGGCCCGAAACTGGTTTGGGCTATATTAAAATGGGCAAACAATTAAAAGAAAGCGATGGCCACCAACTTTTTCAAGTTGATACTTTTGTGGAAAAACCAGATTTACCAACTGCTCAGCAATATATTAAATCATGGAGATATCTTTGGAACGCGTGTTATTACTGTTTTCGCGCTTCTGATTGTCTGGCTTGGTTTGGCAAATACCAACCCCGCATGAAGCAGCTATTGGATAAAATAAAACAGGAACTAACTCAAAAAGAGCCTCAAAACAAAAAAATCGCCGAGCTTTTTGCCCGTTTTGAATCCGAGCAATTCGAAATCGCTATTATCCAAAAAAAAGGTTTTGTCAAAAATGTTTTTGTTATTCCGTCGGATTTGGAGTGGTCGGATGTTGGCAACTGGGCTTCGGTGCATGATATTTTATCGGAAACATTTAAATCCGGCATGATTATCAAAGGCCATCATGTTGACTATGGCAGCCAAAATTGTTTAATTTATGCTCATGATAAATTAGTGGCGACTTTAGGGCTGAAAGATGTTATTATTGTTGATTCGCCTGATGTGACGCTGGTTGCCGCCAAAGATAAAGCTCAAGAACTCAAACAATTATTGGATAAAATTAAAGAACAAGGGAAATATCTTTATCTATGAAAATTATTAATTCAATTTTTAAGGCTTATGATATTCGCGGGGTTTATCCGACACAGGTAAATGAAAAGGTCGCTTATCTTTTAGGTCGGGCCTATGCTGATTTTTTGAAACCCAAAAAAGTAATTGTCGGCCGCGATGTCCGTGCCCAGTCAGCCACAATGGAAAAAGAACTTATTCGAGGTTTACTTGAACAGGGCGTTGATGTCTGTCAAATTGGCCAAATTACCACAGATATGCTCTTTTTTGCGGTTGGCCATTTCGGTTTTGATGGCGGCATCGCTGTTTCTGCCTCGCACAACGCACCAGAGTACGGCGGCTTCAAATTTGTTAGAAAGCAAGCTATTCCAGTCACCGGCAATTCAGGGCTGTTAGATGTTAAAGCCATTATCCAAAAAGGCAAATTTCGCAAAGTTTATAAAAAAGGTAAATTGACAAGTTTAGATATTTTTGCCGACTATAAAAAATTTGTTCTTTCTTTTGTTAAGTTGGCAAAAATTAAACCTTTTAAAGTGGTTTTTAACACCTTAAATGGCGCGATGGGGCCGGTCATTGAGCAGGTTGTTAAAGATTTACCACTTCAAATGATTTGGATTGATAAAAAGCCAGATCCAAAACTTAGAAAAGGTGAACCCAATCCGCTTTTGCCCCAAAGAAGAGCCGATACAATTGCCATTATTAAAACTCATCAAGCTGATTTTGGCGTTTCTTGGGACGGCGATGGCGATCGATGTTTCTTTTTTGATGAAAAGGGCGAATTTGTGCCCGCACCATTTGTGACCGCTATTTTGATGGAATATATTGCCAAAGAGAAACCTGGCGCTAAAGTAATTATTGATCTGCGTGCGATTTATCCAATTGTCCAAATGGCTCAAAAATACGGTATTAAATTGTCACTTGTTAAATCCGGACGGATCTTTATGCAACAGCAATTGCGCAAACAAAATGCTTTTATGGCCGCGGAGATGACTGCCCATTATTTCTTCCGCGACAATTTCTATTCCGACAACGGTATTATTCCATTTTTAATGGTTTTAAAACTCTTATCCGATAAAAATCAAAAATTGTCTAAGCTTTTAGCCGACTTGAGAAAAAAGTTTTTTATGATCGATGAGATTAAAATTGCCTCCCCAAACGGCGAAAAAATAATCTCTGCGCTCAAAGCTAAATATATTGACGGTCAACAAAACGACACAGATGGCTTAACAGTGGAATATCCCAATTGGCGTTTTAACCTTCGTTCTTCCAACACGGAGCCAGTTTTAAAGCTCAATATTGAATCAACTGATAAAACATTACTTAGTAAAAAGCAAAAAGAGATTATTGAAATTTCCAAGAAAATGAGTAAATAATGCAAAACGAAGTGAGAAAAAAAATTCTTATCACCGGCGGGGCCGGTTTTACCCCACACCATTTCTTACCCCGATGTTCCATCGGGGTGCGTCAGGTAGCGGGGCGGGCTGAAACTTGTAATTTATCAGTTTGGAGAAGCTATGTCTAAAAATGTGCTTATTACAGGAGGATGTGGTTTTATCGGTTCTAATCTTTGCAACCGCATTTACCAAAGTGGCTATAATGTTAGTGCTTTTGATAATCTGTCACTTGGCAAAAAAGAAAATTTAACGCCTAAAGTTAAATTTATTAAAGGCGATGTGGAAAAAATAAAAGATTTAGAAAATCTGCCGGGCAAATATGATTATATTGTTCATTTGGCCGGCGCTTCTTGCACATTTATGTTTCAAGAAGATTTGAAAGCTGCTATGAGCAACAATATTTTGGGCTTTATCAATGTTCTTGATTTTGCTCGTAAAACAAAAGTCAAAAAAGTTCTGTTTGCCTCCACTTCTTCAATTTATGGCGATAATCCAACGCCATTTACCGAGGATCAACACGTTATCCCGCCAAATTTTTATTCAGTGGCTAAGCATTCTATGGAGCATTTGGCCAACGTCTACAACCGTGAGTATGGAACAGAAATTATTGGCTTTCGATTTTTGAGCGTTTATGGTCCAAAAGAAGAACACAAAACTCGTTATGCCAACTTAGTTAGCCAGTTTTTATGGAATATTTGGCTTGATAAAATACCAATAGTTTATGGTGATGGTTTACAAGAAAGGGATTTGACCAATGTCGCGGATGTTTGCGCGGCTGTCCAGCTGGCGGTTGAAACGCCCAAAAAATTTGGCCATACGATTTTTAATGTAGGCACATCAAAAAATTACAATCTTCATGAAATACTTGAAAAGATCAACCAGCGTTTGGGCAAAAATATCAAGCATAAACACATTAAAAGCCCGCTTAAATGGACGGCCAGACACCATCTGGCTGATTTGACCAAAATCCAGAAAGCACTTGGTTATGTGCCAAAATATACCCTTGATCAGGGAATTGATGAGATCGCCAAAAATTTAGAAGGCAGACCAAAAAGTTCCATACCAAACGTGTAGCTAATACAGTCCTATTTTTTGTTTAACATCCAATAAAGTGCGCTCTGCCAGCGGTCTGGCTTTTTGGGCGCCTTTATCTAAAATAGAGCTAATATAACTTTTATCAGCACTTATTTTTTGAAATTGTTCTTGAAATGGTTTTAATTTAGTGGCCAGCAAAGAAGCTAAATCTTTTTTAAATTGGCTGTAATTTGAGCTGGCAAATTTTTGCTCAATGTTCTCTCTTGCCATACCGCTGAACAATTCATAAATGACCAGCAGATTGTAAATGCCGGGCCGTGACGCATCAAATTTGATTGCAGTTTGAGAATCAGTGGTGGCTTTGGTAATTTTGCGGGCAATGTCATCAGGCGAATCCAAGATGCCGATAACACTGTCTGGACTCTCGTCACTTTTGCTCATTTTTTTAGTCGGCTCATCCAAGGCCATAATCCGGCCGCCCACCGGCGCAATTAGCGGCTCTGGCAATTGGAAGGTCTGGCCGTACAAACTGTTAAATTTTTCAGCAATGTTGCGCGCCAGCTCCACGTGCTGTTTTTGATCTTCGCCCACCGGCACCACATCCGTGTCATAAAGCAAAATATCAGCGGCCATTAAAATCGGATAATCAAACAGACCAACGCTGACTTTCTCTTTTAATTTGACTGATTTTTCCTTAAACTGCGTCATTCGCTGCATCCAGCCCATTGGCGTTGTGCAGTTTAATATCCAAGCCAACTGGCAGTGAGCGCAAACCTGCGACTGGACAAAAATAAGTGATTTTTCCGCGTTGATGCCGGCAGCCAAAAGTAAGCCGGCCATTTCCAAAATCTTAGCCCGCAATGTTTTTGGATCTTGCGGCACGGTTATGGCGTGCAAATCAACAATGCAAAAAATGCTGTCAAACTCCTGCTGCATCCCTGCCCAGCGGCTAATTGCCCCCAAATAGTTGCCGATATGGATATTACCTGTCGGCTGAATACCGGAAAATAATCTTTTCATCTTATTTTTATTTTAAAGTTTATCTGAAAAAAATTCAACTTTAATGTATAATCAAACCAAATGATTAAGCAAGAAATTTGTCAATCAATCCTGTCCACCCTTGCTTTCTTTGACCTTTTTGACAGACCGCTGACCTTGGAGGAGCTGGAGATTTATCTTTGGCGCGCAACCGCCCGTAACGACGAAATTAAACAAGCTGTAAGGCTCTTGCTTAATGAAGAAATAATCGTCGAGCAAAATGGTTTTTTTGCCTTTAAAAGAAGAAAAAAAATTATTCCTTTGCATCTGCGCCGCCGCCAAATTTCCAGTAAAAAATTGCAAATTGCCAAACGGGCGGTCAAAGATTTGCAGTGGGTGCCATTTTTGCGCGGCATTTTTGTCATCCAATCTTTGGCGTTGGATAATGCCAAACCGTCAAGCGACATTGACCTGTTAATTGTCAGCGCCAAAAACCGGCTTTGGCTTTGCCGGCTGTTGGTTATTGCCACAATTTTTGTGCTGGGTTTGCGCAAAAGCAAGCATAAAAAGTGTGATAAAATTTGTCTGGGCTACTATCTGGTGGAAAACGGCTTGAATATCCAAAAAACAAAACTGATTGGTTTGGATATTTTAACGCCATATTGGATTGCTTGGGCCCGGCCGCTTTACAGTTTTTCCAATTTTTTCAAATTCTGGCAGGCGAACGCTTGGGTGGCAGACAATATCCCCAATTTCAAGTTAAAATTAAGAAGCAATTTAATTGCAGATTTGGTGGCCGACTCCAAAATTTTGCGCGACTGGCGCAATTTGTTTGAATGGTTGTTAGGAGGCATCTGGGGCACAATTTTTAATGTCATTTCGGGCAAACTGCAAATTTGGCGCATCTATTCCTTGCCGGAGGCACGCCGACCCGGCGCTAACATCCGGGCAGATGACAAAATGGTTGAACTGCACCACTTCAGCCAGCGGCAGGAAATTTTGCGGCGATGGCTCTCAAAGACAAAAAATATTGAACTCAAAAATACCAAAATGAAAACATTGGCCTAAAAATATTGACTTATTTCAATTTAAGTTTTATAATAAGGTCTTGACAGAAATTGGTAAAAAATGTTATTTTGAAATGTGGTGGTAGACGGTTCCCCCTTCCGTTCTACTGCCACTTTAACCACCAAAAGTTAAAGTTTTTAAAATCGGAGGCAAAATGCACATCAAACCGCTTGGCAAAAATGTTTTAATCAAACCGTTAACCGAGAAAGAGACCAAATCCGGCATTCTTTTGCCGGCAAGCGCCAAAGAAAAGCCCCAGGAAGGCAAAGTAATAGCTGTGGGCGAAGGCAAATGGGAAAATGACAAGAGAGTGCCGCTGTCTGTCAAAGCCGGCGATAAAGTACTTTTCAAGCAATACGGCGGCGAAGAAATTAAAGTTGATGGTGAAGAATTAAAAATCTTGGAAGAAGAAGATATATTAGCGATTATCGAATAATCGCAAATTCAAAATTTAAAAGTCAAAATGCAAAATGACAAATTAAAATTCAAAATGGACCAAAAGTATTCTTTTTGATTTTTGAGATTTGATTTTTGATTTTGACGAGCGAAAGCGAGGATTTATGGCCAAACAAATTTTGTTTTCAGAAGAAGCCAGAAACCGCCTAAAAAAAGGCGTTAATCTTTTGGCAGACGCTGTTCGAGTAACCTTAGGTCCAAAAGGCAGAAATGTTGTTTTAGACAAAGGTTTTGGTACGCCAACCATTACCAATGATGGCGTGACCATCGCTAAAGAAATTGAGCTCGAGGGCAAATTTGAAAATTTGGGCGCGCAACTAGTCAAAGAAGTAGCTGAAAAAACCAATGATGTGGCCGGTGACGGCACAACTACTGCTTCTTTGCTTGCCCAAATTATTATCAATGAAGGATTGAAAAATGTGACGGCCGGCGCCAGTCCTTTGGAAATTAAAAAAGGTTTGGACAAAGGCGCGCAAGCGGTCGTCAAAGCGCTTAAAGAAAATGCTAAAGAATTAGCCGGCAAAGAAGAAATTGCCCAGGTGGCTTCCATTTCAGCCGGTGACGTTGAGGTAGGCAAACTAATCTCCGAAATTATGGATTTAGTCGGCCGCGATGGGGTAATTACTGTTGAAGAATCACAGACCTTAGGTTTACAAAAAGAAGTGGTTGAAGGCATGCAGTTTGACCAGGGCTATATTTCACCCTACATGATGACCGACACCCAGCGGCTGGATGCGGTTTTAGAAAATCCTTACATTTTATTAACCGATAAAAAAATCTCCGCCGCCACTGATATTGTGCCGCTGTTGGAAAAAATGGCTACTTCTGGCAAAAAAGACATTGTCATTTTGGCCGAGGATATTGACGGCGAGGCGCTGGCCACTTTGGTGTTGAATAAATTACGTGGCATTATTAATGTTTTGGCTGTTAAGGCGCCCGGTTTCGGCGACAGTCGCAAAGAAATGCTGCAGGATATTGCCGTTTTGACCGGCGGCCAAGTTGTATCTGAAGAGTTAGGCGTGGAATTAAAAGATATTGATATGGAGACGCTGGGGCAGGCGCGCAAGGTGATGGCTGATAAAGACAAAACCACCATCATTGAAGGCAAGGGCAAGGAGTCAGCCATCAAATCCAGAATTGCCCAAATCAAAGCGGAAATTGCCAAAACCACTTCCGACTATGACCGAGAAAAATTGCAGGAAAGATTGGCCAAACTTGCTGGCGGAGTGGGCATCATCAAAGTCGGTGCCGCCACGGAAGTTGAGCAGAAAGAGCGTCAGCATCGCATTGAAGACGCGGTGGCCGCTACAGGCGCGGCCGTTGAAGAAGGTATTGTGCCCGGCGGCGGCGTGGCGCTGGTGGACGTCATTAAAGTTTTAGAGCAGGTGGTGGCGTCAGGCGACGAAAAAGTCGGCCTTGCCATTTTGAAAAGAGCTTTAGAAGAGCCAATGCGCCAAATCGCCCAAAACGCAGGCAAAGACGGCGCTGTGATTATTGAAGAAGTTAAACGCAGAGACAAAGGCGTTGGCTACGACGCCCAAGCCGATGAGTTTGTTGATATGATTAAAGCCGGCATTATTGACCCTTTGAAAGTTACCAGAAGCGCCATGCAAAACGCGGTTTCAGCCGCGGGAATGATTTTAACTACTGAAGCAGCGGTGACCGATCTTGAGAAGCCCGAGGATAAATCTAAGACACCGTCATATCCATCTGAATATTCACCTGAGTACTAATATATAATTCAAAAATCACTTTGTCGCCAAAGGCGACAGTGCTGCGAAGGCAGAAAGTTTATGACTGAAAAAGAGAAAAATAGTTTTAACTTTTAAGTTGTGGTTTTGAGTTTTTCGTTTTAAGTTTTGAGTTTTATTTATTCGTACCTTAACGCTTCAATTGGGTCTTTGCGGGCAGCCCGGATAGCTGGAGCAAGACCAAAAATAATTCCAACTCCAATACAAACACCAGCGGCTAGTAAAATAGCAGATAAAGTGACCTCTGGTTTTATAGCGGTTTTAGCCGCCACTATTGAAGTGCCGAGGAAAGAAAACAAAATTCCAATTGTGCCCCCCAAAAGTGAGATAGCCACCGCTTCGATTAAAAACTGCCATAGAATTGCTCCAGATGTGGCGCCAACTGCTTTTCTTAAACCAATTTCGCGCGTTCTTTCGGTGACCGAAACTAACATTATATTCATTATGCCGATACCACCAACAATTAATGAAATAGAGGCAATGGCAGCCACAGCTGTCGTTAAAAGATTGACAATAGTGTTAAGCATACCCAGGAGGTCTTCTTGAGTAACAACAGTAAAATCCTCTTTGGGGTGGCGTAAAAGCATATTTTCCTTAATTTTGGGCACAATATCATCAACCTTATAACTATCATTGACTTTGATGCCAATACGCAGAATCTTTTCCTGATTTTGAGTGAATTTTTTGGCCTGCTGGAAAGGAATGGCGGAAAGGGTTTCAAAATCAGAGGAGAAAAGAGAAGAAGATGTAGGAGGAGAAAGTTGACCGATGATCTCAAATTCTGTTTTATCAAACATTATTTTCTCGCCCAAAATGTCTTCCCTATCGTCAAAAAGTTGTTTTCTAACTTTATCGCCCACCACCACGACATTTTTATCCTTGTCAGTATCTTCAATAAAGCGGCCCCGGGATAATTTGAAACCAGTCATAATTTTACGTATCGATGGCTCCAGCCCGGCAATAATTGGAGTGGAAACTTTGCCGTCTTTTTTGAAAGAACCCGGCACCATGGCCATGGGGGAAACCGCCTCCACGCCCTCAATTTTTCTAATTTCCTCAACATCCTGGTATTTCAAAATATCGCCGGAAATTAAAGAGGCCGGATTGCCCATTGATGTCATACCTTGACCTTCTCCGATGGGAATATCGCCGGATAAAACAATTACAATGTTGGAACCTAAATCTTTGACAGTTTTAGAAACATCTTGCTTGAGTCCCTCGCCAATAGCCATCAAGGTCGCGACAGAGGCAATACCGATGATTACCCCCAGCATAGTTAAAAAACTTCTAGCTTTATTATTCCAGATGGAATACAAAGCCATTTTAAAAACTTCCCCAATCACACTATTCTCCCATCTTTCAATTTAATTATTCTCTCGGCTTGATTGGCCAAATTAGGATCGTGGGTAACTAAGATAACCGTTTTCCCCTCTTTGTTTAATTCTATTAAAATTTTCAAAATCTCCTCGCCAGATTTGCTATCCAAATTACCTGTGGGCTCATCAGCCAAAATAATCTCTGGACTGTTGACCAGCGCCCGGGCAATAGCTACTCGCTGTTGTTCTCCTCCTGACAGTTCCGAGGGACAATGATTTATACGTTCTTTCAGTCCTACTTTTTCTAAAACTTTTTCTGCTTTCTGCCAGCGATTTTTGGCACGGGCATAAATAGTCGGTAATATCACTTGATCTAGCGCCCGTAATCTAGGCAAAAGATTGAAAGTTTGAAAAACAAAGCCAAATTTTTCCTGCCGAAGACGAGCTAAAACTTTATCTGAAGTTCTAAGTGAGATTTCTTTTCCTTCTAAAAAATAACTGCCAGAGGTGGGTCTGTCTAAAAGACCAATAATATGCATTAAAGTCGATTTGCCGCTGCCTGAAGGCCCCATAATGGCTAAAAATTGTCCTTTTTGGACAGTGATGGTTATATCTTTTAAAGCGACCATTTCTAATTTACCGTGCTGATAAATTTTAGAGACATTTTGAAGTTTTATAAGATTCATTTAAGCCATAATTCCTTCAGCAACGGTTTTGCCTTCTGTCACATCATCTTGAAAGACGACCGCTTTAGAAGTAATTTGGTAAACTTTTTCATAAGGCAAAATTTTGTCCTGCAGCAAACTTTTTAAATAAAATTTAGTGATGCAAAGAGTTGAAGTATCAATTAAAATATCATCAACCAGACCCAGGTTTTTGCCGCTTTCGGTCTTGGCGCGTTGGCCCAAAATGGGAATATTTTTCTTCAATAATTTATCAATCCTGACTACTTCTGAAATGTCCACCAAATCATCCTGATTACGCACCACCGCGCCCGACTCATCTAAACTTAAAATATCGCTCAAAGACAGTAGCTTATTTTTATGGAAAATTGACTGTTTGATTAAAAATCCCAAAACTTTGCCGTTTTCCGGGTCAAAAACAACACTTTTAAGCTCGCCAATTTTGCTTTGATTGGCAATGGCGGCAACGGGAAGTGAAATTAGATGAGAGGCTAAAATTTGCATATCCCCCTCCCACATCACTTGAAAATATTATCTTGAGGAATAAGGCAGCAGCGCCATAAAGCGGGCGCGTTTAATAGATTTAGTTAATCGGCGCTGATGTTTGGCGCAGGCGCCGCTTTCTTTAGCGCCTTTAACCTTACTCCAAATAGTCAAATAACGCTGCAGGGTGGCAACGTCCTTGAAGTCAATGTCTTCTATTTTTTTACGGCAAAAATAACAAAATTTTGCTCTGCCAAATTGCATTTATTTTCTCCAATTTAAAATGGAATATCTTCCAAATCTACTTCTTCCT
>PCRM01000020.1 GCA_002771215.1 Candidatus Nealsonbacteria bacterium CG23_combo_of_CG06-09_8_20_14_all_40_13 | reverse complement strand
CAATTTTCAGGTATATTAAGATGAATGGGCAGGTGCTGGAACTGGTATACAGCCTAGTCTCAAAAACTAGGGGCCGCAAGGCCATGAGGGTTCGACTCCCTCCCTGCCCACCATAAACAGCTTAATGGGCTGTTTATTGTTATATATCTTGACTTTTTCCCCAATTTGTCCTATAGTTGTTCAAAACTTAAGATTAAAATGGTAAAATAAAAGCAATGGATAATTTTGTTGAATCATCTTTGCACGAAAAAGATGTCAGAGATTTGTTAGGAATCCCGCGGAAAACTTTATGGTTAACATTAAAGCATTTTTTCAAATATGCTGTTATTTTTTCCTTGATTTTTGCCGCCATTTTTACCCTTGCCAACGGCCCCGCTCTCTGGCAAAAATTGAAATATTTTTGGAAAACAGAATATAAAAACCAGCCATATTCCAATTATCCCAACATCAATGCTAACAATTCCCAACAAGTTTTCTTGCCTGACATTGGTAATATTCCATCCTCAACACAAGTTTCCTTAAACGAACTCAAAATAGAAAATAACCATTTGATGATTGTCAAAATTAACGTTGACGCGCCTATTGTGTGGCAAGTTGACGAAAATAATATCCTCGCCAATCTTAAAAATGGCGTGGTCCATTATAAAGGCACAGCGTTGCCCGGTCAAAACGGCAATATTTTTATTACTGGTCATTCTTCAAATTATTGGTGGGAAAAAGGCAACTATAATCATGTTTTCGCCTTGCTGCCACAAATGGTTGTGGGCGATATTATCATCATCAACTATAACAACACCAAGTATGCCTACCGCGTAAGCAATGTTTTTGAAGTTAAACCCTCACAACTGTCGGTTTTGGCGCCGACTCCGACGCCTATTTTGACATTGATGACTTGTGTGCCGGTTGGCACAACTTTAAGAAGATTAATAGTCCAAGCGGACCAAATATGGCCTTCGGCTTCAGAATCAACAGCACCAGTTTTAGAGCTGCCGTTTTTAAACCCTTAGCGAATTTGGGCTTGAAAAATAGACCCAGAGTCCTCAAAATACAATGTTCGGCCAAAATTGGAAACTGCCAGATTAGTTATGGCCTTGCCTTGCGCCAATTCAAGGTTGTTGCCGCCGTCAATATCTATAACGCGAATTTCGTTGGCAATCTGGAAAATAATATGCTCTTCGTCAGTGTATAAAATTGCCCGTTCTATTTTTTGGGAGAAGCGGGTCACAAATTTGCTATTAAGCCATAGCTCATCGTTTTTCACTTCCAGATTGCTGTTGTTATTAAGGGAAAATAGTTCTTTTAAAATGTCTGAAGCCGGCGATGTTTTCGGATTGTCTAAAAATAAAACTGCTTCACAATCAGGCACTGTACCGCTGTCCAGCCAAACTGATTTTTGCCAAGTTTGATAGCCGTCCTTTTTAACTTCAACGCTATAAACGCCGGGCAGTAAATATTCATCCTTGTAAGGCGCCTTTTGGCTTTTCAGTTGGTCATTGACATATATTTGAACATCTTTTGGGTCGGACTGAATGTATAAAATGGCTGTTTTTTGGATTTTTTTGGCCTGTAAATTAACCTTGTAGCCGTAAGCTTTCAAAAGAGTGGCCGTAGCGGACGCGGAAAAAACCAGCGCCAACATGAGCCAAAATATTGCCCAGAATATTGTCTTTTTGAATTTCTTCATTTATTTAATAATGAAGATAATTTGTTTTATTTGCAAGATTTCTCATTGACTTTTAACTAAAATTACAGGTAAACTTAATAAGTAAGAAGGATAAATGGCAAAGTTTATAATCTCCGGCGGAAATAAGCTTCAAGGCAGAATCGAAGTTTTAGGCGCCAAAAACGCGGCAATGAAAATAATGGCCGCGGCACTTTTAACTGACGAGGTTTCTATTTTAGAAAACGTGCCCGATATTTTAGATATTGAAACAATGAAAGGCATTTTGGAGAGTTTAAATGTCAAAGTTACCAGGTTTAACCATACTTTGACAATTGACCCCACTAAAATCGCCTCAAAAATGCCAAATCCCGATTTGGTGACAAAAATGCGCGGCAGTGTTGTTTTGATAGGACCGTTATTGGCGCGTTTTGGGCAGGTGAAATTTGCCCAGCCAGGCGGTTGCGTGATTGGGGCGCGGCCGATTGATACTCACCTTGACGCATTGGCACAAATAGGGGTGACCATTGAAGAAAAAGTCGGATTTTTTAATTTTAAGGCGGATAAACTTTTAGCCAAAAAAATTGTTTTAAAGGAAAAATCCGTCACCACTACTGAAAATGTAATGATGGCGGCGGTCTTAAACGAAGGCAAAACCATTATTCAAAACGCCGCCCAGGAGCCGGAGATAGAGGATTTAGCTAATTTTTTGCATAAAATGGGCGCCAAAATTTCCGGCGCCGGAACAAATACAATTGAAATTGTTGGCGTAAAAAAGTTAAAAGGCGCAAAACACCAAGTTATTGCCGACCGCATTGAAGCAGGTACTTTCGCGCTGGCCGCTGCCGTGACGAACGGCGAGCTTGAAATATTAAACTTTAACCCTGGTCATCTTCAAGCATTTATCCAAAAAATGCAGCAAGCCGGAGTCAAATTTCAGCTTAAATCCTCAAGTATTCATATTTTACCCTCATTAGCATTCGAGCCCGTAGATATTAAAACTGGTCCTTATCCAGCTTTTCCTACTGACCTTCAAGCTCCATTTTCCGTTTTATTGACTCAAGCAGTAGGTAAAAGTACAATTTATGAGACAATGTATGAAGGACGACTACGGTATCTTGCAGAATTAAATATGATGGGCGCCAAGGCCAAACTCATTAACCACCATCAAGCAGAAATTTTCGGTCCGACAAAGCTAAGCGGCAAAAAAATTAAAACCTTGGATTTGCGCGCCGGCGCAACATTAATTTTAGCCGCATTAATTGCCAAAGGACAAACTGAAATTTCTGACATTAATCTTATTGATCGGGGATACGAAAGAATTGACGAAAGATTGCAAAAACTGGGGGCTAAGATAAGCAGGGTAAATTAGATGATTTTAAGAAGGTTAGGCATTGATTTGGGCACAACCAATACAAGAATTTATCAGCCGGGAAAGGGGATAGTGGTCAACGATCCGTCTGTGGTTGCGCTGGAAGCTTCAACCGAAAAAGTCATGGCTATTGGCACTGAAGCCAAGAAAATGCTGGGCCGCACGCCCGAATCGATAATTGCTGCTCATCCTTTGCGCGACGGGGTTATTGCCAATTACCGCATTACCGAGGCAATGTTAAGATATTACATCAACCAACTTTCTGGCAAAATACGGCTTTTTAGGCCTGATATTATGGTGGCAATTCCAGCCGGTGTCACTTCGACGGAGCGTCGCGCTGTCATTGACGCCACTATATCTGCCGGTGCCAAAGCGGCGTACGTCATCAAAGAACCAGTGGCCGCGGCTTTGGGTGCTGGCATTCCGATTGCCTCCCCAACCGGCAATATGGTCATTGACGTCGGCGGCGGCACTTCAGAAGTAGCTGTAATTGCGCTTGGCGATATTGTTGTTTCAGCTTCAGCCCGCGTTGCCGGCAATAAAATGGATGAGGCTATTTATAATTACATCCGCAAAAAATATAATCTTGTCGTTGGCGAGCAGACAGCTGAAGAAATTAAAATTAAAATCGGCGCTGCTACTCCGCTTAAAAAAGAGCTTTCTATAGAAGTTTCCGGATGTAATGCCATTACTGGTCTGCCCGAAAGCGTTATGGCCACTTCAACTGATATGTGCGTCGCTTTGAAAGATGTTTTAAATGAAATAATCGGGGCTGTGAAAACGGTTTTGCAAAAAACACCGCCTGAACTGGCTTCCGATGTAATGGACAAAGGTATGATTATGACTGGCGGCGGCTGCCTATTGCGTAATTTGGACCAGTTATTTACCAAAGTTACCGGTGTACCTTGCCAACTGGCCGAAAATGCCCAAATATGCGTTGTCAAAGGCACAGGTATTGCCGTTGATAATTTGGATTCATTCAAGCATTCAGTTTTGTGGGCAAAATAATAATCAATGTAAAAGCTAAAAGCTCAAATGTTAAAACTTCAACTTAAAGGATCAAGGATTTTCTGTCATCTTTTATCCTTTAAACTGTAGCTTTAAACTTTTAGTTTTAAACTTTAAACTTACTATGATTATTGGTATTGACGCTTCAAGGGCAGCGAAAAAATTTAAAACCGGCACCGAATACTACAGCATTGAAATAATCAAAGCCATCTCCAATATTGATAGAGAAAATCAATATATTTTGTATAGTCCAGTGCCATTGCCAAAAGAATTAGAAAATCTGCCTTCAAATTTTTCTGTTAAAATTATGCCTTTTACAAAACTCTGGACTCAAATTCGTCTGTCAATGTATTTTTTGCGGCACAAGCCCGATATTTTCTTTGAGCCAGCTCACACTCTGCCGATTATTTATCCTAAAAAGACGGTCGTCACTCTGCATGATGCTGCATTTAATTACTATCCCGAACTTTTCACCAATTTTGAAAAATTTTACCACCCGTGGAGTATGAAATTTTCTGCCAAACGGGCAACCAGAATTATTGCCCCATCAGAAGATACCAAGAAAGACATCATTAAATTTTATAATGTTGCTCCAGATAAAATAACGGTTATTTATCATGGCTTAAACAGAGAAATTTTTATACCAGACAAGCGTTCGTCATATAAGCACGGAAAATATATCTTGTTTATTGGCCGATTAGAAGAAAAGAAAAATGTTTTAGGTCTTATTAAAGCATATGAAATTTTAAGGCAAAGAGGCGATATTACGCATAAATTAGTTTTGGTAGGAAGAGATGGATTTGGCATTGAAAGAATCAAGGAGGCCATAAACGCTTTGCCAGTTAAAATTGCTAAAGACGTCATTATTACCGGATACATTTCCCAAGATGAAAAGGTTAAATTATTGCAAAATGCTGATTTATTTGTCTTGCCCTCGTTTTTTGAAGGTTTTGGTTTGCCTATTCTTGAAGCAATGGCTTGCGGCTGTCCTGTGGCATGCTCTAACATTACCTCACTGCCGGAAATTGCCGCCGATGCCGCCATGATGTTTGACCCCTACAAAAGCAAAGAAATATCTGAAGCAATGACAAAAATTATTTTAAACCCCAAACTCAAAAATGAATTAATTACCAAAGGATTCCAGCGGACCAATACCTTTTCATGGGAAAAGGCCGGCGAAAAAACATTAGAAGTTATTTTGAACAGCTTGCAGTGAACAGCTTCGCTGTGAACTGAAGTGAAAAAAAACGAATACTTGGAGTTATTTTGAACG
>PCRM01000001.1 GCA_002771215.1 Candidatus Nealsonbacteria bacterium CG23_combo_of_CG06-09_8_20_14_all_40_13 | reverse complement strand
AGGCCTGCCATTTTCGTTTGAAAGCGGAAAAATCTTGCTCTAATAATGGAGAAAGATTGCCGCTGATAAATAGACTAATTTGCTCTTTTGAAGGTGTAGGATATGTAACCAACTGCCAAAAATAGTAATCCAAAATGGCTTGCCAGATCAGCCATGCTTCTTGACCAAATTGTTCAATCTTGTCTTTAAGCCAAGTGTAAATTTCTGGCTGTTCCTGTTGGAACTGGCCAATTCGTCCTTGAATAATTGCTAATGTTTTTTTATCCAGCAAAATGCTCACCCCTTTTTTGATTGTTAATAAGCAACCTGAACATTTAAAATAGCATCATTTGATTTTTTTGTCAAGAAAAAAGTCCTTATTCAAAATTTCGAACAAGGATTCTAGAGCTAAGTGGTTTGAATTTACATCACCGATTGACTATTCGAGCAAGTACGCGAGCCAGACGGCGGGCATTTCCCTCATTAAGATGAATTTGTAAGGGCGTCCTTAATCTAGCCCAAAACTGCCAAAATGGCACTTCTTGCCACTGAATATTGAGCTGAACTGCTCGGCCATTGTTGGTGTTATCGCCTTCTTCCACACGGATTGACAGGCCGTTGGATAAGCTGAACCTAGTTGGTTGGAAATGCTTTTTGGCTTTCTTCTTTCTCTTCCGAGAAAGATAATCCGGGGTTTTCGAATAAGGGTCGAGTCCGTCAACTGATTGATACCATCTTTTGCGACTATTTCTCCTTCTCCTACCCAAGCTGATCTCCTCCTTATATTAAGATGCAAAATACTGCTACCATTTTATTCTAATTGTCAAAGGAAGTAAACAAAATTAAACGGGAGATTTTTTTAAATCTAATATTTTAAATTGCAATTTTGATTCTCCATTATAAGTATTCTCATCTAAGTTATAGACAATATCGATTTTTTCGTTAACTTTTAAATCAGCAAAACAGCCGCCAAAATCAAAACCAATCGCGTCGAAACCGGAAACTTTCAATTTTAAATGACGCAACTGGCGACCTACACATCTGATATCTTCAAGCACCATTTTATGGGATAAAAAAACTGGCTTGGGATTGCCAAAACCATGCGGCTGTAATTTTTCCAATTGCCGATACAACTTATAATTAATATCATTTGTCAGCAAAACCGCATCAATTGTAATTTTAGGAGTTAAATCTTCATCTTTTAATTTTGTCTCGGCAATTTCCAAAAGCCGATTATACAAGTTTTCAAGATGTTGTGTTTCTAACGTTAATCCGGCTGCGCGCGCGTGACCGCCGTGAGAAACAAGATATTCTTTCGCCTTTTCCAGCGTTTCTACTAAGTGAAAACCCTGAATACTTCGGGCGCTGCCGCTGCAAGTTTTATCCCCTTCTTCCAAAACGAACGTCGGCCTGGCAAATTCTTCCATTAGTTTCCCCGCTACCAAACCAACAATGCCTTTAGACCAATTTTTATCGTAAATTAAAATAACTTTCTTCTTATGCAGATTATTCTTTATTATTTTTTCTTTGGCTTCTTTTAGACAACGGTCCAACTCTAACTGTCTTTTTTTATTTGTTTCGTCTAAATAAATTGCTAACTTCTCTGTTTCTTTTTCATCTTCGCTGATTAACAAATAAAAACTCTCTGTTGCGCTGTCCATTCTGCCCGGTGCGTTAAGGCGCGGGCCAATTTGGAAAGAAACATTGTAAGGACCGATTTTCGCCGGGTCAATTTGCATTTTTTGATAAAGTTTCTGCAATCCTAAATTTTTGGTCTTTTGCAAAACAATCAAACCAAATTTGGCCAAAATTCTGTTTTCCCCCAAAAGCGGCACAATATCGCAAATTGTCGAAATGGCGACTAAATCCAAGTTCCATTTTAAAAATCTATCAGCCGCCCCTTTGGAAATTTGACTCGCTTGAAATAAACTTTGGACAAATTTAAAAGCTACGCCCGCCGATGAAAAATCTTTAAAATTATATGTTTGATTTTTGATTTTTAAATTGAGTACGGCTAAAGCTTCATTCGGAAATTCAGTTTTTAAAATTTGGTGATGATCAAGGACAATAACATTTAAGCCTTTTTTCTTGGCATAAGAAATTTCATCTTTGTTGGTGCTACCTAAATCAACAGCAAAAATAGTTTGACAGGCGGCTTTATTTAAACTGTCAATTCCCTCTTTTGACAGACCATAACCCTCCTCGCGTTTAGGAATATAGATGGCTGGTGGTAAAACTTTGGAATTTAATTTTTCTTGTAAAAATATAATTGCTTTATATAAAAAAGCCGAAGCTGGAATGCCGTCGGCATCATAGTCGGCAAAAATTCCTAATCTTTCACCTTTCAGAATGTCGCCCTTGACATGTGCGGCGGCTTTTTGCATTTCTAAAATTTGAAAAGGGTCTTGTAAACCTTTTTCAAAATCTGGATTTAAAAAATCCTCTTTTTCGCTTTCTGGTATATTACGATTGATAAGGATTTGTTTGATAATATCGTCCGATTTTTTAGATAAAATTTCCCAACGTTTATTCATAATTTTTAGTTTTTAGTTGTAATTTTAACTTTTAACTTTTAACTTACTTATAGTACGCCCATCCTTGAACTCGAACATCTACATATTCAGTTACTTCGCTGCGGTGTTCCGAAAGAACTTTTTTCAAAGCGGCAAGCTGTGAATCCACCGGCCGAGTGGTATCAAATAAAATTTTAAAGCCCTCTGCAGTTTGAGCGGTCGTCTGTAAAGTAGATTCTTCAACATCTATGTTAGTGAGGGTTATTGGTACTTGAATTTGGGCTGAAATTGTCGGCAAATCAGTCGCCAACTGGGTCACAAATTTAACAAAAACCGGCGATAAAAATTGCGTGCCTAAATTGACCAGCACATTTTTTTTGTCAATAATCAGCAGTATATTTTTCTCTTCAAGTGCAAGCGGACCCCTTTGCTTGAAAGCAATTCCGTCCCCATCAACATAATAAAATCTGTCAGCCGACTGCCAGATTAAAACTTTATCCCGTAATGTTAATTTGGCTTTTAAGGTGTCGGGCAGCCCTTTCCAAATCACAATATCTTTAATCTCCGGCTGTTTGATTATTAAATTTCTTTTTTCCGAATCAACTGCCATCAAAAAAATATTTTTACCTTTAAATTTGTTCATCTCAGCAATCAAATCTGAATTTGCTTGAACACCTTCTAAAGTAATATTTTTAATTTGAAAAATGGGGCTGTAAAAAATAAACCAAAAAAATCCTCCCAGTAAAACCAACAATAAAAATGTTTTAACCAATTTTTTCTTAGGTTTAGATTTTTTTTCTCGAACGGTGCCGCTTATAATGTCTGGACGATTAAATAGTTGATTTGAGCTTGTCATTTTACCAATGACCCATATATTCAATTTCTTCTTCTAATAAAATACCTGATTGCTGCCGAACTTTTTCCCTCACCTCTTCAATTAATTGTCTAAAATCACGGGCGTTGGCTTTGCCTTTATTAATAAAAAAGTTAGCGTGTTTTTTGGACACCGCGGCGCCACCTGCCCTCATTTTTTTACCACCGGCTTGCTCAATCAAATAGCCAGCCGTTTTTTGCGCATTAACTTCTTTTTCGGATAGAGTTGTGCTGAAATTGCCTGAAGGATTTTTAAAAATACTGCCAGCCGATAACTCGCCGAGTGGCTGATGATGCTGCCGCCAATTTTTAAACTGCGCTAACCTTTGAGAAATATCTTCCCGTTTACTGTGAGCCAGTTGTAGTTTAACCGATAAAATTACCGGTTTTTTAGCGCTTTTTATTTTTTTAAAACGCAAATTGCGGTAGGAAAATTGCATTAGATTTTGGTTCAACCGCACGATTTTTTCTGAAGGCATCAAAGCGGTGATTGATTTGACAAAACTGCCAATTTCAACGCCGTGCGCGCCGGCGTTAGTGTAAACAGCCCCGCCAACCGTACCTGGAATAAAAAACAATGGTTCCAAACCAGACAGCTCTTGAGAAGCAGATTTCATAATGACTAAAGATAAAGGCACGCCCGAATCAGCTATCACCTGCCCCTTATCCGGCATCAGAGAAATATTAGAAGTACAGTTTTTAATTACCAAACCTGGAAAGCCAAAATCGGAAACAATGATATTTGAACCGTTGCCCAAGACAAAACAAGGCATACCAATTTTCCAACAAGCCAATACCGCTTTGACTAGCTCATCAATCGTCTCTGCTTGATAAAAGAAATCAGCCACCCCGCCAACTTTCAAAGTCGTCAGCTCTTTTAAAATGACATTTTCTTCCAATTTTTTGCCTAAGGCCTTGGCAAGTTTTTTTCCCTTATCCATTTTTACCTTTTAAAAATTGCTCTCCAACTTGATAAATCTTCGTTGCCCCCATGGTTACAATAATATCACCTTTTTTAACATTCTTTTTTAAATATTGCAAAATATCGCTGAAGTTATAAATTATCTGCGTATTTATTCCTGCTTGTTTGATGGCTTGACCTAATTTTTCTGTCAGCAGCTTGTTTTCTTGCTCATTTGCTTCATCACGACCTGGCACTTGCCAAATCTCCGTTAAAATTAAGCAATCGGCGTTTTTAAAACTAGCTGTAAAATTGTCAAATAAAAGCTTTGTCCGGCTGTATTGATGCGGCTGGAAAACACAAAATATTTTTTTGTCTGCAAAATGGTCTTTTAGAGATGCAAGTGCTGCTTTGATTTCAGTTGGATGATGAGCATAATCATCAATGACTATCACACCTCCCCGCTCGCCCTTAATTTCTAATCTTCTTTTAAGGCCCTTAAATTCATTGAGCGCTTTTTTAATAACAATAGTTGGAATGCCCAATTCATGGCAAAGTCGGCCGGCGGCGGCGGCATTGACTAAATTATATTGTCCTAAAATTGGCAGTTTTAATCCCGGCCAAATTTTGTCTTTGGTGAAATATTTGACTTTGCAAGACGAGCATTTGGCAAGCAAATTAGAATTTTTATCATCACCATTTAAAACCAAAATGCCGTTTTTGGGCAAAGGTCTGACAAATTTTTTAAAGTTTTTTTGAATTTCCGGCAGTCCTTTTGGATAGGTATCCAGATGTTCGGCTTCAATATTGGTAATAATTGCCGCTTTGGGCCGTAATGTTAAAAATTGCCTCGCCCACTCGCAGGCCTCAACGACAAAATATTTTCCCTTGCCGACTTTGAAATTTTTATTCCAGTTGATTAAATCTGCCCCAACTAACACTGTTGGCTCGGCGCCGGCCGCTTGTAAAATATAACTCACCATGGCTGTCACTGTTGATTTACCGTGTGCGCCAGCTACCGCAATGCCATATTTATTCAACATCAATTGCTGGAGCATTTTGCTTCGTTGGACAACTGGAATACCAAACTTTTTAGCCGCTTCAACTTCAACCCAGCCGGCCGACTGCGGCGTGATAGCGGCGGAAATGACAACTTTGTCAATTTCCGGCGTGATATTTTTTGCGCTGTGGCCGTTTAAATTTAAATCGGACCCGGTAACTTTATGACCATGACTTTTTAAAATTTCGGCCAGCCCGCTCATTGAAGCGCCCAAAAT
>PCRM01000031.1 GCA_002771215.1 Candidatus Nealsonbacteria bacterium CG23_combo_of_CG06-09_8_20_14_all_40_13 | reverse complement strand
GTCAAAGCGCTCTCTATTTTTTAATAAAAGCAGAATGATAAAAATTATTAAAGCCAAGGCAGTCGTATAAATTGAGGTGTCGTGATAAACTTTTCCGGCCATTTTGACACCAAGGAAAAAATTGGTTTCTTTGCCTAAATGGTCGTGAGTTAAAAAGCAGCCAATGCGACCGATGAAATATCCCAACGCTACTGCCGGCACATAAATATCAGCCACTTTCCAAAAATCCAATTTTTGCGCTCTGATATACAACCAGCCGACCAAAATGGCCAGCAGAAATCCGGAAATAAAGCCCAAACCGCCATCCCAAACTTTAAAAATTTCCACTGGGTGGGATAAATAAATCTGATAATTGGCGATAACAAACCCCAGCCGGCTGCCCAGCACACCGGCAAAAAGCAGGATTAATGACAGGTCAAAAATTTTATCACTGCTGATTTTTTTTCGGATGGCTTCGCTCATCACGTAAATTAAAGCGGCCACAAATCCCAAAGCGAAAAAAATCCCCCAAGTATGAAGGGTAAGAGGACCAAATTTAAATGCATCAAAAACTTTGTATGGAATCATCCTATTTTCATTGTAATTTATATCGTTTCATCAGTAAAGAGTTTAGAACAATTTATTTAAACTACTTCTTTTATTTTAGCACAATTTTCCCCTAAAACTTCCTCTAAACTTGCAATGATATCTGATGAGGGTTCGACCTTGGTTTTAGTGGCAATCAGTTTATCGCCATTTTTGTAAATATAGAGGAATACCGGCGTTTCGCCCGGGTAAAGATTCAAAACTTCCTTGATTTTCAACATCAGTTTTTTATCGGCGTGGGAGGGCAAATTGATTTGTAAAATTTTTTTCTTCGGCGATGAGGGAGAATAATTTTCACCATTTAAATCTTCCAAATCTATCGCTTTACGGACTAAAATTTTCAACTTGCCTTCTTTGCTTTGCATCTCACCCTCCACTAAAACAATTTTGTCCACGCGCCATAAGGACTCATTTTGCTGCAGAACTTTGGGAAAAACGATGGCTTCAATTTTGCCGCTTTCATCTTCAATCTGGGCGAAAGCCATTGGCTCGCCGCTCTTGGTGGCAATTTTCATAACTTCCACCACTACTCCGCCGACCGTGATTTTTTGCCCTGACATATGGCTGAAAAGGTGGGAAATTTGGGTGGCTTTTTGGGCAATTATCTCTTTAAAATCCTTCAAAGGATGCTCGGAGAGATAAACGCCTAAAAATGCCCGCTCCCACGCCAACCGCTGTTTTTTTAATGCCGGCTCAACCGGGGTTAATTCCAGTTTTTTGGCGCCCACCGCTTTTTTCTCAAAAAGTCCCAGCTGTGATTCGGCATCACCTTGGCCGCCGGCAATTTTTAAAATTGCCTCCACATTGGCTAAAATCAAATTCCGCTCGGCGAAATTGTCCAAAGCGCCCGCCTTGGCTAAACTTTCCAAGCTTTTTTTGTTAATCACCGTTTTGGTCGCGCGCAGCACAAATTCTTCCAAGCTTTTGTAAAGTCCATTTTTTTCCCGTTCAGCAGCAATAGCTTCTGCTACGGGACGGCCGACATTTTTTATAGCGGCTAAACCAAAACGGATGTCTTTGCCGCCTTTGACGATATCAAAATTTGCAAATGAGTGATTGATGTCGGGTGGCAAAACCTTAATGCCTACCGCTTCGCACTCAGCAATGGCAATGGCTAATTTTTCCAAATCATTTTGCTCATTAACCAGCAGAGCAGCCATAAATTCCGAGGGAAAATGCGCTTTCAAATAGGCCGTTTGATAGGCGATAAAGGCGTAGCAAACAGCATGGCTTTTATTGAAACCGTAAGACGCAAACGGCTCAATAAATTGGAAAATTTTTTCCGCGATTTTCTTGACAACATTATTAGCAATGGCGCCGTCGATAAATTTCTTCTCCATCTTCATCAGTAGTTTTTTCTGTTTCTTACCGATGGCTTTGCGCAAAATATCCGCCTCACCCAAAGAAAAGCCCGCAATATCTCTGGCAATTTGTAAAATTTGCTCCTGATAAACGACTATGCCGTAAGTTTCTTTTAAAATCGGCTCTAATTTGGGGTGAATATAGGTGGGGATTTTTTTGCCTTGGTGTCCGGCAATAAAATCGGGGATAAATTGAATCGGGCCTGGCCGATATAAAGCAGTCATTGCCACAATGTCGGAAAACTTGTTTGGTTTAAGCTGTTTGAGATACCTTTTCATACCGTCGGATTCCAGCTGGAACACGCCGGTTGTCTCGCCGGCAGAGAGCAGCTGGTATGTTTTTTCATCGTCAAAAGGCAAATTTTTCAGAGCAATGTTGATTTTTTTATTTTTGGCGATGCTGTCTAAGGCGTGTTTGATAATGGTTAAATTAGCCAAACCCAGCAAATCCATTTTGACCAAACCGACTGCTTCAATATCATACATTGAATATTGGGTAATAATTTCATTCTCGCCGCGCACGCCGTACTGCAATGGGGTGTATTTTATCAATGGCTCTTTGGATAAAACAATGCCGGCCGCGTGCGTGGAAGCGTGATGCACCACACCCTCCAGTTTTTGAGCAATATTAATCAATTTTTTAACCCGTGCATCATTGCTATAAATATCAAACAGCTCATTGACTGACTCCAGCGACTGCTCCAGCGTCATTCCAAAAGGAATCAGCTTAGCAATTTTATCTACGTCGCCATAGCTCATGCCCAAAGCCCGGCCGGCGTCGCGCACTGAACCGCGTGAGGCCATCGTGCCAAAAGTGATAATTTGCGCGATGTGATCTTGGCCGTATTTTTTACTGATATAATCTATCACCTCGCCTCGTCGGTCATCGGCAAAATCCATATCTATATCGGGCGGCGCAATGCGGTCTGGATTTAAGAACCGCTCAAACAACAGGCCGTATTTAAGCGGGTCAACGTCAGTGATATTCAGACAATAAGAGACTATTGAACCGGCGGCGCTGCCGCGGCCCGGCCCGACGCCGATGCCGTGCTCTTTGGCAAAATTGACAAAGTCGGCCACAATCAAAAAATAGTCGGCAAAACCGGTTTTTTCAATCACTTCCAGCTCATATTGCAAACGGTTTTTTGCCTCCTGTTTAGTTTGTTCATCTTCTTTACCGTAGATTTTTTCCGATCCTACATAAACTTTTTTTTCAAGGTAAGATTTAGGATTTTCGCCTTTCGGCAGTTCAAAAGTGGGCATAATAACTTTGCCAAGCTCAAGCTCCACATTGCATCTTTCAGCGATTTTCGCTGTATTCTCCAAAGCTTCCGGCACATCTTTAAAATTTTGCCGCATTTGTTCTTCAGATAACATGGACAGATTAAATTGTTTTAAAGTTAGCCGTTGTTCATCATCAATATTTTTGCCGGTTTGCACCGCCAACAGCACTTCATGGACTTCTTTATCAGATTCGTCAACGTAGTGGATATCATTGGTTGCCACCAGCGGCGCGCCGATTTCTTGGGCGATTTTAATTAAATTTTGATTGGCTTTTTCCTGCTGTGCAAATTCTTTATGTTTTTGCAGCTCCAGATAAAAATTTTCAGGGCCGAAAATTTCCTGATATTCTTTGATAACTTTTTTAGTTTTTTCCAAATTGCCCGCAGCGGCTAGACGAGTCACCTCTCCTTGTAGACAGGCCGACAAGCCAATGAGCCCGTGCGAATATTTTTTCAAAGTTTCTTTGTCTATGCGCGGTTTATAATAATAGCCCTGCAAATGAGCAATGGTTACTAGTTGGATTAAATTTTGGTATCCTTGGTTGTCTTTAGCCAACAGCACCAAGTGAGACGGATAGGTGTCAAGTTTGGCAGTTTTATCTGTCAATTTGCGCGGGGCAAGATAGGTCTCTACGCCTAAAATTGGTTTAATGTCTTCTGCTTTGGCTTTTTGATAAAACTCAATAATGCCGTACATGGCACCGTGGTCAGTCAACGCCAAAGCGGACATTTCCAATTTTTTTGCCCTGGTAATTAAATGCTCAATTTTACCCAGTCCGTCCAAAAGCGAATAGTGAGAATGGGTGTGGAGGTGGACAAATTCTGCCATATTTTTTCATCTTCATTGTAATGGTTGCCATTTGATAAAACAAGGATTAAAATTAACTTGACTTATCTTAATTGATAGATTATAATCAATAGGTATTAAAGATAAAAATAGGAAACACTAAAATATGGCGCATACAAAGTCAAAAGGGACATCAAAACTTGGCCGCGACTCGCAATCCAAAAGATTGGGAGTTAAAATTTTTGGCGGAGAGAAAATTAAACCTGGTCAGATTATCGTGCGCCAAAAGGGAACCAAGTTTTTTGCCGGTGACAACGTCAAAAAGGGTTCCGACTACACGTTGTACGCCGCCAAAGCCGGTGTCGTTAAATTTATTAAAATCAAACGACCTACTTTTACCGGTAGGTTGAAAGATAGAAAATTTGTCTCGGTGGTTTCTGCAAAGTAATCACGGAGGCAATACCTTAACAACAAAGGAGGTGATGCCTCTGCGTCCATTAAAGCTCGGTAGTGGCTGCCTGTTGGTGAACAATGGGCGGCAAAAGGCGTAACACAACTGAGGTGGCGGAGTGGTGCGCTAAGACAGTAGCGCAAGACAGCCTCGGTTTGGGTTTTGGATGATGGGGTTGTATAGGCCGAGGCTGCCATCTAATTTTAAGAGGTGATGCCAGATTATCATGTGGCGGGGGTAGTTTATTAGAAGAGTTTCCTACTCTAGGAGCGGAGGTTGAAGTTTCTGACCGTGTGGTGGAAAGACTTCGAAGAATGGAGGGTAGAAGTTCAATATGGCACGTTTTCATCCACTTGGTGGACCACTAAGACCACGTAATAGCCACAACAGGCCGTCTCTTTCCATTAGACTAATGCCCGAAGATCCGGAACTTGGTAAATGGAATCAGGCCCGCCAGGACGCCGCTGAGGAACTGGAATTGAATTTAAATAAGTTACCAGAGGCGAATCAGGAGACCAGAGACAAGTTCATCGATGCATTCCGTCGTCTTGTTGGAGAAAGGAGTCTTGTACCACCTAGTTCAAAACACTAAAAACCAAAAGGGTGCCCCGACGTTACTTCGCCGGGGCACCCCCATCCTAAAAGAAAAGGAGTGAGCCTTGTGACTACTGTAAGATTTCCTTTAAGACAATTACCGATTGAAATTTTGGAAATTACGTCCTTGCGACGCTGTTACCAAGCTGTAGAAAAAAAACATCTACAACAAGACCATCCCGATTGGTGGCAAGAATTTCAAGGTGTAATAGATATTTACAACTTCAAATTCGAAATCTGGATTAGAATTCCTGGTGGTCAACATTCTTCAGATTATCCTGGTCTCGCCCAGCGAATTTCTGATGATTTTCAGGAGCTCTTATCTTTTTGCCAATGTAGCAGCGGTGACTTTAGAGAGTCTCTACTGGAAACAGGCGAAAATATGGCTCATCTGGTTGAGGCAGTTTTTCGGGCCGCATATCTCTTTGTTCTTTACGAAATAGGACGAAAGATTGGAGAAAAAATTCTATTCCAATGTTTGAAAGAAAGGGACAGCCAACGCCCGGATGTCTATCAGTTAACCATTTATCAGAATAGAGATTTGTCCCATTCTTTCATCATCGATCTTGTCGATCTAGTTATTACATCTTACCTCTCTTGTGCAATCAGAGGGTTGCCGTATGATATTTTGCCCCGGCTTCGAGAAAAGATTGATCAATATACACCCCGAGATGATTTTCAACCCGAGTCCCAACCCAATCGTCAACTTTGTCC
>PCRM01000019.1:2437-8267 GCA_002771215.1 Candidatus Nealsonbacteria bacterium CG23_combo_of_CG06-09_8_20_14_all_40_13 | reverse complement strand
TCCTAAAGTAGAAAAAACAGATGCTTTAGCTGTAGATTTGGCGTTGAAAAAAACTTTGCCTTGATATTTTGGCAAAGAAATAGCCTCAGCGCAAAGAAGCGTATTTTGACTATTATTAAGCATAACCAATTGTGCTCCGATCGGCGAAAAACTTGCTGTATAATTACCATCTTTATCAATAGGAATTTTACCAGAAACTGTTGAAAGCACGAATATATTTTCACCTTTACAACCTATTTCGTTTAAACTTACTAATCCTTTGTTTGTTTGATTATTTGATGATGAAGATGTGGCTGATGGTGTAGTTGTATTGGTTGAAGCAGTTGATGAACTAGATGATGGATATGTTGAGTTGCCCTGTTGTGTCGTGGCCTTACCCTTTTTATTTTGATATGCGCGATAACCCAAATAGCCGCCAGTAGCAAGTAAAATAGTAATAAATGTTACTAAAAGCCAAGTAGAAATAATTGGTTTTTTAGGAACTATTGGTTGTTGTGGTTGTTGTAAGTTGTCCATTTTCCCTCCTTTTTATATTCTATCAAAAAAGCCCGATATTGCAATCAGACTCTTTTGGTGGAGCCAAGGGGAATCGAACCCCTGTCCAGATATACCAGTAAATGGAGTTGACAAGTTTAAAGTTTTGCCTTCGTTTTGTCCCCGACTTAACAAGACAATCTGGGTCGGGCAAGCCCGAATTTATGACACTTGCTTCCGCCTTACGGGCGCAGGCAGAGCAAGCGCTGCCTTAACTTAAAATTAAGCTAGGGCAGGTGCAAACTGTTTGTTTGCGTTTGGATTTGTCGCGAAAGTTTAGGGTCATTACGTGACTTAGACCACTTGAACCATTTACTTAATGTACTCTGTCGAAGCCAATTTGGCCCCACGAAAGGTTTTTGGCCCATCTGATGTATAATATAAGATAAAATGGGATAAATGTCAAGATGCCTCGCTCAAGGAGAACTATGAGAATAGTCAAGGTAAAAAATTATGAGCAGCTTTCACAAATGGCGACAGATATCATTGCCGGCCGAATTAGGCAAAAACAGGATTTGGTGTTGGGTCTTTCAGCCGGCTCAACACCGATTTTGACCTACCAACTTTTAGCCCAGGAACACCAACAGACAGGTTTAGATTTTTCAAAAACCAAAACCTTCAATTTAGATGAATACTATGGGCTATCACCAACTCATTCCCAAAGTTACCGTTATTTTATGGAAAAACACTTTTTTTCCAAAATTAATTTAAAAAAAGAAAATATTCATTTTTTAAACGGACTGATTAAAAATCCCTCAAAAGAATGTCAAAAATATGAACAAGAAATTAAAAAAGCCGGCGGCGTTGATTTGCAGATTTTAGGCATCGGCCACAACGGCCATATCGGCTTTAACGAGCCCGGTTCATCATTTAATTCAAAAACTCGGGTTGTAAAATTGGACAGGCAGACTATAATAACCAACAGCCGAAATTTTAAAGCAGCGGAGAGAATACCGCAAAAGGCACTTACAATAGGGATTCAAACTATTATGTCGGCGAAAGAAATTATACTTTTGGCAGGTAAAAACAAAAAAAGAATTATCAGCAAAGTTTTAAAAAGTGAAATTACATCTGATATTCCGGCTACGGTTTTAAAGAAACATCCAAATTGCACAATTATTGTTGAGATGAACTAATTTTGGTGCTAAAATCTAAGAAAGGAATATTTATGAATTACGATTTAATTATTTTAGGCAGCGGGTCGGCAGGACTGACAGCTTCAATATACGCTAGCCGCTATAAAATCAAACATTTGGTCATTGGCAAACTGTTGGGCGGCACCGCCACCGAAGCTTTTAAAGTGGAAAACTGGCCCGGTACGCCTGGAATTGCCGGCACAGAGCTTCTCAAAAAATTCCAAGAGCATGCCCAAAATTTGGGGGCTGAAATTATTGTCTCCGAGGTTGTAAAAATAGAAAAGCAAAATGGCGGCTTTAAAGTGACCTGCCGCGATGGCAAGAATTATTTGGCGAAAACCCTGATTTTGGCGCTGGGCACCTCGAGAAGAAAGCTTGATGTACCGGGCGAGGCGGAATTTTTAGGCAAGGGTGTTTCCTATTGCGCCACCTGTGATGGACCGCTTTACAAAGACAAAATAGTTGGGGTGGTCGGCGGCGGCAACAGTGCTGTAACCTCGGCGATTATGCTGTCAAAATATGCTTCGCAAGTTTATTTATTTGTCAGAGAGGCAACGATGATTGCCGAGCCCGCTTGGCAAGAACAGGCCAAAAAAAATCCTAAAATTAAAATATTGTCTGAAACAAATATTAAGGAGATTTTGGGCAAAGACAAGGTTTTATCGGCTAATATTGACAAACCTGTTGACGACAAAACTAATTTAAAACTTAACGGTCTTTTTGTTGAAATTGGCGCGGTGCCGGCTGGCGCATTATGCCGCGGGCTGGGCGTGCAATTGGACGAAAAAGGTTTCATCAAGATTGCCAATAATGGCGTAACTAACATCACGGGTGTTTTTGCGGCAGGCGATGTAACTTCGGGCTCCGGCGGTTTTGCACAAATTATTACCGCTTGCGCCGAAGGGGCCGTAGCATCTTACTCAGTTTTTAAATTTCTGAAAGGTCTAAATGGATAAGTCGTTTGTGATTGGCGTAACGGGCGCTACCGGTTCTGGCAAGACGTTCGTCATTGAAGAACTGAAAAAAATATTTAGTCCGAAAGTGGTTGTTATCTCTCAAGACAATTATTATAAAAATTTGGAAGAACTGGGAGTAGAAAGATGGGACAGGGCAAACTATGATAAACCGGAATCTTTTGATAATAATTCTCTAGCCAAAGATTTGTCTAATTTAAAAAAAGGCCATCCTGTGCATCTGCCGGTTTATGACTTCAAAACCCACAGCCGTCTTGCCAGCGAAGTGATGGTCAAGCCAGCCCAAATAATAATCATTGAGGGAATTTTTATTTTTAATATCCTCTCTCTGCGCAATTTGATGGATTTAAAAATATTCCTCCAATCCGAAGCCGACATTCGCCTTTCTAGACGCCTGTTGCGCGATATTCAAGAGCGGGGTCGAAAGGCGGAAAACCTTGCCGAATCTATTAACTGGTATCTGAAAGTGGTTAAGCCTAACCAGGAAAAATATATTATTCCGATGAAACGGTATGCGGATATGATGATTAACACCAATGAAGGCGGAATTGCGGCGGTTGATATTTTAAAGAAAAAGATACAAAATATTCTTGCTGGAGAATAAGATATTATTAACAAAAAATTTGTGAAATCTAAAAAACTGGGCGGTTAGTTCAATGGTAGAACGCTTGCTTGACGTGCATGAGAAAAAGGTTCGATTCCTTTACCGCCCACCACGCTAAGAGTGGTATGAAGACGACTTAGCGTTCCACCAAAAAGCTAAATCTAACATATATGAAATTTTTGATTTTAACCATATTTTGAGAACTGTCCCCTTTTTAAAATCCAATTTTAATCTAAGAATTTACTTCAGAACTTGGCGGGGCATTTTTGGATAAATTAGACCATTCCTGAATTACCACCAAAATGGCAGCGGCGGCCGGCACGGCTAAAATTAGACCCAGGATGCCAAAGAGCGAGCCGCCGATGAGAAAAGCCAAAATCACTATTACCGGATTAAGCCCCACGGTTTTTTGCATTATTTTAGGCACTAAAATATGTCCCTCAATTTGCTGAACCGCAACATACCAAATGGCGACTATTAAACCAAGCAACGGGGAAACTGTCAGAGCAATCAACAGCGCCGGCACGAACCCCAGCCAAGGCCCGATGTAGGGAATAATCTCTGTCAGACCCGCAAAAATCGCTAATGTTAAGGCATATGGAACTCTGAAAATTAACAGCCCAGTCAAATCCAAAATGCCGACGATTAAGCAGAGCATCAGTTGTCCTCTTAGCCAACCGCCCATTTTAGCGATAATTTTGCGCAAGGCAATAATTATCTGCTCTCTTTTCTCAATCGGCAAGAAAGAAACGATTAAATCGCGGACTGCATTTTTCTCCAACAGCATATAAAATGTTAAAACAAAAATAGTGACGAAAGCGATAAGGCCGCCGATAAAACCAATTGTCGTGGAATAAATACCGGCAGAAACCTGTGAGATGGTCTGTGAAATTGAAGTTAAGCTTTGCTGGGACGAATTAATGAGATTTTTCCAGTTTTGCAAAAGCGGCAGAATTTTTTCAAAATAAGTGGGTAAATTAGTAGCCAAGGCCTGAAGCTGATCAATCAGTGGCGGGATAATCAAAAATCCCGTTGTCGCCAAAATTACCAGGCCGAGTAAATATAATAAAATCACCGCCAAGATGCGCGGTATATACCTTGACCAATTATCAACAATCGGCGAGAAAGCGGCCACGAGAACGACAACGACAAAAAACAAGGCAATCACTTGAGCAATTTTGAATATAAACAGCACTCCCAAAACAACGGCTAATACCCTGAAAATTGAGGCCCATGAAATTTCAATTTTATTATTGCTCATCTTAATTTCATTATAATCTTCAATGTCTCTTAGGTCAACGATTTCCGGCCTGTGCGCTGGGCAAGATCAACAAATCTTTTTGGGTCACTTGACCTTGCGCAATTTCATCTAAAATCCCCCCGCGCCGGCTTAAGGAGCCGTAAAGCAAATCCGCATTGCCCACCACATCGATGGTATAGGGCGGCGAAAGATCTTTGTCTGTAATGCCCTGGTTAAAAATAATTCTTCTACTATTGACGGCAATGCCTTCTGCGCCGATGTTGCGGATGGCATTGACAAGATCAACCCACTGCGTCAGCTGCATTTTTCGTTCAATTTTTATTTCTACGCCGGGTCCCGAAATCGCTCCATCGCCCGTTAATATCTGGTATTTTTTAATATCTTTGTTCAAGGTGCTGGCGGCTGTATCCCGGTTAAAAACCGAACGTTCGCTCAATTGCTTCTCATCAGCCAATTTAGCAATTTCCTTTTTAAGTCCGTCATTGGATTTGGAAAGCTGCAAAACCTGAATTGCCAAATCGGAAATGCCTTCCGGTTGGACTTCCCCGGCAATTTTTTTCTGCAGATAAAACTGCTGGGTGAATAAAAAGCCCAAAACTGTGCCGGCAATAATAAAAATTAGCCAATGCAAATTTTTCTTCATTTTTTCACTGAAGTTGGGCATAATCAACCACCAAACTTCCCTTGTAGACAGGCAATATTATATTATCTGATTCTATAATTGCAAATTTCAGCCCTTCGTTCTTGACTCGTTGCCAAATTGACGTCAGATTGTCATTTTTCTCAATATATCCTTTTAAATCCTTGTTGTCGCTGACAACGGACATCACAAACGGCGTGGTCATTTTGGTATTGTTAATCATCACGGTATTGACAATACAATCAATAGAAGTCGAAGCCACAATTCTTTCATTGTTAATGGCAATGCCGGAGACGCCCTGCGTCCATAAAAAATTCACCAAGTCGCGCATATCAGCGGCGTGGGCAATGGAATTTGAGCTGGCTGGAAATTGGGCCGAGTCGTCTAAAGTGATAACCACTCCTTTGCCCCGCAGCTCGGTCAGGCCGGTTTTATCTTTCAAAACTGCCAGCTGGTCAACCTGCTGGCGGGATGATGACTGCGTTTTCTTAAGCTTTTGGCCAATATCCAAAATCTGATTTTGCAGCAGTGAGATTTGGTTTTTCAAATCCGCTTGTTCTTTGGTCAAATTTTCCTGATTTTCTTTCAAAAGGGTGTAGTTGGACAAAGGCGTGCTGGAAGGACGCTGCGGCTTGCTTTTCAGCTGGGCCGTCACCAGCAGTCCGACCACCATACCGATGA
>PCRM01000019.1:1547-2370 GCA_002771215.1 Candidatus Nealsonbacteria bacterium CG23_combo_of_CG06-09_8_20_14_all_40_13 | reverse complement strand
CTGTTCTGTCCATTGAACTACAGGGGCTCACCCTTTTTATTACGACCAACGGAAGTAAAAAAGATAGTGAGTGTCAACAAGCTGTCTTTATTACGACTGGAAAGAGTAACAAAGATAGCGAATGTAATGAGATATCTTTATTATACCTCAATTTTGCAGTATAATCAAAGGGTACAACGGGGTGTGGCCTAGTGGCAAGGCGCAGCGTTCGGGACGCTGAGATCGGCAGTTCGAATCTGCCCACCCCGACCACCGCGTCGAACGCGGTTTCGAAGCGTTTGACGCGAAGAAACAGAGTAAGATAAGGTGAAATGTCGCGTCAGACGCAACCACAAAAATGCATTATGTATATATTTTAAAAAGTAAAAAAGATAGAGGTTTATATATCGGCTTTTCCAATGATTTACGCAGAAGAATGAATCAGCATAAAGAAGGAAAAGTTATTGCCACCAAGAATCGCCGTCCACTAAGCTTGATATATTATGAAGCGTTTTCATCTATTGATGATGCAAAAGTTAGAGAGGAATATCTCAAAAGCGGTTACGGCAGAAAGAATTTGAAAGCAATGCTTAAAAATAGTTTATAGAACAACGGTAAAATAGAAAATTTGATTTTATCTAAAAGTTTAACTAAACTAAAACAGAAGTAATTAGCAACTTAACAATCTGTAATTCATCAAAAAAAGGAGGGGAAAGATGTGAGAAAATTGACAATCTGTCTTATGAATCCTGACCGCAGCCATCAACTAGCAAAAAATCCCACATCGCACCCCTGGCTACTGGTACTAACCGGCATGGCTACTTTGTTACACAAAATTATCAAA
>PCRM01000019.1:0-1488 GCA_002771215.1 Candidatus Nealsonbacteria bacterium CG23_combo_of_CG06-09_8_20_14_all_40_13 | reverse complement strand
GCATACTATCATCATCTGGGACGAACTCACCCAGCAGGGCCGATTAACAGAAGAAACTTTACCGCAGGCAGATATTTATGGCATAGGCGGCCTTTCAACCTCAAGAAAACGGGCTTATCAACTTAGCCGAATGATTCGCAGTTTAGGCAAAAAGGTAGTTGCCGGGGGAATAGATGTTACTGGTAATTATTTGGAAGGCAATGGCGCAGAGCTGTTGGAAAATTTTGATTCAATTGTTGTCGGACGCTTAACCAGTAAACTTTGGCAGCAAGTCCTGGCAGATTTGTCCAATGGAATCACTCAAAAAGTGTACCAGGCCGGCCCCGACGAACCCTGGGAATTTGTCCTTCCTCCCCACTATCTGATTAACCCAAAGTTCTATGTTTTTACTGCGATTCGCACATCAGCTGGCTGCTCGCAGAATTGTCCTTTCTGCACCGTTCATCTTGTAACCGGCGGACGCAGAATCGTCCATTGCAAATCCCAAACGCTGCTTAAAGAGGAATTAAAGCTTCTGCCTAAAACTTGGTTCCCAGACCTCCTTTACGATGATTCCTTTGGGGCTGACCAAAACGATGCTCTTGAGGTAAGTTTACCGCTGCTTCAAGCGAGGGGACGGCCATGGGTGACCGAGATTACCCTCAAAGCCCTTTGCGGCAAGGATGGCCTGTCAGGATTGCTTGATCAAATGGTGGCCAGCGGCTGTGTCGGAGTTTATGTCGGCATAGAAAATCTGGACCGGCCAGTCAGCGCTAAATCGTTAAGCAGGGAGGCAACGGAAAAAGCAATCGAGAGAATTCACGCTGCCGGTCTGCTCATCTTGGGCTCTTTTATCTTGGATGTCAACGGCACAGAAACTCCAGAGAGCATCCGAGAGACAATCAAGTGGGCAATCGCGTAACTTGATTTTGTTCAGCTATCACTACTGGCCCTTCTGCCGGGCTCGGCATTGAGAAGAAATGCTTTAAGAAATGGAAAAGTGATAGATAATAATTCTGGCCATCTTGATGGCGCCTGGCCGACGGTCGCCCATCCAATTTCACCAAAGCTCCGCATCCAGTTGCTACACGAAGGATACAAAGAATTCTATTCCTACCCCAACATTACCCGGCGACTGTGGCGTGCAAAAAACAACTGGTCTCATTTTATTATGACGCTGGTTGGCAATTTGCAAATCTATTATAGTGTCGCCAACTGGGCAAATCAGGACTACCAGCACTGGCTTGCCACCCGGCAGGAAGTATCAACCTAACCCTTTCATTTTACCCGCAAGAAACTGTCTCACCCAGCAGCAACCGAGACTGGCTCTTGCGGGTTTTTTTATAATTTCGACCCCGCTGCTGCGGGGGAGAAAAAGGTTCTGCGAGAAAAACGAGCAGATTTTTATTGATTTATACTCGAAATAGGCAAAGCCTTTTTCTCACTTCGTTCGAAATAAGTCCAGGTATTCCTTGTTTCTCACTTTGTTCGAAATAGGCAAAGCCTTTT
>PCRM01000032.1 GCA_002771215.1 Candidatus Nealsonbacteria bacterium CG23_combo_of_CG06-09_8_20_14_all_40_13 | reverse complement strand
GTCCAAGTATTCCTTTTTTCTCACTTCAGTTCGAAATAAGTCCAAGTATTCCTTTTTTTATCTCGTTTCACTCGGTAAAATAAAAATATGGCGACAATGAAACTGCCTAATCACCAAAACAACCGTTTTGAAAAAGCGGCGGAAATTATCACTTGGGTAATAATTATTTTAGTGCTTATTTTCATCAGTTTTCTGCCGTCATCTATAGTCAACAAGGACTCCGTTTATATCTTGGCCGGCGCCATCATCGCTTTTGCTCTGTTTTATTATTACGTCATTTATAAACTTATGACGCGCACCAAACGGCTGTACCTGAAAAACATCGCTGATATTATTTTCATCGGTATTCTCATCCACTTAACCAAAGACTTTGGCGTTTATTTTTTCGCCCTCTATTTTTTGCCGATAGTCGCCGCCGCTTTATACCTTGAACTTATCAGCGCTTTGCTGATTGCCACCGTGGCAGCCGCCTTTATCGCTTTGGAAATTATTCTCCAGTCACAAGGTCTGCTGCCGGGCGGTAGTGAATTTTATTTGGGTGCTTGGCAAATAGGCATTATTTTAGTTATTACGCTCTTCTGCCGTTTTCTGGCTTTGCAGCTAAAAAGCGAGCGCATTGCCAAAGAGGAGCAACTGGCTAAAGTTGAAGCTTTAAAAGACGAAGCGAAACTGGAAAAAGAATTTATCACCTTAACCTCTCACCAGCTTAACACGCCCCTTTCAATTATTCGGGGCTATTCTTCAATGCTGGAGTGCGGCGACTTGGGCAAGACGGCGCCCAACCAGAAAGAAGCAATTACTGAAATTTACAAAAATTCAGTCAGTATGGCTAATTTAGTCGCAGAGCTGTTAAACATTTCGCATATCCAAAGCCAGACCTTCCGCTTGCAAACCGAGCGGACGCAAATTGGTGATTTGATTGAGAAAGTTTACAAAAATTTTCAAAAGGCCGCCGAGCAAAAAAAGCTTGATTTTAAATACATAAAACCAACAAAACAACTTCCAGAGATATACTTAGACAAGATAGAAATTGAGGAGGTCTTAAAGAATTTGATTGAGAACGCAATTATATATACATCGAAGGGGAAGGTATCCATTTTTGCCGAACAAAAAGATAATAATATTGTTGTCAAAATCCAAGATACCGGTGTTGGTATACCCGCCCAAGACAAGGAAAAAATTTTCCAGCCTTTTTTTCGCGGTCAAAGTATTTTAGAAATTAGAAAAAGAGGCACCGGACTGGGGCTTTATATCTGCAAATTACTGGTAGAAAAGCATCATGGCAAAATTTGGGCGCAAAGTTCCCCGGCCGGCAGTACTTTTGCTTTTTCCTTGCCAATAGCTTAGAATTTTAGAAAGGAGATGTATGAAAGTTTTAATCATTGACGACGAGGAAACGATTCTCAAAATGTATGGCACTAAGCTTTCCATGGCTAAAATTGAGGTACTTACCTCTGAAGATGGGCAAAAAGGCATTGAAATGGCAGCTAAAGAAAAACCGGATGTAATTTTGTTAGATATTATTATGCCTAATATCAATGGCTTGGATGTGTTGAAAATGCTCAAAATCAGGGATGAGACCAAAAATATTCCGGTCTATTTGCTGACAAATTTGCCGCAAGAGGCATCGGGGGAAAAAGCCAAAGAACTTGGCGCGGCCGGCTATATGGTCAAAGCCGAATTTGAACCGCAAAAATTATTGGAAAAAATACAAAGTTTGCCAAACAATGACCAATAACAAACAATGACCAGTAAATGGTCATTGTCAAAGTGAACTAATTAATTGGCAGCCCGTACGGGAATTGAACCCGTTTTTCCAGCTTGAGAAGCTGACGTCCTAACCGGTAGACGAACAGGCCAAAAATTGAGTCCTATTTATTTAATCCTAATACTTCTTTGATTTTGGCCACCACCTGCCCCGGCATTGTTTGGGATTTAATGATGTGAGCAACTGCACCCAACCTCATGGCTTTCTTTTGATAATCTTCGTTAACCAAAGCCGTCAGCACAATCACCGGAATGCCGCTGGTTTTAGGCCAGCTTTTCAAAACCTCAAGCACTCCCAAACCGCCTTTCTTGGGCAAAAGCAGGTCTAATAAAATCAAATCCGGATGCTCGCCCATAGCTTTCTGAGTGCCTGTTTCTCCTTCGCTGGCAGTAATTACCTCAAAACCTTCCTTTTTTAGCCGGTCGCTGTACATTTCTTGCAGCACTGTGTCGTCTTCAATGATGAGGATTTTTTTGCGTGGTTTTCCCATTTTATTCTCCAATTGCCTCGACAATTTTTTGGCCAAATTCAATAGCCGCTTCCGGACCACTGGCAGTAATAATATTGTCGTCAACCTCAACTAATTTGCCAGTAAATTCTGCTCCTTTTTCGCGCAAACGATTTTCTTCGGATAAAGTAGCGGTGGCCCTTTTGCCTTGTAAAATGCCGGCATTAGCCAAGATAGCAGGAGCAATACAGATTGCGGCGATAACTCTGCCATGATTAAAAGCTTCTTTGGCAATGAAAAGCGCCTGGCTGTCATGCAAAAACTCTGCCGCTCCCATGCCGCCAATAAAGACAATCGCTTCAAAATCAAGAGGATTAACTTCTTCTAAAGTTGAATCCACATGAACACGGCTGCCGGCCATGCCGACTGCTTCGCCATGGTGTAAAGATGCGACAACAATATTAAAACCATGCTCCTTGAAAATTGCTCTTGGTTCTTTATATTCTTCATCTCTGAAATCTCGATGGGCTAAAATCATTAAAATACGCTTATCTTTGGACATTTTTTTCTTTCTTGTGATATGAATGTGTGGTTGCAAAGAGCAATAACATTATATCACAAATTAATAAAGTTTCAAAAAGCAAGGTTTTCTTCACTAAAGAACCCTTTGTTGTGTTGGTAAACTTGTCAAAAACCTCAGAATGGTCCCGTTACCTTCCTTTCTGCAAAAGGGACTGCGTCCTCTGCTTGCAGAAGCGGAAGCTACGGGACGCACCTGTCTTCACTGCGTCCGCTTTAGGCGTACTTGTTCAACAGGTGGCTCCGGAGGCCGGACTCGAACCGGCAACATCCTCGTTAACAGCGAGGCGCTCTACCATTGAGCTACTCCGGAATATAAACAATGATTATTATATCTTATTGCAGGTAATCTTTCAACTGGCTGGCTTGCTCGTGTTTGCGAAGTTTTTGCAAGGCCTTGGATTCAATTTGGCGAATACGTTCTCGGGTTACACCGAACTCCTTACCAACCTCCTCCAGGGTATGCGTACGGCCCTCTTCCAGCCCGAAACGCATTTTCAAGATTTTCTGCTCGCGCGGCATTAAATAAGCCAAAAACTCCTTAACGTGACCTTTGAGCAACTGGTAAATAGCCGCTTCTTGGGGCGATAAGCTATCTTTGTCTTCCAGAAAATCGCCCAAATGCGAATCCTCTTCCTCGCCGACAGGCGTTTCCAAAGAAATGGTTTCTTGGGAGATTTTCAAAATATGCTCAACTTTTTCAACCGGTAAATTCATCTCGGCGGCTATTTCTTCGGGCAACGGCTCTCGGCCCAAATCCTGAACCAATTGCCTTTGCACTTTAACCAGCTTGTTCATCGTCTCAACCATATGAACCGGGATTCTAATCGTACGCGACTGGTCGGCAATGGCGCGGGTGATGGCCTGTCTAATCCACCAAGTGGCGTATGTAGAAAATTTAAAACCCTTCCTGAAATCAAATTTTACCACGGCTCGCAAAAGACCAATGTTGCCTTCCTGTATTAAATCCAACAGCGACAAACCGCGGCCAATATATCTTTTGGCAATAGAGACAACCAACCTTAGGTTGGCTTCAGCCAGTTTCTTTTTGGCCGAAATATCGCCGGCCGCAACCCTTCTGGCCAGTTTGATTTCTTCTTCTCTGGTCAAAAGAGGCACTTTGCCTATTTCACGCAAATACATTCTGACCGAATCGTCAGAAATTAGAGATAAATCTGGCGTTTTGGCCTTTTTGCCCAGTAAAGCAATATCAACAAATCTTTTTGATTCTGAAACATCAATGCCTTCTTCCAACAAGCGGACATATAGAACATCAACCATAGGAATATCGTTTTCTATTTCGCCCAAGGTCTGTAAAATCTCTCGGTCGGTGACAAAACCAAAAGTTTTGCCTTTTAAAATTAAGGCCTCAACTTGTTGTGAGAGCTGAAGTTGCTCTTTGTCATTTTTCTTTTTCTGATAGGGCATTTTGAAACTCCGCAATAAGTGATTTTAATTTTGTCCGGTCGCCGGCTTTTTCTGCTTGGGCAATTTTCAAAGCATATTCTTTCTTTAAATCTTCCCTTTGCGATTGCCGCAGACGAAAAGAGACCTGTATAATTTCTTGTAAAATTTCTTCGTCTTCTTTTTCTTGAAACTGTTCTTCAAGGTCAAATATCAAAAGATTGACTTTATCGAGAAGCTGTCCTTTAAAAACCTGATTTAAATCAAATTTAAAGCTACCCCTTTCAAGGTTTTTTCTATTAATATTATACCACGTCAGAAGTTGCTTGGCAATTTGACTGGGGAGCTCATCATTAAAATTAATTGTCTGGATTTTGGAGATGACTTGAGGCAAAAATTTGGGAAAAGCCAACACCAATCCCAAGAAATACTCCTCCAGCCCCAGATCCGATTTTTTGGCCTCCTCTGCCCCTGCAACTGGTTGGGGTTGCTGGCTATTATATTTTTCCAAAGTCGCAGAAACAACCTCTTCTTTAACCTGCAATATTTCGGCAACTTGGGAAGCATAATGCGCCTTTTCAATCGGGTTTTGAATTTTGGAAATAGGTTCAAGGACAATTTTGGCAAAGGTCTTCTTCTCTGAAATAGTGAGGTTATCTTTATCCTTGACATTTGTTAAGGCCAAATCAAAAAACCAGTCAATAGCAGCCAGCGATTTTTTTAACGCTTCAATCCAGTTTGAAGGCGAGTTAATAGCCGCTTCGCCCGGATCTTTAAAGCCCGCCAGTTTAGTCACTTTCACTGAAAAACCCAATAACAAAGCCGCATCAATGACTTTTTTGGTGGCTTCTATTCCTGCAGAGTCCGCATCCAAAGCCAAAATTAAGTTTTGGGTGTACCTTTTTAAAACAGATAAGTGCTCTTCTGTTAGCGAGGTGCCGGAGGAAGCCACGATATTTTTAACCCTGGCCTGCCAAGAGCCAATCACGTCCATTTGGCCTTCTACCAAGATAACAAAACCATTTTTTTTAATATAACTTTTTGCCAGATTCAAACCGTATAAAATACGCGATTTGTGAAATATCGGCGAGTCGGCAGAATTAACATATTTAGGCACATCTTTTTCGTCTTCAATTGTTCTGGCAGAAAAGCCAACCACGTTGCCCAAAGCGTCAAAAATTGGGAAAATGATTCTGTCTCTGAAGCGGTCATAATAGGTCCAAGTATTCCCTTTTACTCCGTAATAGCCGTCTCCTTCTTTGCGCACCAGCAGGCCGGTGGCGGCAATCTCTTCTTGGCTAAAACCTTTTTCCTGCAGTTTTTTTAAAATCAAATCCCAGCTTTTGGGCGCATATCCCAACATAAATTCAGAAATTGTCTGATCCTTAAGTTGGCGCTTAGCCGTCAGGTAAACCAGTGGTTTTTTGCCCAATGAATGTTGAGTTAGAATCTTATGATAGAGCTTGGCGGCCAAAAGATTAATCTGATAAAGTTTATTTTTCACAGATGAAATTTTTAAATCTGCCTGTTTTCTACGTTGTAATTTAACGCCAGTTTTGTCCGCCAAAAGTTTAAGCGCTTCCGGGAAGGTGAGATTTTCCATTTGCATAATGAAAGCAAAAACATCACCGCCTAAAGAACAGCCAAAGCATTTGAAAATTTGCTTTTCTTTGGACACCATAAAAGAGGGCGTGTGTTCCTTATGAAAAGGACAAAGCGCCCGATAATTTGCGCCTGCTTTTTTCAGCGTAAGATATGAAGATATCAAATCGACAATATCCAGACGCCGTTTAATTTCTTCAATTTCATCCATAGCTTAAATATTATAGCACAAAGGGAAATTGTAAAAGTTATGGCGGAGAGGGCGAGATTCGAACTCGCGAGGCCCTTGCGGACCTATCCGCTCTCCAAGCGGACGCACTAGGCCACTATGCGACCTCTCCCTAATTCGTTTCAATTTCGACCCCGCCGCTGCGGGGGAGAAAAAAGGAATACTTGGACTTATTTCGAACTGAAGTGAGAAAAAAGGAATACTTGGACTTATTTCGAACTGAAGT
>PCRM01000029.1 GCA_002771215.1 Candidatus Nealsonbacteria bacterium CG23_combo_of_CG06-09_8_20_14_all_40_13 | reverse complement strand
TGGTCGAAAGAAGTCACGGAGCATAGCAACGCATTAGATTTAGACCAAGGCGTTTTTACCTTGACAGACCCGCACAAAATCGCTTTATCATTAAAACATTCAGCTGAAAGCAGTACAAGGAAAAAAGCCCACTCTTTTCAATCAGCTATGTCTATGCTTAATTTCTACATCAACCGCGCCGGCAAAGGCCTAAACGCAGAGCAAAAAGACGTTTTAGAACGTGCCAAAGACGAACTGCGAAAATTATATGGAAGAGAAAAAACAAATTGAAAAATTGGAGAATTTAAAGGCAGAAATAAGAGGATCCTTAAGGGGACAGGTCCCTTTTACTTTGGAAATTAGGCAAATTGAAATAAAGATAATTTTCCCGTCCCAATTCGTCGTATGAGCTACGAGGGATAAAAAAACAACTTTTATTGAAGATTGAGGTTGAAGATTGGGGACGGTTCTCTTTTGAATATTTAACTAAAATCGCCTAATGTTAAGGTCAAAAGAGAACAGTCCCCTTTGTGCTTTGTACATTTACAATTTTATTTTTTTCAGCCGGAGAGAATTTAAAACGACAAACAAAGAAGAAAAAGCCATTGCTGCCGAAGCAATAATTGGAGAAAGCAGTATTCCGAAAAATGGATATAAAATTCCCGCCGCCACCGGAATTCCTAAAATATTATAGATAAAAGCCCAGAAAAGATTGCCCTTGATGGTCCGCATCGTCGCCCGTGAGAGTTTAATGGCTTGAGACACTTTTCTTAAATCATCGGCAATCAAAGTCACGTCCGCCGCTTCCATTGCCACATCCGTGCCCGAACCGATGGCGACGCCGATGTCCGCCTGCGCCAGTGCCGGCGCGTCGTTGATGCCATCGCCGACCATAGCTACAACTTTACGAGTTGCGGAACTTCGAAATCCGAAATCCGAAGCACGAAACTCTTTTGAATTTTGTTCATTTGAATTTAAATATTGTTTCGAATTTCGATATTCGAGATTCGAACTTTGCAGATGTTTGATAACATCTGCCTTATTTTCCGGTAAAACCTCGGCTAAAACATCGTCAATACCCACTTGGCGGGCGATTGCCTTAGCGGTACGAAGATTATCACCAGTAATCATTATCACTTTAATACCTATTTGATGAAGTTCTCTGACCGCCTCTTTGGAATATTCTTTTAAGGTGTCCGCCACCGCGATAAGACCGGCGATATCTTTATCTATCGCGATAATCATCACTGTTTTTCCTTCATTTTCCATCGCTTGAATATCTTTTTCTACGTCGTCATTAAGCTTGATATTTTCCCGCTCCATCAGCTTGCGGTTGCCAAAAAAAATAATTTTCCCGTCTATTTCGCCTTCTACCCCATGACCGGGGATGGCATTGAATTTTGTCAGTTTCAAAATTTCAATCTTTTTTACTTCTGCATATTCAACTATCGCCTCGGCGAGTGGGTGCTCGGAACCCTTCTCTATCGAAGCCGCATATTTTAAAACATCTCTAATTTCGATTTTCGATTCTCGGTTTTCGATTTCCGCAACGTCAGTCACGGTTGGTTTCCCTTTTGTTAAGGTGCCGGTTTTATCAAAAACCACCACTTTGGTTTTGCCAAAAATTTCCAAACTCTCCGCATCACGAATTAAAATGCCGTTTTCCGCCCCGAGGCCAGTCCCTACTAAAATTGCAGTCGGAGTTGCCAGGCCTAAAGCACATGGACAGGCAATAATTAAAACCGTCACAAAAACCACTAACGCAAAAGTAAACGCCGGCGCCGGCCCAAAAATTAGCCACATGACAAACGCTAAAATAGCAATCGCGATGACAATCGGTACAAAAAATCTCGAAATAATATCCGCTAATTTTTGAATCGGCGCTTTGGAACCCTGAGCTTCTTGAACTAATTTCACAATCTGCGCTAAAGCAGTTTCTGCTCCCACTTTGGTTGCGCGAAATTGGAAACTGCCTGTCTTATTAATAGTAGCGCCGATAACTTCATCGCCAACCTTTTTTTCTACCGGGATTGACTCACCGGTAATCATCGATTCGTCAATGGCTGAATAACCCTCGGTGATAATCCCGTCAACGGGAATTTTTTCGCCTGGTTTGACAACAACAATATCACCGGCTTTTACTTCTTCAATAGGGATTTTTGTTTCTTTGCCGTCACGGATGACCGTTGCCGTTTTTGCTTGAAGTTTCAAAAGTTTTTGAATTGCCTCAGACGCCTGGCCCTTAGCGCGGGCTTCCAAAAATCTTCCTAAAATAATTAAAGTCAGGATAACCGCGGCAGTGTCAAAATAAACATCTGGTTTGATGCCGGCGCTAAAAAAATAATTTGGAAAAAAAGTCAAAGCCGCTGAATATAGATATGCTGCCGTGGTACCGACGGCAATCAGAGTATCCATATTGGCATTAAAATGTTTTAATCCCCGCCAAGTACCGCGATAAAATTGGCTACCGAGCCAAATTTGAACAGGTGTAGCTAACACAAACATTAGATAATTTAGTGTTTGTGTTGATAAATTTTTTAAACCCGGCAGATATATCGCATAAGTCAATACTAATATCACTACTGATAAAATAACACCTAAGAGAAATTTATTTTTGAGAGTTCTGATTTCTGTTGCACTTTCAATTTTAGCATGCTCGGTATGCTCGTCATGCGACATTCCCTCCATCATCTCGCCGCTTGGCATCTGATGACTCATCTGTCCGTGATTTCCTGAATTATCTTTGCCTTCAACTTTCGCTTCATAACCCGCTTTTTCGACTGCCGCCACAAGCGCCACCGTGTCCGCTTCGCCCGTCACCGTCGCTTGCTCAGTTAAAAGATTAACGACCGCTTTTTCGACGCCGGGCACTTTTTTAAGTTCGCCCTCGATATGACCGACGCATGAAGCGCAGTGCATATTTGATATTTTAAGTATTACTTTATGTGTCATTTTTCTCCCTTGTATTCATTTTACCGCCAAATCCAAATTATTTCATTGTCAACCACAATAAGATAATTCCCATCATAATCATAATAATAGGCAAAAGATACTGGCTGATGGCTGTTATTTTCACATTCCATAATTTTATTTTATCCAAAACCGCCTGCCGGCTAGACAAGATAAAAATAATCAAAAGCGGGATAATAAAGCCGATATTAAAAATAAAAATTCCTAATACCCCTTGCCAATATGTTAATTTTGCAGCCAACAGCGCAATCGCGCCCAGATAAATTCCGCCGGCGCACGGCACGGTGCATAACCCGATTAAAAATCCTAAAATCACCCCGGCCAAAAACACACCTTTGTCTATTTGCTGGGATAAACTTGTCGGAATATGACAGCGGTTTAGCCAGTTAAAAATAGGTAATTTTTTTATACCTGTCGGGGCAAGATGAGCCAAACCGACCACAATTAATATAACAGCAGCAATATAACCAAAAAAGCCATGAATACCGAATAGATGCACCGCTTTTAAAAATCCCAAACCGATTAAGAAATAAGTGACAAATATGGTCGAAAGATAAGCAATGCCAAAAATCGTAATTAACTTGCGTTTGCCCAAGCCAACCAAAATTGTCAGCGATATAAGCAAAACGCCGATACTGCACGGATTATAAGAATCGGTTAAGCCGGCTAAAAATAACCCCCAATAATTCATTCCGCCACCTGCGCGGTAATTTTAAATTCCAATTTTTGATGGTCTGGGTCATTGGTGGCAACCATCACAAAACGTTCAACAGCGCCGAAGACAGGCATAATTGCCGGCTCATACACCACGCGCACTGTGGCCGATTGTCCAGGTTGAATTGATGTTTTCCAAGAGTTGTCCCCATGCATTGTAAATTTCGGGCTTTCTGTTTTATCTGCTTTTATTATGTAGACATAAGTGCAATCGCAGGAAGTCATCACGTTGTTCAAAGTAAGCTCGCTTTTGCCGTCGTTGATGATGGTAAAATTATGTTCTTTAATGTCTTTGACACTCATTGTGCCTAGGTCAAAACTTGTTTCTTCAACTTTGGCAATTGGCTTGTTGGGATCGTTTGACGAGGTAGTCGGCGTGGATGAGCGCGAGCCTAACCAAACAACAGCGGCTAATATCAAGACAACTCCGGCGATATAGGCGATATAAATTTTCATATTTCTCCTTTACTTCGAGCTTTGTCGAGAAATGTTTTTAATTTTGCGATAGATGATAAAGATGGCTCAATTCAATAATGGCTTTTTGGTCTTGCCCGCTGATAAACTGTCTTTTGACACAAGTTGCCAAATGTCTTTTCAAAAGTTCCTGATTTAAGCTTTTCAGTCCTTTTTGAATCGCCAAGCTTTGGGTCATAATATCCACACAATAGCGGCCGGTTTCAATCATTTCCTCTAATTTTGCCAGATGGCCTTTGATAATTTTTATCCTGTGTTTAATGCGCTCTGTTTGTCTCATAAGTTTAATTTAATCCCCCGACGGGGGATTGTCAAGCACACAATACTTTAATTTTTGTCAGACAGGATTTTTTTTCTTTTTTAATATATAATTAAAAAAGGAGGGGAAAATGAATAAATTTTTACTTGTTCTTGTCATCATCTTAAGCATTATTGTCGTAGGCGGCGGCGGCTATATTTTAGGCCGCTATCACGAACAGAAAAAAAGCAATGACAGTGCGTATAAAACAACTACTTCTTCAGAAACAGCCAAAGACCAATCCTCGACAGATTCCACGGCAACGGTGAAAAAAAACACCGGGACAGATTCTTCACAAGTAGCTACAGATAGCTCCGGCAATGCCGCTGGCGCCACAGAACAAAATATCCAACTTACTTCTATTCAAGACGGCGATTTAGTTAAAAGTCCCGCCCTAGTTGGCGGCAAAGCCAGGGTATTTGAAAATACTTTAATTGCTGTTTTAAAAGATGCTAATGGCACAGTTTTAAAACAACAAACGATTACCACCAATGCGACGGAGCCAAGCCAATTCGGGGACTTTACCGAGCAACTGGTTTTTACAACGCCTCAAACAGACACAGGAACGCTTGAGCTCTATGAGGAATCCCCGGCCACCGGCGCGCCGACTAACAAAATAACCATCGGTGTGAAGTTCAAATAGCTTTGACCAAATTAAATTAGTTCTCTTTTACTTGGCCAATTTTTGCAGCGCTTTATAACTTAGCGTCCAATAAGAGGAAATAAAGGCGGTGAATATACCGTTGACGAATAATAAAGCCATTGCTAAAGCTATTACGGCTATGCCGGCAAAAATTGCCGCGGCCCAAATTTTGGCGATAAAGTAAATAATCAATCCCAGTCCTAATAAAATACCGCCGACAAAAAGCAATGCTATGGACAATCCGAATACATACCCCAAAGCAATACCAAGGTTGATTAACCAGGCCAAAAGGGAATTGCCCAGCTGAATACGAACCAGATGCCTTGCTTGCTCAATCGCTGCTGATACCCTTTTATTTTCCAAAACAATTATTCTTTCAGCCAATTTGAGCGCTATTGTCAGATACACAACTAATACTATGGAAAAAATGGCGGCTAAAATGCCATAGCCGACCACCAAAGCCAAAACAGGCAAAGCTCTGCTGATGACTAAGGCAATCACCACCGGCGAGGCTAAAACCAAAAAAGTTAAAAATAGAAATAGGCCAATTAAAAGATTTAAGCCAAACAAACGCCAAAAAAATAACTTGCCTTTACAGAAAGCGATTTTAAAATTAAAAGGTTTGTTTTCAGTTTCATAATTTTCCACCGCTAAAATTAGTCCCGCTTTGGCACAATATGACAGGTATAAAATGACAATCACTAAAATAAGAATCAAAACTGTTCCCAACAGAATCAAAATTGCATAATTGGACCAAAAATTTTGCGTGCTTGCCCCTAAAATATGGCTGGCATCCGATGGCGTAAAATTGCTTGGTTGCTCTGGTTGGCTAAAGGCATTGCCAAAACCATACAGGTTTAAATTCGGCAATGAAGCAAATCCTGATTCAGTGAACAGCGCTAAAATGCCCAGCCACCAGAGAAAACGATACTTACAAATCAGTTGCCAACTGCGTTTAATTATTTGTCCAAAATTCATCAAATTCTCCTTTTTCAATTTCGAGCGAAGCGAGAAAAAAGGAATACTTGGACTTATTTCGAGCGAAGCGAGAAACAAGGAATACTTGGACTTATTTCGAGCGAAGCGAGAAAAAAGGAATACTTGGACTTATTATAGCACCTTTAGTTCTTGACACAATAATAACAAAACATGCTATAATTAATATCAAGGAGGTA
>PCRM01000030.1:1425-2575 GCA_002771215.1 Candidatus Nealsonbacteria bacterium CG23_combo_of_CG06-09_8_20_14_all_40_13 | reverse complement strand
ATTTTAATATGACCACTTTTACTGCCGCAACAGTAACCCAGATTAAAGTCTGGGTTTATGGGGAAAGTCCTGCTGCTCAAGCCATTTTTCAAGGAAATATTTATGTTAGTGGCGCTTGGCAGGCTCCTGGAACTTTTACCGTTGGAACGCCTGGCTCTCCAAGCTGGGGTTCAATAACTTATACTGGAAGTTGGAACCAGACAGATTTAGATAATCTACAAGTAAGATTGATAAGAAGTGGAATAAATGTAAATCTAACCAAATGCTTCGCAATGTATGTTGAAATAAATAATAATCCCCCTTTACCTGGTGATACCCAATACGCCATCTACAACGAAACCTTAGGTAAATATTTAGGCGCTGATGGTATTGCTGATGAAGTTTCTGAAGTTTGGCAAAGTTATAGTGCTTGGGGAGAAACATCAGGTATTAATAATATTAATCTTTCACCTAACACCCAATACACCTACAAAGTTAAAGCGAAAAATGAGGATGGTGAGGCTACTGCTTTAGGGGCTGGGGCTTCTGAATATACCTTATCTGCTAATCCGCCTACAGTAACCACCCAGGGTGCCACCAACCTTGCTCAGACCACAGCCGACGCCAATGGCACCATTACTGCTACTGGCGGCGAGAACGCCACCACCCGGGGCTTTAAGTATTATCAATCTTCTGATTGCACCGGCACTATAAATGACAAATCAGAAAACGGCAGTTTTGGCGCCGCAGCTTATTCACTGCAACTGACCAGCCTGACTGCCAACACTACTTATTCTTACAAAGCCTATGCCACCAATTCTGGCGGCACTGGCTATGGTTCTTGCGTTTCTTTTGCCACCTTAGCTGAAACTTCTGTCTCACTTTCAACCGTAGTTGCCAACCCTACTTCTTTAGACATTGGTCAAACCTCAACTATCACCATAACCTTAAAAAATACGGCAGGAAACCCAGTTGTTGGTAAAAAAATCACCCTTTCTTCTTCTCGGGGCTCCACTGATTTAATTACCCAACCAGCTAATTTGACTGATTCAGCTGGCGTAACAGTCGGGTATATCACTTCTTCCACCTCAGGCCAAACCACCATTACCGCCTTAGATGAAACTGACAGTGTAACTTTAGATCAAAAACCAACCATTACTTTCACTTCACC
>PCRM01000030.1:586-1375 GCA_002771215.1 Candidatus Nealsonbacteria bacterium CG23_combo_of_CG06-09_8_20_14_all_40_13 | reverse complement strand
GTCTTTGATGCTTCTGGCTCTTATGACGCTGATGGTCAAATTGTTGAGTATACTTGGAATTTTGCGGATACTGGGGGGCAAACCACACAGCTTCCAACGACAACCCAACCGACCGTCGAAATTACTCAAGAACAACCCCCAGCCCAACCATCTTTAGTTGATAAAGCTAAGGACACCCTCAAAGGTATTGGTCAAGGTTTGAAAAAGGGTTGGGATAAAGTTTTGGATTTGATTAAAGGTCAAGGTAAAAAAGAAACCTTTTTGACTCCTGTTTTTGCTCAAGAAACTTCCCAATCCAAAATCACCCATACCTACAACACTACCGGACGCTACGCTGTTTCTTTGATTGTTCAAGATAATGATGGCAATGCTTCATCAACCTCAACAACCATTGAAATTCTTCCTCATCCACCAGTTATCCAAAAAGCCCAAATTAACAATAATATTTTAACTATCTCTGGCACTGCCTCTGACTTTGGAATTATTTCTCTCAATATCGCTTCTACTCCCACAACGGTATTTGCTCAAGTAGATCAAAATGGTAATTGGCAATATCTATTGTCAAACGCCAAAGATCAAATTGTACCAGGTTCTCACCAAACTTGGGGTAATTTAACTGACCTTAATAATATGCCAAGTCCTGACTCTAATATTCAAGAATTTCAAGTAGGTGGCGGGATTTTAGAAACTATCTCTAATATCTTTGAGAAACAACAAGAAAAAGTCCTTTCTGCTCCACCGTCATTCTTGGAAAAAGCCTTAGAAAAGATTCTGCCCAAACAAACCATT
>PCRM01000030.1:266-482 GCA_002771215.1 Candidatus Nealsonbacteria bacterium CG23_combo_of_CG06-09_8_20_14_all_40_13 | reverse complement strand
TCAATACCCTAGCCAAACCAGTCGCTATACTTGTGCCTACTTTATCTATCTTGATGACCACTGGTTTTTACAATATCCTTTGGTATGTGTATTATCTCTTTAATTTACTTTTAGAAAGATTAGGCCTCAAGAAAAAAAGATTACCTTGGGGGGTGGTTTATGACGCTGCCTCTAAGGCCCCAATCTCTATTGCCGTCGTGCGTATCTTTTCTCACC
>PCRM01000030.1:0-243 GCA_002771215.1 Candidatus Nealsonbacteria bacterium CG23_combo_of_CG06-09_8_20_14_all_40_13 | reverse complement strand
AGAGTGACCGATAATGAAGGCAGGTTTGGTTTTTCAGTCCCAGCCGGTAATTACTTTATTACGATGACTAAACCTGGTTTCAGCTTTGCTTCCAAGCTGGTTAAAGCCGGCACCCCTCAAGATGATATTTACACCAATTTATATCATGGAGCGGTTTTAACTTGCCAGAAAGATAGCACTATTTTAAATGCCAATATCCCGATTGACCCCATGACCCTTGAAGAAAAACAAGCAAAAATTGAA
>PCRM01000037.1 GCA_002771215.1 Candidatus Nealsonbacteria bacterium CG23_combo_of_CG06-09_8_20_14_all_40_13 | reverse complement strand
CTAAGATTTTAAAAAGGGTTAAAAAGGGGATTACTAAAGAAGATATAAAAAGAGCGGCTAAACTCTGTCACGAAGTAGGCATCTATTTTTATGCTATGATTGTTCTGGGACTGCCTGGAGAGACAGAGGAGACAATCAAAGAGACAGTTGATTTTATCTTAGAAATTGACCCCTTTTATACCCAATTTTGTTTTGCTACCCCTTTTCCCAATACTGAAATTTTTAATTATTATCGAAAAAGAAGTTATCTAGAAACACTTGATTGGAGCAAATATTTCCCTCTGAGCGAAAAACCGATTATTAGGACAAAAGATTTATCCGCTGATGATTTGGTTAGACTAAGAAATTGGGCTTATCGAAAAATTATTTTTAGGCCAAAATATTTGATTACTAAAATAAAACCCTTTGATTGGAAATGGAATTTTATGGCCGCAAGAAAATTAGTTCAAAGGATTTTAGCTATTTTGAGAAAAAAACCAGTGAGATAAATGAAAATATTATTAATAAATCCTGGCCCAAATAAACCAATTTTTTCTTCTTCTGCTGTTTTTCTCCCCCTTGGCTTAGCTTACATTGCCGCTGTTTGTCAAAAGGCAAGTCATCAAGTCAAAATTTTGGACCAAACTGTTAAAAATTATTCTGACCGAGAATTTAAAAATTTGATTAAAAAACAGAGGGCGCAAATAATCGGTTTTACTGCCACCACCCCAGCAATTAAAAAGGTTTACCATCTCACTCAATTGATTAAAAAGATAAGTCCAGCCAAAATTATCGCTGGCGGCCCTCATGTGACAGCTTTACCTGAGGAGGCTTTATCAGAAGGGATTGATTTGGTGGTTAGAGGCGAAGGCGAAGAGACAATTTTGGATTTACTTAGTAATTTAGAAAGACCAGATAAAGTTTTGGGATTATCTTATAAGTTAAAAAATAAATTTTTTCATAATCCAGATAGACCCCTAATTAAAAATCTCGATGATTTACCTCGACCGGCTCGTCAGCTATTTCCGTCACTTTCTTATTATAAAGGTCAACCCGTTTTGGGCAATAAACTTCCTTTAGGGACTATTTTAACCTCAAGAGGTTGCCCCTTTGATTGCCTTTTTTGTTACAAAGCTATTTTTGGTCGTAGGTACAGGTTTAGATCAGTCAGCAATATCTTAGCCGAATGGGAAGAATTAATTAAAAAATACCAAGCTAAAGAGATGGCTATAGTAGATGATTCTTTTAGTGCTAATCCTTTTCAAGTCATTCATTTATGTGATGAATTGATTAAAAGAAAATTAGTTATCCCTTGGAGCTGTCCTATTGGAATTAGGGTAGATACAATTACTGAAGAGTTAATTTTGAGGATGAAAAAAGCTGGTTGCTACAGGGTAGCTTTAGGGATTGAATCAGGTTCAGAAAGAATGCTTAAAATAATTGGTAAAAAAATCAATTTGAATCAGGTGAGGGAAGCGGTTAAAATCTGTCAAAAAGTAGGTATTCAGACCATGGGTTTTTTTGTTCTCGGTAATCCTGGGGAGACGGAAAAAAGTTTAGAGGAAACAATAAATTTGGCTCAAAATCTCAATTTAGATTTTGCCCAATTTACAGTAGCTACCCCTTTCCCTGGAACCAGACTTTATCAGATGGTCAAAAATAAGCTTCTTATTTCTAATTGGGATGAATATGGAGCTTACGAGGGACGGGTTTATTTTGAAACAAGACAAATGTCAGCTCAGATTTTAAGAGCTAAACAAAAAGAGGCCTACCGAAGATTCTATCTAAGACCAAGATATTTTTGGCAGGCCTTGCGTAGGGTCCAAACATATTATTTTTTCCCTCGCCTTTTTAAAGGGTTTATTCAGTTTGTTTTAGAAGCCAAAAAATGAAAATATTATTGATTAACCCAGCTTCCAAAATTTGGATTTTGGCCAAAACCTTACCTTTGGGCTTAGCTTATATCGCCGCTTATTTAGAAAAGAATAATTTTGCGGTTGAGGTGATAGATTTAGCGGTGAATCCCAACCAGACTATCCCAAGGGCTGATATCGTTGGCATTACAGCGACTACCCCTCTAATTGCTCAAGCCTGGAAAATAGCCAAAAAAATCAAATATAAAAATAAAAAAACTTTAATTGTTTTAGGGGGTCCTCATCCAACTTGTTTGTCTGAGGAATCTCTAGAAAAAGAGTATATTGATGTGGTGGTTAGGGGGGAGGGGGAGATAACAATGTTGGAGTTGGCGCGGGCAGTTTTGAGAAAAAAAGATTTTAATACCATATTAGGGATAAGTTATAAAAAAAAGAATAAAATTATTCATAATCAAAATAGACCATTTATTACCAACTTAGATTCTTTACCATTCCCGGCTTATCATAAATTTGGTCAATTAAACCAATATACTAATCCTCAACCTCTTTTAGGTAGTAGAAGGCCAGCGATTAATATCATTACTTCTAGGGGCTGTCCCTATGGATGCATTTTTTGCTATAAGGGAACCTTTGGTCGAATCTGGCGAGCCCGAAGTCCAGAGAATGTTTTAGCGGAGTGGGGGTTATTAGTCAAAAAATTCGGAGTAAAAGAGATAGGAATTCAAGATGACAATTTTAATGTTGATACTTCAAGAGCAATTAAAATTTGCCGACTTATCCAGAAAAAGAAATTAATAATCCCCTGGTCAACGCCTAACGGGATTAGGGCTGATTTTGCAACAGAGGAGCTACTCAGGGAGATGAAAAAGGCAGGTTGCTACAGAATTGCTTTTGGAGTTGAGTCGGGTGATCAAAAAGTTTTAGATTATATTATTGGGAAAAATCTGAAACTCTCCAAGGTTAAAAAAGCTTTCAAATTAGCCAGAAAATATAAGATAAAAACAATTGCCTTCTTTATGATGGGCAATCCGGGAGAAACTCAAAAACAGATGAAAAAAACAATTAAATTCGCCTTGCAGCTGCAGCCAGATTTTGCTCAATTTACCACAGCCACTCCTTTTCCTGGAACTAGACTTTTTGCCCTAATTCAAGAAAAAGGGAAATTTAAAATAAAAAATTGGGCTGGTTTTAGTCAATTTGACCAAAAGGCCTATTTTGAATTCCCTGGGCAAGATCCGGAATTACCGGCTAAAATGGTCAAAAGGGCTTATCAGAAATTCTATTTTAGACCAGCCTTCATGGCTAAATTTTTAGCTGATTTTCAAACTTGGAAAAACCTACCCAATATCATTTCCGCTACTTTTCATTTTCTTTTTAAAGGTCGATAGATGAAAATTTTAATTTTAATTTCTCAAACTAAAAATACGGGTAGTTTTTTAAGGGCTAAATATTTAGCCGAGGTTTTAGGCAAATTTTGTCCAGTCGAAATATTTTACTCTCCCGGCAAAAGTCTTTCCATTTTTACTCTTGGTTTAAGTCTGATGAGGAATCTCTGGTTTGTTTTAAGTAAAGATTATCAGGTGGTCATTGGCTTTAAACCTTATCCTAATATTGGTATTCCTATCTTAATGGCTAAAATAAGAGGAGCCAAAATAGTGATTGATATTGATGATTTAGATTGGGGGTATCGGAAAGGCATTCTAAGATTACTGGTGAAATTTAGTCAAAAAATTTTTCCTAAGCGATGTCACTTAGTCACTTATCACCATCCTCAGCTCAAAAAAATTTTGACCCAAGAATTTAAAGTTGCTAATGATAAAATTTATCAGTTAGAACAAGGTGTTAATCTAAATATCTTTTCGAATAAATCCAAGAGGCAAGAGGATGGTCAGTTGAGAAGAAAATATAGTTTAAAAACAGGCAAAATCTTATTTTGGATGGGTCATCTTAATATCGCCGCTGAACTGGAAGACATTTTTCAAATCTTTGAGATAATTTTAAAAAAGGATAAATCTTTTATTCTAATCATCGCTGGCGGTGGCCCGAAAGAAAAGTTTTATAAAAATTTAGCCCGAGAATTAAAGATGGATTCAAATGTAATTTTCACCGATTATCAAGATCCCAAAACAATCAGCCAATACCTAAGATTAGCTGACCTCTGTCTTCTTTACTATCGAGAAGACAAGGAAGCCAATTTATACCGCTGTTCGATGAAATTAAGGGAATATTTAGCGGCTGGCAAGAAGGTTGTGACTAATTGGGTAGAATCAACGGATTTTCGAAATTTTGTCTACTGCTCTTCTTCGTCTCCGGCTGATTTTGCTCAAAAAATTTTAGAGATAATCTCAAATGGTGATGAGCGGCATAAATTGGGACAAAGATTTATTGGTCAAAATTATGATTGGCAAAAAATAGGTCAAAAATTTTATCAAAAATTAATCAATTTAACCAGTTAAAAGGCTCGGAAATGAAAATAAGAACTTTTCGTTTCACTCAAAAACCTTGTTTTCATTTCTTACTGAGAGGTACGAAATGAAAATAGCAATTATTTTAGGTACCCGACCAGAAATAATCAAGTTGTCGCCGATTATCCGAGAAAGTCAAAAGCAAAATCTTGATTTCTTTATTATTCACACAACCCAGCATTATACAAAATATTTAGATCGCATTTTCTTTGAGGAGTTGAATCTTCCCCAACCAAAATATAATCTTGGTGTTCGCTCCGGTAATCATGGAGAACAAACAGGCAAAATACTTATTAAGGTCGAAGGGGTTTTAGAAAAAGAAAATCCTGACATTGTTTTGGTTGAAGGGGATACTAATTCTGTCTTGGCTGGGGGATTAGCTGCTTTTAAATTAGGTATAAAAGTGGGACACGTTGAAGCTGGTTTGCGAAGCTATGACCGGACAATGCCCGAGGAAATTAATCGAATTTTAGTGGACCATATTTCCGATTATCTCTTTGCGCCCACTAACAAAGCATCTTTTATTTTAAAAGGGGAAGGAATAGAATCAAAAAAAATCTTCGTTGTCGGCAATACGATAGTGGATGCAGTTTTTCAGAACCTAAAAATCGCCGAGAAAAAAGATATTTTAAAAAAATTACAGTTAAAGCCAAAGAAATATTTTTTATTAACACTCCATCGACCAAGCAATGTCGATTATAAAAAAAACTTTTACGATATTTTAAAGGGATTGAATTTAATTTATAAAAAATTTAAATTACCGATAATTTTTCCTATTCATCCAAGGACAGAAAAACAGCTTAAAATCTTTGAACTAGAATTACCTGATGGGATCAACATCTTAGAGCCAGTTGGCTACTTAGAGTTTTTGCAATTAGAACAATCGGCTACTCTCTGCTTAACCGATTCAGGCGGCATTCAAGAAGAGGCTTGCGTTCTTAAGGTACCCTGTGTAACGATTAGAGAAAATACCGAAAGAGTAGAATCTATAGAAGTGGGAGCTAATATTTTAGCCGGGACTATGCCAGAAAAAATTTGTTATAGCGTTAAGAAAATGCTAAATAAAAAGCCTTCCTGGTCAAATCCTTTTGGGGACGGCAAAAGTGGAAGAAGGATAGTAAAAATTCTTAAGGAGCGACTATGAAGCAAAAGGAGTTTTCTCAAGAAAAGATTATGTTTCCTAACGTCAGTATCATTATTCCGGTTAAACCCAAAGGGGAAATAGAAAAGGTTATCCAATCTCTAAAAAAGGTAGCTTACCCAAAGGATAAAATCGAGGTTTTAATAGTCAGAGGCAACCAACCTTCTCGGCAGAGAAATAAAGCAGTCAAATTAGCTAAAAATGAAATTCTTTATTTTCTCGATAATGATTCTATGGTTGATAAAAATGCTCTTAATCAAGCGGTCAGTTATATTAATAGGAAAGATGTGGCGGCAGTTGGTGGACCTGCTTTAACTTTGCCTTCCGACTCGCTACTTCAAAAAAGTTTTGGCTATGTTTTGGGTTCTTCTTTTGGTACCTCAGAGACCAGACATAGATTTAGATCAGTAGGTAAAGTAATCAAAGCAAAAGGAGACAAATTAATCCTTTGTAATCTTTGTTTTAAGAAAAGTATTTTCCTCAAAGCGGGAGGCTTAAATGAGGCTCTTTATCCCAATGAAGAAAATGAGCTGCTTAAAAGATTAAACGCTCGGGGATATTATTTTATTTATAATCCTAAGATGATTATCTATCGCAGTCAAAGAGCAACTTTATTTGCCTTTGCTCGGCAGATCTTTAGATATGGCTCAGGGAGGATGGATCATTTCTTTTATTTGCTTTCAGTTTCTGATTTGGTTTTCTTAATTCCTTTATTTTTTTGTTTTTATCTTATTTCCCTTATTTTTTGGTCTAATTTCTATTATTTGGTCCCTACGTTTATCTATCTTTTTCTGAACCTTCTTTTTAGTTTTGAAGCCGCCTTTCAAAATAAAAATTGGGTCTCTTTGCCTTTGTTACTTTTTTTATTTCCTTTAGAGCATATTTCCTATGGCCTGGGTACTTTCTGGGGAATGATTAAAAAAATTTTACCTTCAAAAGTGAGAAAAAGCAAGGTCATTATTGAAAGAAAACGGTTAGTATGACGCTTTTAAAGTCTAGGTCTTATAATTGCTATCAGTTATTAATTTTGCTATATTTGCTATAATAAAAATATGGATAAGATAGTTTTAGAAGAAAATAAGCCCATACTTTCTAAAAGAAAAACTGGGCTTTTTATTGTTGTATTTTTGATTTTAAGCTTTATTATGGGGCTTTTAGGCGGCGTCGGCGGTATTTTAATTCTCTCCTCATCGCCGTTAAAAGATTTTCTTGGATTGTCCAATATTAAAGAAATTAGCTTGCCAACCGTAAAAACCGATAAAGTTGTTTTAGAGGAATCTTCGGCCATAATTGATGCTGCTAAAAAAGTTTCTCCATCAGTTGTCAATATTACTTTTAAAAAAAATATGCAGGATTTTTTTGGACGGGTTACAACAGCAGAGGGGGGTGGCACAGGATTTATTATTACCAACGATGGTCTAATTTTAACTAATAAACATGTTATCTCCGATGCAACCGTAGAATATATGGTTTTAACATCCGATGGAAAATCTTTTCCAGCCCAAGTGCTATCTCAAGATCCGTTTAACGACCTGGCAGTTATCAAGATTGATGCCAAAGGTTTGTCGGCAGTTGAATTAGGTGATTCTAGCGCGGAAAAACTTCAGATTGGCCAATGGGTGGTGGCCATAGGCAACGCTTTAGGCGAGTTTCAAAATACTGTTACTGTCGGCGTTGTATCAGCGCGAGAAAGAACTTTGACGGCTTCTGAGCCGACGGGTGCCTCCGTTGAAAATTTGGAAGGCCTAATTCAAACTGATGCCGCAATCAACGCTGGCAATTCTGGCGGGCCGCTTTTGAATCTAAAAGGTCAAGTCATCGGCATTAATACGGCTGTGGCTTCAAAACAAGTTGCCGAAGGGATAGGTTTCGCTATCCCTATTAATACGGCTAAGCCGGCTATTGAATCTGTTAAAAAAACAGGCAGAATTATTAGGCCTTTCTTGGGGATAAGATATATTCCGATTGATAAAGAGATAGCTCAGCAAGCGAATTTGCCGGTTGACTACGGCGTACTGGTGAAAACAGGCAGCAACCGAGCAGAGGCAGCTGTAGTAGCCGATAGTCCTGCTGACAAAGCAGGTATTAAGGATGGAGATATTATTACTTATGTCAACGGCGAAAAAATTGATTCCAATCATTCCTTGGCTTTGTTAATTCAACAGTATCAGCCAGGTATAGAAATAGAATTGACCATTTTACGCAATGCTAAAGAACAAAAAGTAAAAGTCAAACTAACCGAATATAAATAGGCAAAGCCTTTTTCTTGCTTCGCTCGAAATAGGCAAAGCCTTTTTCTTGCTTCGCTCGAAATAGAATTAAATTAAGATTTTTTCTGAGGCTGCAAAATAGCAGAAATTATTGGGTCTAGGTCGCCGTTTAATATTTTTTCAAGCTTGCTCCAAGATTTTCCAATTCGGTGGTCAGTTAATCTATCCTGTGGGAAATTGTAAGTTCTGATTTTGTCAGACCTCTCGCCGCTGCCTATCTGGGAAAGGCGCAGATGACCTTCTTTTTGTTTGCTTTTTTGCTCTTTTAACTGCCAAAGTTTTGCTCTTAAAACCATTAGGGCACTCTGGCGATTTTTAATTTGAGAGCGTTCATCCTGACAGGTGACAACAATACCGGAAGAAATGTGGGTAATTCTAACGGCTGAATCAGTAGTATTGACGCTTTGCCCGCCGTGGCCACTAGAACGATAAACATCTACTCTCATATCTTCTGGTTTGATTTCTACCTCAGTTTTATTGATTTCAGGTAAAACTGCCACTGTCGCCACTGAAGTATGGATTCTACCTCTTTTTTCAGTTTTGGGAATCCGCTGTACTCTGTGAGCACCGCCTTCGAACGCCAATTTAGAATAAACAGCAGATCCGACAATTCTAACCGTTGCTTGTTTGATACCATCCAATGAAGTTTTATTAGTATCAAGAGATTCAACCTTCCATCCTTGCTGTTGGGCATATTTGGTGTACATTCTCAAAAGTTCAGCGGCAAAAATTTCTGCCTCATCTCCTCCTGCAGCGGCACGGATTTCTAAAATGGCGTTTTCAATGCTTGATGAATTATCATTTTTTAATGCCAATTCCAAATAACCGACCTCTTGCAAGGCCATTTTTCTGATTGCTGGATTGGCGTCTTGGGAGAGAAGCTTAGCTTCTGCCAATTGTTGCTGAAGATTTTGAATCGCCATTTTTTTTGAGTCCCTTAACTTTGAATTTCTCAGATTTTTCTAATCTTGATTTGAACTTTTCAACACGACCGGCAGTATCAACGAATTTTGCGCTGCCCGTATAGAGAGGGTGGCAGGCCGAGCAAATTTCAACCTGCATTTTTTTTGCTGTAGAGCCGACAGTTATAATGTTGCCGCAAGCACAATGGATAGTTGCTTGTTTATGGTATGCTGGATGAATATTTTTTTTCATTTCAGTCCTTTGTAAACATTTTATCAAAAACTGATGATTTTGGCAAGGGTTATTCACCCTGAGCGAAGTCGAACGGGTTGACATAAAATCAAGGTTCGTTTAAAATTAATTTAGAAAGTAGGTTAATGAAATTACCATCACTTAGGGAAATGCTGGAAGCCGGAGTCCACTATGGACACACAAGAGGCCACTCGCAACCGGGTAGCCGCTCTTTTATTTTTACCCTTCGGGACAATGTTTATGTGATAGACCTTGAGAAGACGACAAAAAAACTACAAGAAGCAATTGAATTTTTAAATAATCTTGCTGAAGAAGACAAGATTATTTTGTTTGTTGGCACTAAGAAACAATCAAAAGAACTGCTGGAAAAAATTGCCAAATTTTTCAACATGCCTTATATCACCAACCGCTGGACGGGCGGTATGCTAACTAATTTTGAAACATTGCTTTTAAACCTGAAAAGATTAGAAGAGCTTGATAAGTATATTGAATCTGAAGATTTCGAAAAACTTACTAAAAAAGAAAAAAATAGATTTAAAGAAAATTCCCAACGGCTTCATCAAATCTTAGATGGAGTGAAGGGTTTGAAAAGATTGCCAGATGCTATTTTTATTGTTGATCCGGCAAAAGAAAACATTGCGCTTCAAGAGGCCAATAAGCTAAATATACCTGTTATTGCTTTATGCGACACAAATTCTGATCCTTCTAAAATTGATTATCCAATTTTCGCCAATGATGACTCTCAAAAATCATTATCTTTAATTCTCAATGCGATTTTAAATAATTTGACATCAAAGGTAAAAAAAACATCAGAAAAGAAAAATGCAAAATCTAGAGCTAATTAAAAAAATTAGGGAGCAAACAGGCCTCTCTGTTTACGAGATTAAAAACGCTATAGAGGAAGCCAAGGGTGATAAAGTGAAAGCTTTAGCGCTTCTCAAAGAGCGTCAGGACGATATTGTTAAAGTAAAATCTGAGAAAAAAATGGGCGCGGGTTTAGTTGATGCCTATGTGCATTCAGGAAGAGTTGGAGTATTGGTAGAGGTCAGCTGCCAGAGCGATTTTGTAGCCAAAAATGACCTTTTCAGGCAATTTGTTCATGATATTGCTCTTCAAGTTGCTTCAATGGCTCCTAAGGATGTGGAAGAACTGCAGAAACAACCTTTTATCAAAGATGAATCTATGACAGTAGGAGAGTTAATTAAAAAACACATCGCCACCATTGGCGAAAACATTGCCATAAAAAGATTTATCAGATACGAACAGGGGAGGTAATATGCTAGAGCAGATTCTTAGGGAACTTAAATCAAAAATGGAGACCGTGGTATCAACTTTTCAAGAAGAGCTCAAAAAAATTCGCACTGGCAGAGCGAACACCTCACTCGTTGAAAATGTTAAGGTGCAATATTTTGCAAATCTCATGCCTTTAAGAGAACTGGCAACCATTTCTGCACCCAATCCAGCCACCATTATTGTTTCTCCCTGGGATAAGAACGCACTTGGCGACGCTGAGTTGGCCATTCGCAATGCCAATTTAGGTTTAAACCCAGTCAATGATGGCGTTAAAATTACTCTCCATCTGCCCGCACCAACATCAGAAGAAAGACAAAAATTAACAAAAATTGTTTCAGCGATGGCCGAAGAAGCCAAAGTAGAGATAAGAAATTTAAGAGAAGAATCTTGGAAAGAAATTCAAAATTTACAAAAACAAAAAAAATTAACTGAAGATGACCGCTATTCTGGAGAATTTAGGTTGAATAAAATGATTGAAGAATTTAATCTTAAGATAAAAACACTCACAGAGAATAAGGAAAAAGAAATTCTTCAAGTTTAGATTATGACCTTTTTATTGACCCTTGTGGTCTTTATTTTAATTTTGGGATTGCTAATTTTTGTCCATGAATTTGGCCATTTTATCATCGCCAAAAGAACGGGAGTCAAAGTTTTAGAATTTGCTTTTGGTTTTCCGCCTAGAATTTTTTCCTGGAAGCGGCAAGAAACTACTTACTCAATTAATGCTATTCCTGTCGGTGGCTACGTTAAGATGTTGGGGGAAGATGGACAGAATAACGCTCCTAATTCATTTTCCAAGAAAAAAGTGCCTACGCGATTAGCGATTGTTTTTGCCGGCGTCTTTTTCAACTTTTTACTGACGATTGTGCTTTTAGCTATCGGCTTTTCAATTGGTATGAGTCCGATTGTCAGCAAGGCCGATAGTTTTTCAGGCGAAAAAATTCACAATATTTTAGTTGTGCAAATTGAAAAAGATTCTCCTGCCCAAAAAGTTGGCATTCAATCGGGAGAAATGATTTTAGGTTTTAAAAATGCAGCCGACTTTCAAAATTTCACCCAAGCTCACAAGGGCGAAACAATTTCTTTAGCAATGAAAAAAGCCGGTCGAACCAGAAATATTAGCGTGCTACTCTCGCAGTCTTCCGAAGCTCCTTTAGGAGTGGGCATGGTTGAGGATGTCAAAGTAAAACTGCCGTTTTATAAAGCGATTGTAGCGGCCACTGCAGAGACCGGAAAAATCACTTGGGCAATTATTAAATTTTTAGGCATATTCTTCAAAAATATATTTGTTTCTGGAAAAGTTTCTCAAGATGTCACCGGTCCTGTTGGAGTGTTCAGTTTTGTTTCGTCAGCCATAGATTTGGGTTTGGTTTATGTATTGCAATTAACAGCTTTAATTTCAATTAATTTAGCTTTAATTAATATTCTTCCTTTTCCTGCCTTAGATGGCGGCAGAATATTATTTATAGCCCTAGAGGGCGTACGGGGTAAAAAAGTGATTCGGGCTGAGATTGAAAATATTATTCATTTAGTTGGGTTTGCTATTTTAATTTTATTAATTTTAGCCATAACATACAGAGATATTATCAGATTTGTGGTAAGATAAGAAGGAGAAAAAAATGAAAATGTCTCAAGCGTTTATCTATACATTTAAAGATATTCCTTCTGAAATCAAAGGAACTTCTGTCAGCCTGCTTTGGAGAGCAGGTTTTATTGATAGATTAGGCTCTGGCATCTATTCTTTCCTGCCTTTAGGTTGGCGAGTACATCAAAAAATTAGCCAAATTATTAGAGAAGAAATGAATAAAATTGCGGCGTTGGAGATATGCCTTCCCGCCCTTCAGCCAAAAGAACTTTGGCGAGAAACATCACGTTGGGATAAAATAGACCCTCCTTTATTCCAATTGAAAGACAGACATGGCAAGGAATTGGCCTTGGGCTCTACCCATGAAGAAGTAATTACTGACATTGTGCGCAAAAGAGTAAAATCTTTTAAAGACTTACCTTTAATTTTGTATCAGATTCAAGCTAAGTTTCGCAACGAACAGAGAGCTACTTCGGGATTGTTGAGAACGCGTGAATTTATAATGAAAGATGCCTATAGTTTCCATCCAGATGAAGAAAATCTTGAAGATACTTATAAAAAGATTATTTCGGCCTATAAAAAAATTTTCCAGCGTTGTGGATTACCCACCTTACAAGTCAAAGCGGATACAGGCACCATTGGGGGAGTCAGCTCTCACGAATTTATGGTTGTGTCCCAAGCTGGCGAGGATAAAATTTTATTATGTCCAAAATGTGGTTTTGCGGCCAATGTGGAGGTTTATCAAGATGATAATTGTCCCTCCTGTAAGTCCAGATTAGAGCAAAAGGACACCATTGAAATTGCGCATATTTTCAATTTAGGTACCGAGTATTCGGAGAAAATGGGGGCATATTATTTGGACAATAAAGATAAAAGACAACCAATAGTTATGGGTTGCTATGGCATAGGAGTCGGTAGATTATTAGCATCGATAGTCGAGGTATCACATGATAAGAACGGAATCATCTGGCCAAAAAATATTGCCCCATTCCAAATACATTTAGTCCTTTTAAACAATGAGAAAAAAATAATTGAACAAGCTAATAAAATATATCAAGATTTCACCAAAGAAAATATTGATGTGCTGTTGGATGATAGGCCAATCTCTGCCGGACAAAAATTGGTAGAATCCGATTTAATTGGTATTCCTTTACGCGTGATAATATCTTCTAAAACTGTGGAAAAAAACCAAGTTGAAATAAAGGCAAGAGCAGGAGAAAAAACGTCCTATTTAGATATGGCTGGAATGGTTGACAAAATTAAAAAAATGCTGTAATATAGATATTAAGTGGATGAAAAACCCGGCGAAAAGCCGGGGTAAAAATAGGAGGTTAAATGGCAGAAGACCCAATGGTTCCAACCACCAAGGGGGGAGATACTTCGGAACCTGCTGAAGAAGGAACGCTCCCCGTAGCACCGAGTGGAACGCCTCAAGAATCCGGGGAAGGAATATCTGACGAAGAAGAAAAACCCGCAGAAGAAGAAATAGGTGTAGATCAAGGTTAAAATTAAATTCTTTTAAACAAAAATCCGCCACGAAGGCGGATTTTTGTTTTGTTTGATATTTTGATATAATAGATACAATAAGAATAATTAACCCGCCTTCGCTAAAGTTTTCAATCCTGAGGTTTCAGACCGAAATGCTACGGCGGGCAAGGGAGGATTTTGCAATGCGGCGACCATTAATTGGCGGCAACTGGAAGATGAATACCACTTTATCTGATGCGAGCGTTCTTGCAACAGCGGTTAAAAATGGTGTAGCGGAGCTGGAAGGCGTGGAAGTAGTGCTCTTTCCGCCTTTTGTATGGTTGTATCCGGTTTTTGAAATCATCGAGAAAGGTCCTTCTTTTTTAACATTGGGCGCGCAAAATATGCATTTTCTTGATGAAGGCGCTTATACCGGCGAGATTTCTCCTCTTATGCTGAAAAATATGTGCCAGTATGTAATTTTAGGCCACTCCGAAAGGCGAACATATTTTAATGAAAAAAATGAGCTTATCAATGATAAAGTCAAATCAGCTCTTCATCATGGACTCTCGCCGGTGATTTGTTTGGGAGAATATAAGAAAGAAGATAAGGTTGAGGCCAAAAATGATGTGTTTGTACAATTAAAAGCCGTCCTCAAAGATATCCCAAAGGATTTGATTAAAAAAGCGGTTTTAGTGTATGAGCCGGTGTGGGCCATTGGGACAGGTAAGCCGGCCAGCGGTGTCTATGCGGCTTCAATGGTTTTGCAGATGAGACAAACTCTGGCCAAGATGTATAATTTAGAGACAGCGAGTCAAATTCGTATCTTATATGGCGGTTCGGTCACTGCCGATAATATTTTAGAATTTACCAGCCAAAGGGAAATTGACGGCGCGCTGGTGGGAGGCACGTCCTTAAAAGCCAAGGAATTTATCTCCATTTGTCGGCAGGTTGCGCAAGCCACAAAGTAATTGATATAATATAAAAGGTAATAAAAAAATTTAAGAAAGGAGGTGAAAAATGTCTAAAAGAACAATTGCTTTATTGGTTTCAGTTTTTGTTTTGCTTTTGGTTTTGAATGTTGGAATTCTTTATGGTGTCCAATCTGGTAAAGTGCAATTAGGAGCGGCGGTAACGACAAGAGGAGCAATTAACCCTAACCAAACTTATCCTCCTGGCTCAAATGCAACAGCCCCAGTTTATTTTACGCTTTTTAAAATGTCTGATAATGCTGCCGTATTTAGGACCAATAACAAAGTTTCTCAAAATGCCGTACGTTGGGTGATTTTAGCGGTCAAAAATAATTACTGGGTTGATCTTAATAATATTAAAGTTTGGATTGGGATTTCTAATGTTTGGGGTAGCAGCATTGATAATGATTCGGCTACGATTGATGGAGTTACATATAGGCGTATCTACAATGGACAAAGAGATATCCGTCGGGGGGGTAGCTGGAGGATTACGCAAAGTCAGATAGGTCAAATAGGACCAATTACTCAAGTAAGAGACAACCCTGCCTTAATTGCCGTAGTTTATTCTGGAACCTTACCCACCAATACAACCTCAATACAAACCTTATACAGCCAAGTTCTGCCTTTAGTTCAAGAAAGTGGTTATTTAACATTTGTGGATGAAAAAGGAAATGGTGCTGATCCGAAACTGTTGAAGGAGGATAAACCATTTGGGACTGGTGATTTGAAAAGTGCTGCTGGTGAAGATCCTCTGATTAGGAAAGTGGCAGTTGGTAATGTTCTAACTTATAGTGTAGGTGTGAAAAATACTTCTACAGCTGCTAAAGATGTCAGTATTGAGTTGAAAAATCATGGTTTTTATGGAAATGTGGTTTCTTTTGCAAAATTTGGGTCTATAACAGATATTGCCGCTGGAACACCCCTCAATTATGGTATGACATCAAATCCAAATTCTCCCATTGGACTGTTTACTCGTGTTAATGCCAATGAGTATTTTCATTTGACTTTGAAAATTCAGGTTTTGGGCTTAACGAATCTTGCCTGGGGTGCTCAAAAAGAAGCGATGATTGAAGCTAAGATTTTCGAAGGTAGAGAAAACTTTATGGGTAGTGCCCAAACATCGATGCCCATTGCCGAATGGCAATAATCCGTTGGCAGCCAATCAGCCTCTTCGCTTCCAACTTCGCTAAAGCTTCGCTGGACAAGAAAGATGCGAGAGGCTGGTGAGTGCCAAAGGAGTAAAATATGAACATTGCAGTCAATGGTTTTGGTAGAATTGGGCGTACTTTTTTTCGCGCCGCCTACGAAAAAGGGCTCAATGTCGCTGCTATCAACGATTTGGGTGACCCCAAAACATTAGCGCATCTATTAAAATGGGACTCAACTTACGGCAAATTCCAAGGTGAAATAGCTCTCAAAGACAATGCGATAGTTGTTGATGACAAAGAGATTTTATTTACTCAAGAGAAAGACCCGACAATGCTGCCTTGGAAAAAGATGGAAGTCGGGATTGTGATTGAGTCAACAGGAATTTTTACCAACTTTGAGGATGCTTCAAAGCATTTACAGGCGGGAGCTCAATATGTGGTCATTACCGCGCCTGCCAAAGGCGACCAAAAGGTCAAAACGATTGTGCCCGGTGTCAATGAAGATGCTTTTAGCCCGGAAACAGACAAGGTGCTTTCTATGGCTTCCTGTACCACCAACTGTTTAGTGCCTGTTGCGGCTGTTCTAGACAGCGTTTTTGGCATAGAAAAGGCCTTGATGAGTACTATCCATTCTTTCACGATGGATCAGGTTCTGCAGGACGCCCCCCACAAAGATTTAAGGCGCGCCCGCTCGGCCTTGCAGTCCATTATCCCTACTACCACGGGTGCCACCAAAGCCACAGCAGAGGTTTTGCCAAGTTTGAAAGATAAAATGAACGGTTTATCTTTTCGCGTGCCGACCGCTACGGTGTCGGTGATGGATTTTGTGGCTTTGCTCAAGCAAAATGTCAGCGTAGAGGCGTTAAACAATGCTTTTATCCAGGCGGCAGGAGAACCAAAATATCAGGGGGCGATAGCCGTTGTCAATGAGCCGTTGGTTTCCATAGATTTCAAAGGCAACCCCAATGCCTCGATCGTCGATCTATCATTGACACAAGTGGTCGGAGGAAACTTAGTTAAAATAATTGCGTGGTATGATAATGAACTTGGATACTCTCATCGTTTGGTTGAATTTTGTAAATATATTGAAAATAAGTTAAAAGTTACTTACGAGCAAAACGAGTGTGCTGCGAAGGCAGAAAAATAAAAGTTAAAAATTGCACTATTAAATTAAAAGTTTTTATTTTTTAGTTTTAAATTTTTAATTTGAGCGGAGCGAACGTGTGTTTAGCCATACCGGGTAAAATAATTAAAATTTCAGGTAAAAAAGCCAAAATTTTCCAAAAAAACCATAGTCATTGGATTGATTTGTCATTAGTTGAAGATGTCAAAGTGGGTGATTATTTGATTTGTCAGTCCAATTTTGCTTTAAATAAAGTAGAAAGTTTGGAGGCAGAGAAGATTTTGAAGCTAAATTTGACTTTGGAAAAATAAGGGGGAAATAAATGGAACCTTTAAAAAATGTTCGACTATCAGAAGAAGGACTGGCTATTGTCAAAAGAATATTGCTTTCCTCGCCTGGCTGTGATTTTGAACCCGAAATCCTGAGAGAAAAAGAGATAGACCTATACTGCTTGCATTCGACAGTGCCAACGGGTGGGGCGGTAACTTTATTTGCTTATGCCAAAAAGGAAGGAAAAGAAGTTTTGCACGCAGAAGATGTGATTTTAGCCTTTTCGTCTTTAAGACATGCTGAAGATACTTGGAATTGGCTTAATGCTGATCCTGCTTTTCTTTCTGATATGAAAGCTCAAGGATTCCAACTTGATGGGCAAGAGTGTAAAAATCGTTTCTTTTTCAGCCATTTACTTAATCCTGTTTACATCAGCAAATTGGCTGGTGATAAAGTAGAAGTTGAATACCAAAATGGTGGTTTGGTTATTTCTGTACAGGCAGTTTTTTCAGGTCATCTACCAATCAGAGTTGGTCAGCAAGTAGCCCTGCACAGTGGTTGCATAATTTGCCAGTTAGATAAAAATTTAGCTGGTCAAATATTGGCAAGCCAACGACAAAGTGACGAGATATGGCCGTGCTATAAAAATCTTTCTGAATCGTCAATAGATTTGGAACGGGATTTTGGTGCTTCACTTTTCCAATTTAACCTGAGCAATTTCCAAAAATATCCCCTCTAAGGGGATATTTTTTTAATGTACTGAACATGTTATACAGGGGTCGTAAGCGCGGATAAGCATTTCTAAGAACTTTTGTCTTTGTCTTGGAGGTAAATTGGAAGTTTGAGCCAGTAAAATTTGAGCGTCTTTGGGCAGTTGAGATAGATTTTGAACGGTGGGAGTGATAATTTGACAATTTTTAATTTTACCCTCTTTGGTTATTTCATAGGCGTGGTATAAGGTGCCTCGTGGCGCTTCCACTGCCGCTATACCCCAGGAGGTCTGGCTTATCGGGGGTAGTTTTCTCATCGCCATCGCTTTTTTTAAATCTAAATTTTGCAACTGGTCAATCAAATTAATTTGTTCTTCTAAAAAATGGCAAATTTCAACTGCTTGGGCAAAATTTTGATCAAAACGATTGAAAGAGGGAAGTTTAACCTTTGATTTGGCTAAAATTTCTTTGGCTTGGGGATTAAGCTTTTCTTGGTTTAAGGATAGTCGGGCCAAGGGTCCCACCATAAAACTTTGCTGACCAAGTCTGCCTATTTTGGCTGAAGAAGAAGGGCAAATCGTCTCTCGAATTTTTCTTTGGAAGTCTTCTGGCTCAAAGTTTTGACCTTGATTAGAATAAATTTTTCCCTCATAAATGGCGTATTCACCCTCTTGCTTTAAGGCCAAATAGGTCGTTTTTAATTGGATTTGAGGGAACTGGAAATTTTCAAAGATTTTAACTAAATCTTGCGCTTCATCTAAAATATCCAAAATTTCAGTTTTTATGGCCAGTAAATCTTCTATTTGAGGTAGTTTTAAAAATCCACCAAAGGAAGTGTTCGTCGGGTGGATAGGTCGGCCACCGACTAAGGTAAGTAACTTATCGCAGGTTCTTTTTATATTTAAAACAAGATGAAATTCAGCCGGATATTTTTGAGCTAAATCGACCGGTCCTTTTATTTGAATAAAATCAGGTAGTACTTGAAAAAAAAGATGAATCAGGTGAGATTGAATGATTTGAGCAGAAAGCAGTAATTTTCTAAGTAAAATCGTCTCCTGGCTAATTTTAATTCTAAGCGCCCCTTCAATGGCTTTAATCGAAGTTAAGTTATGGACTGTCGGACAAATGCCGCAGATTCGAGAAGTAATATAAGGGGCAACTTGGTATGGTTTACCAAGTAAAAGCCCTTCAACTAATCTTTCACTTTCTATAACTTCAAATTTGGCTTGGTTTTTTTGGAAATTAACTTTTAAATCACCATGGCCTTCTATCCTAATGAGAGGCTCTGAAACCGGCTTTTCTTTTTTAGTTGGCGCTTTTTCAACAAGCTTCTTTTTTAGAAGGGTTAAAAGAATTTTTTCTAAATCGCTAGATTTAGGCGGACACCCGCCAATTTTATAATCAACTTTAATAAATTTGTCTAAAGGTTGAATATCAGAAGAAATTGGCTGGTATTTTCTGCCATAAACGTATTGGGTCAATTGCTTTCGTTGGTTCTTTTTGACCAAGGCAAAAATATTGCCGGTTTTAGCGCAGTCGCCTAAAGCAATCAAAATTTGACAATTTTTTCTAATTTTTTTTAAAAGTTCAAGCTGTTTTTTATTAGTCACTGCTCCTTCCACTAAAGCAAAATCGATTTGGTCAATCTTTTCCGTCTGCAAAAGTCGCCAACTGACAAGGTCAAAATTTTGAAAAAGGCCCAAAAATTTTTCTTGGAAAGACAAAAATTGTAACTGACAGCCCTCACAGCCAGTTAAATCAAAAATAGCAATCTTTGGATTATTCATCTCTTTCTTTAATTTTATCCTAAAATTTGATAAAATAAAACCATGAACAAAATCCAAGATGCGAAAATTAAAGACAAAAATATTTTGGTCAGGGTTGATTTTAATGTACCGCTAAAGCAACTAACGACTAACGACAAACGACAAACGACCATCGTCGATGATAGCCGTATAAAAGCTCATCTGCCGACCATTAAATATTTAATTGCGCAAGGTGCAGATAAGATAATCTTAGTTTCTCACTTAGGCAGACCACAAGGAAGAGTAGTGGAGGAGCTAAAAATGGTATTTGTCAGACAACGACTATATGAGCTGATTAACCATAAAGATAGAATTGAACTATTAGAGAATATCAGATTTGACAAAAGGGAAGAAAACAATGATTTATCTTTGGCTAAAGAATTAGCTACGATGGCCGATGTATTCGTCCAAGACGGCTTTGCAACGTGCCATCGAGCACATGCAT